>JAJQFC010000257.1 GCA_021201355.1 Planctomycetaceae bacterium | reverse complement strand
CCCTTGTCGTCGATGCTGGCGATGATCAGTTCGGCCGACTCGGGAAGGCGGCGCTGGACGGTCTGGTCGCGGACGAGCCGCCGTTCCGCCCGTCCGCCGGCCGTGACAGCCGGACCCACAGCCGCACCAGCCGCCGGTCGGGCGGGTGTCCCGGTCGCGGACGCGGTGAGAGGGGCGACAGGAACCGGTTTACCTGTAGTCGGCCCCGCACCTTTACCGGCGCCGGACCCGAAAGCGGAGGCGGGGCCAACGCCGGATCCGACTGCGGCGCCGATACCGACCGCTTCGACAAAACCGGCGCCGAGGCGGCGGCGGTTCTGAAACAGCGCCACGCCGAACCAGACCCAGCCGAACAGCGACAGGGCGCCAAGAAATCCGAGCGTCAGGCTCCAGCGCCGGTCGCGCCAGAATTCTTCAGACACCACCAGCGGTGGCGGCGGCCGGTCGATTGACACCGAGACCGCCACGGCATAGTCATGGTTGTTTTCCAGGCGGCGTTTGTCCAGCCAGACCAGCCGGCGGCCGTCGAGGTCGACCCATTCTTCGGGTTGGTCGATAAAGGGCGGGGCGTCGTCGGCGACGCCGGTCGGAAAGAAGGCGAGGGCCTGGCCGCCCTTCCCGATGAGCCAGCCGCGCCAGACGGCCCGGTCGAGACGACGGTTCCCGAGGGATTCGGAAAGGTGACGGACGATGTCGTCCGGGCCGGCCGGCGGGTTTTCGTCCGGTACGCTCAGGCGCACCTGGAGGGTCCAGTCGCGGCCGTTTTCGCCGTCGCCCCAGACAAAGCTCCGGGACATGCTGCCGCTGACGGCGTTCTCGGGGACGGTGCCGCCGCCGAGGGACAGGAGTTCTTCAAAGTTGTCCCGCACCACCGCCATGGATGCGCCGGCCGGCAACAGCGCCGCCAGTTCCGGGGAACAGGCCCGGAGCGCGTCCACCGCCGGGTCCGAGCGGTTCTCCGTCCCGGACAGTTCAAGGTAGTGGCGGACGCCTTCGAAGCCGGACGGGAATTGTCCGACCGTGCGCCGGGGTGCGGTTTTGCTCCGGCTCTTTTCCAGGTTGGCGGCGAGGAGGCGGTAGAGGTTGTCGGTGATGGCCTTGAGTTCGAGGCGGAGGGTGCGTTCCTGAAAGCTCTGGCCTTCGGCCTGTTGCTGGAGGAATTCCGCCAGGCGGCGTCCCGCTTCATCGGTAAGCTCCCGCGCTTCCAGCCTGGCGTAGCTTTCCAGGCGGAGGGCCGCGGCGGTCAGTTCTTCCTGATCCGACGCCACTTTGGACGCGAACAGCCAGACCGCCACCGCGAAAATGAATGTCAGTCCGAGAGGCGCGACAATGGCGGGCCAAACCCGCATCCGCCGCACCCGTATACCGCCTCGTGTCATAGTGTGATGTTCCCCGTTTTTCCCTGAATGCCTGTCGGAAGCCGATGCGAAATCTACTGTCTGACGGCCAAGTCCGACATTCCGGAACACCCTTCCCGTCCCGCCGGAAGTTTTCCGCGAATTTCCATCTCCCGAATCACTTCCGCTTGACGCCGGAAAAATACCCGCCCGATACGGCCTTGACATCGCTGAAATAGAGGAAACCGCCGTGGTTGTCGGATATTTCCTTCACTTTGTCCGTGTGTTTTCTGGAGCAGATGACCTTGATAAGGAGCCGCGGGCCGCTTCGCCCTTCGCCGTGGATGACGGTGGTGCCGAGGCCGGCGGCGCGGAGCTGGGTGATGAGTTCTTCGGAGCGGTCGTTCTGTTCGGCGATGATTTCGGCGATGACATAGGCGTCCATCAGCTTGTTTTCAAGGAACGAGCCGACGATGTTTCCAGTGGCGAAGCCGCCGCAGTAGGCGAGGAGTTCCGGGATGGTGAGGGATTTGCCGCCGCCCATGATGATGTTCATGACGGAAATAAACACCATGACCTCGAAGAAGCCGAGGCACGCCGCCAGGATTTTCCATCCCTTCACCACCAGGAGGATACGAAAAACGCCCATTGCCACATCGGTGCAACGGGCCAGGAATATCACCAGCAACGTGAGCGGAAACGACATGTCGATCCCTTGACTGTAAAAAATGACCGCACCGATGGATCGTCGTGCCAGACGGGAATGAACCAGGCCTGCCTGCCCGAAATCGTAGGACGGGAAAAGCCGCGTCAGGCAGGATCATCCGTCAAAAGTTGATTATAACCGCCTCCGGTCCCGCCGCAACCCTTCACCGCCAATGTTGCCGCGCTTGGCGTTCTGCCCGGACAGGCGTTCCGGCTGAAACCGGCGCGCTTCGGCAGGCGTCGGGTCGGAGAATGTCGGAGTAACGCCGGGTACAGGGCGGCAACCTCCGAAAACGAACAGACGTCCGGATCGGTCAATGAATGGTGTCCGGGAGCCTGAGCGTCGGCGGGTTGTCGGTTATTCGCGTCCGTCCGCTGTCCGGCGCCGGCGGTTCTGGCGGTTCCGGCATCTCTCCCGGATCGCTTTGGCGGTGCGGACGTCCGGCCGGGCCGGGCGGCTCGGCCAGTTCCGGCATGACGTTCCGGTCGCGGACCGGCGGCGGGGGCGTTTCCTGTGGCGGCGCCCGTTCCGGAACCGGCAGGGCGGCGGCCGATTCGAGGCGCGGCGCCGGCGGCGTTTGTTCGACCGACCTGACCTCTCCCCACTTGTCCACGTAGAAGGTCCGGATGCCCGGCTGGAGCGGGAACATGCGGAAGGTCTCGCCGTCGCTTTCCAGCCGGTAGTAGCCGAATACCGGATTGTTCCCCTGGGTCCGGACGATGGCGGCGGCCACCTCCCGAAGGGTCGGCGCCGCGGTCCGGTTGTTCCAGGCAAAGGCGAGGACCGCCCGCGCCTCCGCCTCGGTCCGTTCCCGCTCTTCGTTCCGGGCGGCGACGAGGCCCCAGCGGCCGCCGTTCTTCACGAGGGAAACCCCGACCCGGAACGGCCGGCCGGTGGCGGGATTGGTGCCGGAGAAGGTCAGTTCGGCCCAGTCGGTCTGGAGATTGGTGGCCTGGTTTTCGGGCCGGGCCAGGATCATTTCCCGGGCGACGGAAATGGGGTTGTATTCGCCGACGAAATCGGCGTAGGGCATGGCCAGTTGCGACTGGGGCGAAAACAACTGGTGCGCCGCCCGGTAGTCGCCGCGCCTGAGGGACGCCGTGAAGTCCGCCCACACCGCCGTCACGGCCTGCATGTCGTCGACGGCCGGAACGGCGGCCGGAGCCGCGAGAACGGCGAAGAGGAGCACGAAAAGAAAACGCCGCATTGTCCTGTCCTTCCCGAAGCTGTTTTCAAGACTGGAATCGTCAGTTGAAATAAGGAAAAAGCTGGCGTCTGCCATGTTGTCCAAGCGGAAAAAACGCCGAACTCCGGATTCGACACGCCATACGGCGACGAGACCGGAACCGACGCAGGCGGAATTCTATTGACGGGTCCGGATGGTGACCTTCTGCTGCTTGGCCCGGGACGCGGCGTCAAGCGCTTCGACAATGCGTCCGTGATTCGCTTCCTTGTCACCGTTGACGACAAGGACGATGTCCTTGCCGTCCGGGTCGCCGGCGGCGGTACGGTATTCGATTATTTTCCGCTCGATATCCTCGACGAGAATTTCCTCGTCCTCGATATAAAACCGCCCGTCCGCCGTTACGGTCAGGTTGAGGCGTTCGACCTTCCGGGGCGTCTCGCCGGCCTGGGCCGACGGCAGGTCCACGGGAATACCGCCTTCCGGTTCGAAGCGGGCCGCGAGCATTATAAAAATAACGAGGAGAAATATGCAATCAATCAGGGGCGTCAGGTTGATGACCCCGCCGCCCGACCGGCGCTTTGCGGCGAACTTCATTCCCCGTCCTCCCGCCGGGCCGGTGTGGCCGGGGACGGTTTACTCTCCGGCGTAACCACCGGCCTGCCGGACGCCGCCGCCGCAGTCGATTGTCTGGCCGTTGCCGAAATTGTCGTCGATGCCGTCGTGGTCGGCGCCACCGCCGTTCGGGTTCGGCGCGGTTCCTCCGTTCGGACCGACGCAGCGGCTGCGGTCGGCGCCTCGCCGGACCGGGCCGGGGTGGCCAGGGGATCGCGGCGGATGCGGGTCATGAGGTGGATGGCGTATTCCTCCATCATGAGGACCATGTCCTCGACGCGGCGGCTGAAATAGACGTAGGCGACGTAGGCCGGGATGGCGATGGCGAGGCCGAACATGGTGGTTATGAGGGCTTCGCCGATGCCGCCGGAAATGGCGCCGATGTCTTTGACGCCGGCGTGGCTGATGGTCATCATCATGTTGAACATGCCGGAGACGGTGCCGAGAAGGCCAAGCATGGTGGAGGTGCCGGAGACGACTTCAAGGGCGAGGGTGCCCCGGGAAAGGTCGTGCATGGCGCGGCGTCCGGCTCCTTCGACAATGGCTTCGGATTCTTCCCGGGGAAGGTCGCGGGTGGCGATGACGGAGGCGATGATTTCGGCGAAGGCGCCGCCTTCCCGTTTACAGACGGCGATGGCGTCCTCGAATTCGGATTCGTCCGACACGTTTTCGGCGACCAGCACAAGCGGCGCGCTCATGACCGCGCTCCGCCGGAGAACGAGCATGCAGTAGATAATGTAGGTCACGCCGATTATCGCCGCGAGGAGGAGCACATACATGACAGAACCGCCCTGCTCGAACAGGGACGGCTCGGGGAGAGGAGGGGTTGTCGCTTCCATAAGCATTACGGTCCTTCTTGGTTGTGGATAAAACAGATTACCGCGTGGCAAACCTCATACGTACCTCCCCCGTAACGCGGACCGGCGGCCGGAATGCGGGCCGGTCCAATCTCCCCGAATCCCTGGACGCGGTTTCCCGGCGTCCGGGACCACTGCCGGTCAACAGATGGGCAGTCGTAAAAATTCGCAGATGCCGTCCGCCAGGGCGTCAGCCGTGCGGCGGCGCCAGTCGTCCGTCCGCATTCGTTCGGCCGAGCGCCGGTTCGTCAGGAACCCGACCTCAACCAGGACCGCCGGTCCGAAATAGGTCTCACGGAGAACGGCCAGGTTCTTCTGCTTGACGCCCCGGTTCGGTTCGCCGATGCGGGACGACAGGGTCCGGGTGATGGCTTCGGCCAGGGCCGGGCCGCGGTTCCGCGCCTGGACACAGAGGGTGGCGAGGGCGGCCTTGCTCTCGGGCGAACTGCTGCCGTTCGCCTTGAACCGCTCCGCGGCGATTCGGCTCCGTTCGGCGTCGGTGAATTCGCCTGAGAGGATGAACGTCTCCACGCCGGTGCTGGTCGGGTACCCCGGAGCGGCATTGACGTGGATGGAGACGAGGGTGGCGTTCGGCGTCCGGTTGGCGATGGCGGACCGTTCCGGCAGGGAAATGAAATCGTCCGTGGACCGGGTCATCACCACATTGACGCCGCGCGCCCGGAGAATGGCGGCGGTGCGGCGGGCGAGGTCGAGGTTGATGTCCTTTTCCATCAGGCCGAAATGGCTGGCGCCCGGATCTTTTCCGCCGTGGCCGGCGTCGAGGATGACGGTTTGTCCGGCCAGGGACTGCCAGGCCGGTGCGGCCGGCAGTGACGCTGGCGCCGGGGTCGGCGCCGGAGCGGCCGGCGCGCCGACGACAAACGGCCGGGCCGGCGCGGCCAGGGCGGTTCCCGCCGCCGGCCGGTAATCCGGTCCGGAATACCGCGCCGGTTCCGGCCGGCTCTGTCCGCCGCAGCCAATCAGGCCGACAAAGACGGCCAGGAGGATAGCGGCGACGACTCCGCCGCGCAGCGCGTGCCTCGTGATCTTTCCATGCATGGTGCGGTCCTTGTTCCGACTCCGTACCGGACGTTTTCCGGTGGGGCAAAAACGCCTACAGGCAGGTCATCTTCCGGAACGCCTTGGCCCGGGCCTTGACCTGGGCCGGCGTCACCTTGAGGAGGGACGACAACCCGAGCCCTTCGCAGACGACGCTGGCGACGGAGGTGGCGTTGACGACGGCATCCCTCAGGGTGGCGTCGTCGTCCTTGCCGGCCTTGGCGAGGGTGCCCATGAAGCCGCCGGCAAAGCAGTCGCCGGCGCCGGTCGGGTCGGCAATCTTGTCGAGGGGGTAGGCCGGGAAGGGGACGAGGCCGTTTTTGGTGACAAGGATGCCGCCGTGCTCACCCTTTTTCATGGCGACGAAGCGGAGTTTGTATTTCTTGAAAATCCCTTCCGCCGCCCGGACGAGGTTGTCCTCCCCGGTTATCATCCGCGCTTCGATGTCGTTGACGATCATCCCCTGGCAGCGGCGGATAAGCTTGTCGAGGGCCTTCCGGTCGTTCTTGATGTAGACTTCGATGGTGTCGCAGACGGCGTAGGGGCTGCCGGCGGCCTGGTCGAGGACTTTGGCCTGAAGCTCCGGCTGGGAGCAGGCGAGGAAGATGTACTTGCTGTCGACGTATTTTTTCGGCAGGGTGGCGTCGAAATCGCCGAGGACGCCGAAGATGAGGTCGTCGGTGTCCCGGTTGTTCATGTCCTTGTGGTAGGTGCCGTGCCACTGGAAGGTTTTTCCCGGCTGGATACGGAGTCCTTCCAGATCGGCCTTCGACTTTTTGAAGCCGTCGAGATACTTTTTCGGGAAATCGTCACCGACGACGCCGACCACCCGCACCTTGTGGAAGAACTGGGCGCTGTGAATGAAGTAGCTGCAGCTTCCGCCCAACACGTCCTTGTACACCCGGCCGTTGGGCATTTTGATGGTATCAAGGGCGATGGAACCGACGACGAGTAACGACATGTAAAACCCTCTCCGAAACGTTGCCGGGTGCGCCTGGCGCCCTGGCGGACAAAAGGTAAAAAACCGGCCGCCCATGTCGGGCGGCCATGTGGGAATCCCTCTATTTTCGTCTCAGGAGACGGTTGTTTCAAGGAGAAAAACGTCCGGCGGAGCCGCCGGGCCGGTTTATACCGACAGCACGTTCTGGAGGAACTGCTTCGTCTTGGCGTGGCGCGGGTTCCCGAAGATGACGTCCGGCGTGTCGTACTCCACCACCTGGCCCTCCGAGAGGAACATCACCCGGTGCGCCGCCTCTTTTGCGAACCCCATTTCGTGGGTGACGACCATCATCGTCATCCCCTCCTCGGACAACTGCCGCATGACCTTGATGACTTCGCCGGTCATTTCCGGGTCGAGGGCCGACGGCGCTTCGGCGAAAAGGAGCACCGCCGGCCGCATGGCCATGGCCCGGGCGATGGCGACGCGCTGCTGCTGGCCGCCGGACAACTGCCGCGGGTAGGCGTCGGCCTTCTCGCTCAGCCCGACCTTCTGGAGAAGGGCGATGGCGACCGCTTCCGCTTCGTCGTGCTGGACGCCCCGCACCTTCATCGGCGCTATCATGATGTTCTTGAGAACCGTCATGTGGGGAAACAGGTTGAAGTGCTGGAACACCATGCCGGTCTCCCGGCGGACGTCCTTCATGGACACGCCGGGCGCGGTGATTTCCAAACCGCCGATACGGATGGAGCCGCTCGTCGGTTTTTCCAGAAGGTTCAGGCAGCGAAGAAGCGTTGTCTTCCCCGAGCCGGACGAGCCGATAAGGCAGACCATCTCGCCCTGGCGGACGTCGACGGTGACGCCCCGGAGCACTTCGAGGTCGCCGAAGTATTTGTGAAGGTCGGTGATTTCAATCTGGACCCTGGCGCTGGTCGTGTTCATTTTTGTCCTGTCCGCATTTTCTTTTCCACCCGGTCGAGGTAGCGGGACAGGGTGAAGCAGATGGCGAAATAGATAAGCCCGATGCCGATGTACATGGTGAAGTATTCGAACCGCCGGCCGCCGACAAGCTGCGCCCGGTAGGTGAGTTCGTTGACGGAAATGACCGAGAGAAGGGACGAGTCCTTGATGAGGGTGACGAACTCGTTCCCGAGGGCCGGGAGCGCGTTCGTCAGGGCCTGCGGGAGAACGATATAGCGCATCGACTGGTACTCGGACATGCCGAGGGAGAGGGCGGCTTCGCGTTGCCCCCGGTCGATGGAGAGAATGCCGCCCCGGAAGATTTCCCCGAGGTAGGCGCCGGAGTTCAACCCGAGGGCGATGCAGCCGACGACGATTTCATGGACGTGGCTCAGGTTGAGCATGGGGAAGACGCCGTAGAACAGGAGGAGGATCTGCACCAGCATCGGCGTGTTCCGGAACGCCTCCAGGTATATGGTGGCGGGAAGGCGGAGCCAGGCCTTGGAACTGAGGCGGAGGATGGAATTCGTCAGCCCGATGGCGACGCCGAGAACGGTGGCGCAGATGGAAATCCCGATGGTGTACAGGGCGCCCAAACCGAGGTTGCCGAGTTCGTGGTAGATAAGGCCCCAGTTAATCATGGAAAAACACCTTGAGTGCTGTGGATGGAAGTATCAAATAAAGCCGTTCGGGCGGTAGAGCGCCGCCCGAACGGAGGACACCGGTCGACGTGTGGCCGGATTCGATGTTGCCGTGCCGTCGTCTCAACCCTTTAGTCGAACCACTTCGCCATGATCTTGTCGTAGACGCCGTTGGCCCGGATCTTGGCGAGGCCGGAATTCATCTTGTCGAGGAGTTCTTTGTTGCCTTTCTTGATGACGATGCCGTACTGCTCTTCCGACATCGGCGGGCTGGAAATCTTGAGGCCGCTGACCTGCTTCAGATAGGCTTCCGCCACCGGCTTGTCGACGACGACGGCATCGGTCCGGCCGTTCTTCAGGTCGGTGAAGACCATGTTGTACTTCCGGAGCTGCTTCAGGTCGGAATTGTCCTCGCCCATGACGCTTTCGGCCATGAGGGCGCCGGTGGTGCCGAGCTGGACGCCGATTTTCTTACCGACGATGTCTTCAATTTTCGTGAAGCCTTCGGTCCCTTCCTGAACGACGATGACTTGGGCGGCGTTGTAGTAGGGTTCGGAGAAATCGACCTTCTCCTTCCGCGCTTCGGTGATGGTCATGCCGGAGATGGCGGCGTCAATTTTGCCGGTTTCCAGGCCTTCGATGAGGGTGTCGAAGGACTGGTTGTGCATGCGGACGGTGATGCCTTCCTCCTTGGCGACGGCGTTGATGATGTCAATGTCGAAGCCGATGATGTTGTTGTTGTCGTCGGTGAACTCGAACGGCATGAATTCGGCATTGGTGCCGACGATGATCTGCTGGCCGGCCTGGGCGACCGCGCCGAAGGCAACCGCGAATACGGCGAGCATCAAAACGAATCTCTTCATAACTCCTCCTTTTTAATAGCAGGGCAAACGCCACTGATTTTATCGTGCCGGAACACAGGACTGCCTCCCTCCGGACGGCCGGACGCTTTATCGCAGCCGGTCGTTTTCGGGGAGACGCCATTCAATCCGAAAATACCGCTTTTTCAGCTCGTCAGGCTGTCCTTCAGTTCGTTCAATTCCTTGATCTGCCTGGCCAATTCGCCGCGCCGGGCCTTTTCCCGTTCCACCACCTCCGGCGGCGCTTTCTGGAGGAAGTCGTAGTTATGGAGCTTCAGGTTCAGGCTGTCCATCGCCTTCGACTTGTTGGCAAGCTCTTTTTCGATGCGCTTCCGTTCGACATCGACATTCATCAGGCTGGCGAGGGGCGCGTAGACCTGGGCGCCCGGCAGCACCTCGGACGCCGCCTGCTGCGGCTTCGGCAGGTCGACCCCGAGTTCCAGCCCTTCCAGAACCGCCTGCGCCCGAATGATGTCCGTTAGGGGAACGATGGAATCCGCGTAGTCCTGGTCGGCGGCGCTGACGGAAACCGAGAGCGGGCTTTTCGGCGGCAGGTTGAACTTGGCCCGGATGTTCCGGATGGACCGGATGACGTCCATCGCCCGGGACATGTCCCGTTCAATCGCCTCGTCCCGGCGTCCGGCCAGGGCGAGGGCGTCCGGCCAGGCGGTGCGGACGAGCATTTCCGTCGCTTCGGCCGGAACGCCGAGGCCGCGTTTCGGCACCACTTCGTTGATGAGGCTCCACACTTCTTCCGTGAAGAACGGCGCCACCGGATGGAGGAGGCGGAGAATGTTGTCGAGGACGAAGGCAAGAACGCGGGCCGACGTTACGGCCTGTTCGCCCCCTTCGTTCAGGACCGGCTTCACCAGTTCGACATACCAGTCGCAGAAGTCGCCCCAGGAAAATTCGTAGAGGGTTTTCGAATAATCGTGGAAGCGGAACGACTCCAGTTGCCGGCCGGATTCGTCGATGACGGCGGCGAGGCGGGACAGGATCCAGCGGTCGGGCACGGACAGCTTGTCCTCGTCGATGGGGCCGTCACTGGTCGGAACGTCGGCCAGGCGGATAAGGACGAAACGGCTGGCGTTCCACATCTTGTTTATGAAGTTCCGGCCCATTTCAAAACGGGTCGGGGACAGTTTGATATCCTGCCCGTCCGTCGTCAGGGTGCAAAGGGTGTAGCGGACCGCGTCGGCGCCGTAGCCTTCGTAGGTGAATTCCTTGCCGAAGCGGCGCTGCTTGCCGCCGTTAATCATGACGACCGGGTCGATGCCGTTTTCCCGCGACTTCGACATCCGCGCCCCGTTTTCGTCAAGGATGGTGCCATTGATGTAGACGTGCTTGAACGGCACCTGGCCCATGAACTGGAGGCCCATCATGACCATCCGGGCAACCCAGAAATAGATGATGTCGCGGGCGGTGACGAGCACGCTCGTCGGGTAGTAGTACTCGAGTTCCGGCGTCTTGTCCGGCCAGCCCATGGTCGAGAACGGCCATAAGGCGGACGAAAACCAGGTGTCTAGGACGTCCGGGTCCTGGCGGATGTTGGCGGAATCGCACTTGGCGCATTTCGTCGGGTCGTCCATACTGACGATCATCTCGCCGCAGTCGTCGCAGTACCAGACGGGGATGCGGTGCCCCCACCAGATCTGGCGGGAAATGCACCAGTCACGGACATTCTCGAGCCAGGACAGGTACACCCGCTCCCACCGCTGCGGGGAAAACTTGAGTTTTCCTTCCTTCGACGCCTGGATGGCCTTGTTCGCCAGCGGCCGCATCCGGACAAACCACTGTTCGGACAGGTACGGCTCGACGACGGAGTCGCAGCGGTAGCATTGGCCGACGGCGTGGCGGTGGTCGTCGACCCGTTCGAGGGCGCCCAGTTCCTCCAGTTCCTCAACCACTTTTTCCCGGGCGCGGAAGCGGTCGAGACCGGCGAATTTGCCGGCTTCTTCCGTCATCATGCCGTCGGTGCCGATGACGGTTATCTGCGGCAGGTCGTGGCGGAGCCCGGCCTCGAAGTCGTTCGGGTCGTGGGCCGGGGTAATTTTGACGACGCCGGTGCCGAAGGCCGGATCGACCATTTCGTCGGCGATAATCGGGATTTCCCGGTCCATAATGGGAAGGATGGCGGTCTGGCCGATGAACTCCTTGTACCGCTTGTCGTCCGGGTGGACGGCGAGGGCGGTGTCGCCGAGCATCGTCTCCGGCCGGGTGGTGGCGACGACGAGGTGGCCGCGCCGGCCCTTCAGGGCGTAGCGGACATGCCAGAGGCGGCCGTCCTTTTCCTCGTGTTCGATTTCGTCGTCGGCGAGGGCGGTGTGGCAGCGGACGCACCAGTTGATGAGGCGGCGGCCGCGGTAGATGAGGCCTTCATCGTACAGTTTGACAAACACCTCGCGGACCGCCTTCGACAGGTCTTCGTCCATGGTGAAGCGTTCCCTATCCCAGTCGCAGGAACAGCCGAGGGTTTTCAACTGGTTGATGATGGACGAGCCGTATTTGGCTTTCCATTCCCAGACGCGGTCGATGAATTTTTCCCGGCCGAGCTGGTCCCGGTGCAATCCTTCGTCGGCGAGGGCGCGTTCGACCACGTTCTGGGTGGCGATGCCGGCGTGGTCGGTGCCGGGCATCCATAACGTCTCCATTCCCTTCATCCGGGCGTGGCGGATGAGGATATCCTGGAGGGTGTTGTTGAGGGCATGGCCCATATGGAGAATGCCGGTGACGTTCGGCGGCGGTATGACGATGGTGAACGGCTTTTTCTCCGGATTGGGTTCCGAATGGAAGGCGCCGGTTTTAATCCAGCGTTCCGTAAGCTTCGGTTCGACGTCGGCGGGGACGTAGTGTTTCGGCAGCCGGTCCGCGACGTTTTTTGGTTGGGTGTCGTTCGACATGTGACCAGGTTCCTTGGGGCAAGAAGTTGACTAAAAGTCTGTCCGGCACGGCCGGGTCAGCCCTCGTATTACAG
>JAJQFC010000122.1 GCA_021201355.1 Planctomycetaceae bacterium | reverse complement strand
CCTGAAAAAGCATTTCGGCGTCGACACCCTGAGCCCGTACGGCCTGGAAGGGAAACCGGCCGCCATCGGCGCGGCCGGCGCCATCCTCGCCTATCTCGGGGAAAACCTCCTGTCGTCCCTCGCCCACCTCCGGCCGCCGCGCGTCCGGGACGAATCGAACACCCTCCGCATCGACCGGAACACCATCCGGAACCTGGAACTGGTGCCGCCCCGGGGCGGCGACCGGCGGAACACCCTCCAGGGCGTCCTTGACGAGACCTTGACCGGTCCCGGCGGCCGCCTTCTCCGGAACTGGCTCCTGGCCCCGCCGGCCGTCCTCGATGAAATCCACCGGCGGCAATACGGCGTCGGCGAACTCATGGGCAACCGCGATGTCCGCCGGGAGCTTCGCGGCCTGTTCGACCGGATGGCCGATTTCGAGCGCATCCTCGCCCGGGTGGCGGCGGAGCGGGCGACGCCCCGGGATCTGTCCACCCTCGCCGCCGGCATCCGCCGGCTCCCGGACATCGCGGCGCTGGCAGGGTCGTGCGAAGCGCCGATTCTGGCCGACCGGGGCGGCATGGACACGCTGACCGACCTGGCCGATCATATCGACGACGTCCTCGTCCCCGATCCGCCGGCCCAGATCCGGGACGGCGGCCTTGTCCGGGACGGCTACGACCGGGAGGTGGACGGCCTGCGGGAGATCATGGGCGGCGGCAAGGACTGGATCCGGTCGTTCCAGGAGGCGGAACAGGCCAGGACCGGCATAACGTCACTGAAAGTCGGGTTCAACAAGGTGTTCGGGTATTACATTGAAATCACCAACGCCCACAAGGACAAGGCGCCGCCGGACTATATCCGGAAACAAACCCTCGTCAATGCCGAGCGCTATATCACGCCGGAACTGAAGGAGCAGGAGGAACGCGTTCTCGGTGCGGAGGAAAAGCTCCTCGCCCGGGAGCAGGAAATTTTCGTCAATCTCCGCCTCGCCGTCGGCCGGGAAATCCGCCGGGTGCAGGAGACCGCCGGCCACCTGGCCGAACTCGACGTCGTCGCCGCCCTGGCGGAAACCGGGGATCGGGGCGGGTTCGTCATACCGGAGGTGCACGACGGCCTTGACACGATTATTGAAGGCGGGCGGCATCCGGTGGTCGAACGGCTGATGCCGGCCGGAAGCTTTGTCGACAACGACACCCGGTTCGACCCGGAGACGCAGCGGATACTCGTCATCACCGGTCCGAACATGTCGGGTAAAAGCACCTATATCCGCCAGGTGGCGCTTCTCTTCATTATGGCCCACATGGGCGCGTCGGTGCCGGCGCGGGCGACCCGCATCGGCCTTGCCGACCGGATTTTTTCCCGGGTCGGGGCGTCGGACGATCTGGCCCGGGGCCAGTCGACCTTCATGGTGGAGATGGTGGAGACGGCGGAAATTCTCCATAACGCCACGGACCGGAGCCTCATCATCCTCGACGAAGTCGGCCGGGGGACAAGCACCTTCGACGGCGTGTTCCTGGCCTGGGCCATCACCGAATACCTGCACCAGGTCATCAAGGCCCGGACCCTGTTCGCGACGCACTATCACGAACTGGCCGAACTCGGCCTCATTCTCCCGCAGGCGAAAAACTACAACGTCGCCGTCCACGAAGGCGAGGGCACCGTCGTTTTTCTCCGGAAAATCCAGCCGGGAGCCTGCGACCGGTCCTACGGCATCCACGTCGGCCGCCTGGCCGGCATTCCGCCGGAGGTGCTGAAGCGGGCGGACGAAATCCTCGCCGGACTGGAGGAACAGGCGTCGGAACGTGACTCGAAGATGCTCGACGACAGCCGGGAACTGCTCCGGGCCGCCGCCCGGGACGTGCAGCGGGAACTGTTCCCGTCGCCGCAGAAGATGGACGAAGTGGCGAGGCGCCTCGCCCGGGAGCTGGCCGATGTCGACATCAACCTTCTTTCGCCGATGGACGCACACGCCCTTCTCGGCCGCCTGGCGGAACGGGCAAAATGGAAATGACGCCGCGGTACGCGGCGGTCCGTACCGGTGGAGATCCGGAGGCGGGGAGCGCGGGTTCGTCTCCGCTCCTGTCCGGACCGGCCTCGGCCTCTCTTTGTTCCCGGTCCCCGGTTACGGCCGTCCGGCCTTGAGGAGCCGTTCCAGGCCGTCCCGGAGTACCCAGCGGGGACAGGCGATGTTTATCCGTTCGAAACCGTCGCCGTCGCAGCCGAAAATCGATCCTTCGTCCAGAAACAACCTCGCTTCCATCGTCATGAAACGGGCCAGATCCCGGGGCGCTTTGCCCCATTTCCGGAAATCGAGCCAGACGAAAAACGTGCCTTCGTGGCGGTGGACCGTCACCTCGGGATAGTGTTCGGCCATGAAATCGCGGACGAGAAGGCCGTTTTCGTGGATAAGCCGGACCACTTCGTCCAGCCACGCCTCGCAGCGTTCGTAGACGATGCGGCAGGCGGCGAGGCCCACCTGGTTGGCGTATTCCCGGCCTTCGTGGTGCCGGGCGGCGATGAAGGCGCGGCAGATTTTTTCGTTCGGGATGACCAGGTTCGACACCTGGAGACCGGCGATATTGAAACTTTTCGACGGGGCGGTGCAGATTATGGACATGTCCCGGAACGCCGGATCGACTTCGGAAAAGACCGTGTGAACATGGCCGGGCATGGCGAAATCGAAATGGATTTCGTCCGAGACGACCATCACCTCGTATTTCTTGCAGATGCGGCCGATTTCCCGGAGTTCGTCCCGGGTCCAGACCCGGGCCACCGGATTATGCGGGCTGCAAAGGAGCAGCATGGCCACGGTCGGCGACGAAGCCGCTTCCTCGAACGATTCAAAATCGATGCAATAGCCATTTTCTCCGACCACCAGCGGCACGCCGACGGGCTGGCGGCCGGTCACCTCGATGGCCCGGTAGATCGGGTGGTAGACGGGCGGCATGTAGATGACGCCCTCCCCGGGTTCCGTGAAGGTCCGGACCGCCAGGTAAAGGGCCGGGACGACGCCGTCGACGCTGACGATACTGTCCGGCGACACTTCCCACTGATGGCGGCGTTTGAACCAGTCGACGGCGGCGCGGCGGTCGGCGGCGGTTTGGCTGGTGTAGCCGAGGACAGCGACGTCGAGAAATTCCCTGAGCCCGTCCACCAGTTCGGGCGGCGGTTTCAGTTCCATATCGCCGACGGAAAACGGCACTATGCCCGGCGGCACCGCCGGATCGGTGGCGTACATCAGTTCCCATTTTTCCGATCCCATGTCGGATCGGTCGACGGATGTTTCAAAATCATACGGCATGTTTTTTCTCCCGGCGGACCGGACGGTCACTCCGCGCCCGGAATGGGCCTGAAGGCGGCTATACACCTTCAAACCTTGTGGCGCGCTGTGATTTTCCGTCCCGGCCGCACCTCCGCTCCCCCCAGGTAATACATACTATACACGATGGCGAGGGCGCGAAAAAAGCGTTATTTTTTCTGAAAGGAGTAAAAGATTTACGGCAAGTTACCGTGTAGCGGCCAATTGTCCCGGCTTTACGGGCCGGACGGGCGGCCTGGGGAAAGAGGCCGGACGCCCGGCGGCGTTTTCCGGGAAATTCGTCAAAAAGGTTACACTCCCCCTCTTGAAACAGCCGATAGATGTGTTAGGCTGTGTTTATGGCGAAACCGCCTGTAACGCGAACCGGCCGGACCGGGCGGCGGGTCGGCCGCCGGGAAATACCGAGGACAACGTCGGCGCGATGGAACGTGGCGCCCGACAGGCATACATAATCTAAGCCCCATTTTAGGAGACGTATCATGAAATCAGTGCGTTCGATGCTGTTGGTTCTTGGCGGCGCGGTCTGCCTCGCCGTGCTTTCCGGGTGCGAAACGCAGCAATCCGCCTGTGAACGCGAAAAACGCCTGACCGAAAGGCTCGACGAACTTCAAATGGACATGGACGGACGCTGGATGAGCGTGAACGCCGAAGTGGCGTCCATGCGCGCCAACCCGCCGGTCGTCGTCCAGCAGGTGCCGGTGCCGACGCCCATAACCCCGGACCCCTACGCCGGACAGACGACGCCGTCCAGCATGTCCGTGGATACCATCTCCATCGAGGATAATTTCTACGGCTCCTCAAAGCGCCAGCAGCTCGAGCAGCTCGCCGCCAGCGCCCGCCAGAAACAGCTTTACGACGCCCCGGCTCCGCGCCGGTCCACCGCCAGCGGCACCTCGAACGCCGCCAAGCACATCCGCGTCCCGGTGCCGGTCCGCACCGTCCAGGCCGCCCTCAAGGAAGCCGGCCACTACCCCGGGTCCATCGACGGCAAGGTCGGACGCCAGACCATCGCCGGCATCACCTCGTTCCAGCGGAGCCAGGGAATCAAGGCGGACGGCATTGTCGGAAAACAGACCTGGCAACTCCTCTACCCCTACGTCCCGGCCGGGATGTCGACGCAGCGCCTGAAGTAACCGGCGTCCGAAGCGTCACGGCGTACAATCAGTGAATCAAACCGCCCTTCCCGCTTCGTGCGGAAAGGGCGGTTTTTTTGTGGTTCGGTCCGGAGGACGTGTCGGACGGTGAATTTGCCCGGCGGTTCCGCCCGTTTCCCCTTTTCTTTTTACCGGCCCGTGATACACTGATCCGTCCGGGCCGTGCGCGTGACGGCGCATCGGTAGCCCGGCTGCACTTGTGTATTGGGGAGGCGCATGCTGTACTGGATTTCCGTCGCCATCGTCGTCTACGCCGCCAGCGGCGGCGTCGCCTGGACGCTCCGGCACCGGCCCGGCGTCGCCGGCCTCCTTGGCGCCCTCGGCTGCGTCGCGGCGGGCGGGTTCGGGCTGTACGCCTGCGGCGTCACCCTCCTCACCCGGAACATCGAAAGCAGCCGCTCCATCCTGAACGCGCCCCACGCCAGGCTCGCCCTCGGCGTCGATTCCCTTTCCGCCCTGTTCCTCGTGCCGATATTTTTCGTCGGGGCCCTTATCGCCCTCGCCGCCCTCCGCCGCCGGCCCGGCGACTACGCCCGGAACCGGCCGCACGAGCACTGGCTGTTTTTCAACTGGACCCTGGCCGGCGCCGCCCTGGCGGTGGTGTCCCGGAACGCCATCCTCTTCCTCTTCGCCTGGGAAATCATGACGGTGGCGTCGTTCCTTCTTATCGAAAACGACCAGCGGGAGGCGGGCGATCACGGCGGCGGCTGGGTCTACCTCACCGCCGGCCATATCGGCGCCGCCGCCCTTTTCGCCATGTTCGCCCTCCTCGGCGGCGACGGCGGCATCCTCGACTTTTCCGTTCTTCAAACCGGCGCCCGGACCGCCGGACCGGGCGTCGTCTCCGCCGCCTTCGTCCTCGCCTTCGCCGGCTTCGGCGGCAAGGTCGGGCTGGCGCCGTTCCAGACCTGGTATCCGGAAGGCTATCCGCCCGCCCCGGCCCACGTCGGCGCGCTCCTGTCCGGCGTGGTGGGGAACATGGGTATTTACGGACTTCTCCGCTTTCTCATGCTGGCGGGAGGCGTGAACACGCCGCCGGTGTGGTGGGGCTACCTCCTCCTCTTCGCCGGGCTGGCGTCCGCTCTCATCGGCGCCGTCCGGGCCATGGCGGCGCGGGATCTGACCCGGCTCCTCGCCTGGTCGTCTGTCGAGAATTACGGCCTTTTGGGCGCGGGGATCGGCCTCGGGCTTCTCGGCGCCGCGACCGGAAACGGCGTCGTGTCGTACCTTGGGTTCGCCGGCGTCATCTTCCACATGCTGAACCATTCAGTGTCGAAAGCGCTCCTCTTCCTCGCCGCCGGCGCGGTGTACAGCCGGACCGGCACGCGGCGGCTCGACACCATGGGCGGCCTCCTGAAACGGCTGCCGCTCACCGGATTCCTGTTCCTCGTCGGGAGCCTCGGCGCGGCGTCGGTCCTGCCGCTGAACGGGTTTGTCAGTGAATTCCTCATCCTCATGTCCGCCTTCAACGGCGCGACCATGTACGAACCGGCTTCTGCTGCGGCGGCGTCGATGTTTGTGGCCGTTATCGTTATGGCGCTTGTCGGCGGACTGGCCGTCGCCGCCTATGTGAAGGCGTTCGGCTTTGTCTTCCTCGGAAACCTCCGGGGACCGGGCGCGGCGTCGCGGGCCAAGGAACAACCGCGCCAGCTCGTGCCGCACGCCGTCCTCGCCGCCGCCGCCGCCGTCCTCGCCGTCACCAGCCCGTATGTCATGGACATCGTCGGCGTCACCACCCGGCGGCTGGTGCGGCTCTGGCGCTTCGTGCCGGAAGGGGCGGACGACCTCGACGCCTGGCTGGCGGCGCGGGAAGCGCCGGCGGGGGATTCCGTTTTCCTCGGCGCCTGGCTCCTCATCGCCTGCCTGGCGTTCGCGTACCTTCTCCGGGCCGTCGTGTCATGCGCCGGGCGGCGCGGGGGTCGGGGCCGACCTGGGACTGCGGCTATATCGCGCCGGACGGGCGGATGCAATACACGGCGACGTCGTTCACCAGGCCACTTGTCGAGGACTTCGACGCCTTTGTCAAAATCGAGGACAGCCGGAACGACCCGCAGGGCCTGTTCCCGACCGGCGGATCGTTTTCATCGTGGCGGCCCGGCATCGCCCGGGCCTTCGGCTTCAGCCACCTGTTCCGCCTCGTCGGCTACCTGGCGGCGCGACTCAGGATTCTTCAGGAAGGACGGGTGCAACTCTACCTCCTGTACATGGCGGCGGTGCTGGTTATTCTCCTCATGTGGAAATTGTGATAATGTCCCAGACGATCTTGTCCATTGTCATGTTTATCCTGTCCCTGGCGCTCTGTCCGCTGCTCCCGGGCATCGTCAACCGGGTCAAGGCGAAGTTCGCCGGACGGACCGGACAGCCGCTCCTCCAGAAGTATTACGATCTCGGGAAGCTCATCCGGAAAGACGTCGTCTACTCGACCACCGCCACCTGGATTTTCCGGGCCTGCCCGGTGGCCGTCCTCGGGGGCGCCCTGGCGGCGGCGGCGTTGACGCCGTTCGGCCGGGGCGGCGCCCTCGTGTCGTTCCAGGGCGATTTCCTTATCTGGGCCGGGGCGCTGACGCTGGCGCGGCTCTTCATGATTTTGGCGGCCCTGGACGCCGGGTCGGCGTTTACCGGCATGGGGGCGTCCCGGGAGACGTGGTTCGCCGTTCTTGCGGAACCGGCGATATTTCTCGCCATGGCGGCCTTGGCCGTGATTTCCCACGAGTTCTCCATGACCGGGTTTTTCCTCGCCCTGACGCCGGAAGCGACCAGTCGCCATTTCATGGCCCTCCTTTTCGCGGCGCTCGCCCTGTTTGTCGTATCCCTGGCGGAGAACGCCCGCATCCCGGTCGACGATCCGACGACGCACCTGGAACTGACCATGATCCACGAAGCGATGCTCCTGGACCATTCCGGGCCGGACCTGGCGATTATCGAATACGGCGCCGCCCTCAAACTGTGGGTGATGGCGTCCCTTGCCGTCGGCGCGGCGGTGCCGGTCAATATCGGCAGTTGGTGGCTGGACGCCGGCTGTTTCCTGGTCGGCCTGCTTGTCTTCGCCGTGCTCCTTGGCGTTGTCGAATCGGTCATGGCCCGGCTCAAACTGAACCGGGTGCCGCAGTTCCTGGTCGGCGCGGCGGTGCTGGCGGCGATATCGGTGATACTCGTAGCGAGGAGCGCATAGCGATGTGGCTGGAGTACCTGTCCGTCATTTTCATCCTGACGAATTTCATCCTCCTGGCGTCGAGCCGGCTCGGCTTCTGCATCAAGGCCGTAACTATCCAGGGGGTCGTATTGGCGATAATCCCGCTGGTGCACGAAGGGGATCATCTGAACGTCGCGTCCCTCGTCCTCTGCGGCGTAACGCTGGCGGTAAAAGGCTACGCGTTTCCGAAACTCCTGAACGGCGCCATCAGCCGCGCCCGCATCCGCCGGGAAGTCGAACCGCTCGTCGGCTACAGTACAAGCATCCTCCTCGGCCTTCTCATGCTGGTGTTCGGCTTCTGGCTCCAGTCTCGGCTCCCTCTCGGAGGAAATGACGGGCTGTTGTTGCCGGGGGCGTTTTTCGCCATACTGTCCGGGTTTTTCGTGACGATCGGCCGGCGGAAGGCCCTGACGCAGATCCTCGGTTACCTCGCCCTCGAAAACGGCATTTTCGCCTTCGGCGCCGCCGCCCTGCCGGAGCACCCGTGGATGCTCGAACTGGGCGTGCTTCTCGACGTGTTTGTCGCCGTTCTCGTTATGGGCGTCGCGGTGTTCCGCATCAGCGAGGAATTCGAACACATCGACGTGGACCGGCTCCGGAGCCTCCGCGATCCGGTCGGGGAGGGCTAGCCGCATGACCGTCGTCCTCCTTCTGGCGATTCCACTGGCCGGGGCGCTCCTCGCCCTCGCCCTGCCGGCCGCGGCCGACCGCTACCGGCGGCCGCTGGTGCCGGCGGTGGCGCTGATCCATTTCGCCCTCGTCATCCGCCTCTGGACCGGCCGGGCGGACAGCCTGCCGGAACTCGAGTCGTGGCTGGCGGCGGACTCCCTCGGGCTCCTTTTCCTCACCCTGACGAGCGGGCTGTTCCTGCCGACGTCGTTCTACGTCATCGGCGACATGCTCCGCTATGCGGAAAAACGCGCCGCCGCCGGCGTGTCGGAACGGGTGTACGTTGTCGGCCTTCTCGGGTTCCTCTTTTCCATGACCGCCGTCTGCCTCTCCACCGACCTCGGCATGCTCTGGGTGGCGGTGGAAGCGACGACCCTGGCGACGGCGCCGCTGATTTATTTCCGGAAAAGCCCGGGCGCCCTCGAGGCGACGTGGAAGTACCTCCTTGTCTGTTCCGTCGGGATTGCCCTGGCCCTTCTCGGCACCTTCATCCTCGCCGCCGCCGCCGGGGCGGACGGGAACATGACCCTGAACATCCGGGGCCTCGCCGCCGTCGCCGGCAGCCTCGACCCGAACCTCCTGAAGGCGGGATTCATCTTTCTCCTCGTCGGCTACGGCGCCAAGATGGGTTTGGCGCCGATGCACACCTGGCTCCCGGACGCCCATTCGGAATCGCCGTCGCCGGTGTCGGCCCTGTTGTCCGGAACGCTCCTCAACGGCGCCTTCCTCGCCATTCTCCGGACGGTGGAAATCATGACCGCCGCCGGACAGGGGGAATTCGCCAACGAGCTTCTTCGCCTGTTCGGGCTGTTTTCAATGGCTATCGCCGGGGCGTTCATCCTTGGGCAAAAGGATTTCAAGCGGCTTCTCGCCTATTCGTCCGTGGAGCACATGGGCATCCTCGCCTTCGCGGTCGGGCTGGGCGGGTCCGGCGTCTACGCCGGCCTTCTTCACGCCGTGAACCACACCTTCGCGAAGGGCTGCCTGTTCCTCACGGCCGGAAACATCATGTTCCGCTACCACTCGAAATCGACCCTGACCGTCAGGGGCGTCCGCCGGGGCATGCCGATGAACGGGGCGCTGTGGCTGGCCGGTTTCCTCGCCATCTGCGGACTGCCGCCGTTCGGGATATTCCTGACGGAAATAGCCATCCTCGTCCGGAGCTTCGCGGGCGGGCGCTATCTCGAGGGCGGGCTGTACCTCCTTTTCCTGGCGGTGGTGTTTATCGGAATGCTCGGGGTGTTCCTCGGCATGCTCCGGGGCGAAGCGCCGGAACTGCCGGAAGGGGAGCGGGCGGAATCTCCCCTCATGGCCCTCCCGGGACTGGCGGCCATCGGGGTCGTTCTCGTTCTCGGCTTCGGCGTCCCATAGTTCCTCGGCGTTCGCCTGACCGCCGCCGCCGCCATCCTTGACGTCGTTCCACCCGCCATTCAAGGAGTCCTGCCATGAGCCTACAGGCGGCGCTCGTCGCCAACGGAACCGCCGTGCCCCTCGCGGACATCCCGGAAGGGAGCGTCCCGCAGCTTCGTTCGCTCATTCTCGAGAAGGTGGCGGGCGGATCGCACCTGGCGTCGTTCTTTCCTTTTGCGGACGGTCCACGGACCATGCTCGTGGCTGTCCTGACGAATCCGGAGGAAGGCGGCCTCGCCGTCGGCATGGCCGAGGTGGGCGATTCGTACACCTCCTTGACGCCGGAATGCGCCGAAGCACACCTGTTCGAACGGGAAATCGCCGAGAACTGCGGCATTGTCCCGCGCGGCCATCCCTGGCTCAAGCCGGTCCGGTTTACCGGAACGCCGGCGGACGACCGGTTGCCGGCGTCGTTCAGGGACGGGCGAATCGGGGCGATGGACTTTTTCCGGGTCGAAGGGGAGGAAATCCACGAGGTGGCGGTGGGGCCGGTCCATGCCGGGGTTATCGAGCCCGGGCACTTCCGTTTTCAGTGCCACGGCGAGGAAGTGATTCATCTGGAAATTTCCCTCGGCTACCAGCACCGGGGCGCCGAAGCGATGATCCGCTCCGCTCCGGTCCGGCGCGGCCGGTACATCGCCGAGACCGTCGCCGGCGATACCAGTTGCGGCCACGGCCTCGCCTACGCGATGACGGTGGAGGCGCTGGCCGGCCTCGGCGTGGCGGACAGCGCCGACCGGGTGCGGGCCGTCGGCCTCGAACTGGAACGCATCGCCAACCACACCGGCGATCTCGGCGCGTTGTCCGGGGATGTCGGGTTCCTGCCGACAGCCAGTTATTGCGGACGGCTCCGCGGAGACATCCTTAACCTCACCGCCCTCATCGCCGGGAACCGCTTTGGCCGGGGCCTGATCGTTCCGGGCGGCGTCGGCTATCCGATAGATTCCGCCATGGCCGGAACCATCCGGGAACGTCTGGCCGTGGCGTGGAAGGACATCCGGGGGGCGGTCGATCTCCTGTTCCGGCGGCCGTCGGTGATGGCCAGGTTCGAAGAGACCGGCACCGTTCCCCGCCACACCGCCGACCACCTGGGCCTGGTCGGGCCGGCGGCGCGGGCCAGCGGACTGGAGGTGGACGTCCGCCACGAACTCCCCACAGGTGTCTACCGGCGGGAGGAATTCCCCCTCGAACTCCAGGGCGGAGGCGACGTCCTGGCCCGGGCCAGGCAGCGGTATGTCGAGATGGCGACGTCCGTCGGGTTCATCGACCGACTCCTGCAGGAGAACTGCGCCGCGCCGCGACCGGTGAATCCGGACGACATCGTCCTCCGGCCGGACCATTTCGCCGTATCGCTTGTCGAGGGCTGGCGCGGACAGGTCTGTCATGTCGGCATCACCGGCGGCGACGGGCGGCTCCACGCCTATAAAATTGTCGACCCGTCGTTCCACAACTGGACCGGTCTCGCCATGGCGCTCCGGGGACAGCTTATTTCCGACTTCCCTCTTTGCAACAAAAGCTTCAACCTGTCGTATTGCGGATTTGATTTGTAAAATCTAGATCTGTCGATTCTCACTGCTCTCGTCATGAAGCACACGACCGCCCTTCCAGCCCGAGGAGACCGCCATGCGCGCGGCAATACTTATTCCGGCCCGGTTCGATTCGACCCGTCTTCCCGGCAAGCTGCTCCTGGCCGAGACCGGCCTGCCGCTTATCTGCCACACCGCGGAACGGGCGGCGCGAATTCGGGACGCGTCGGACGGGCGGTTCGGCGAGGTCGTCGTCGCCGCCGACGATCCGCGAATCGTCGACGCGGTCGAAACGTGGGACCGGCAGGCCCGGCTCGACGTCCGGGCGGTCATGACCGACCCGTCGCACCAGAGCGGTTCGGACCGCATCGCCGAAGTGGCGGCGAGCCTTCCGGACGACATCGACGCCGTCCTGAACCTCCAGGGGGACGAACCGGATATCGATCCGGTTTCCGTCATCGACCTGGCCGGCTTTTTTGAAAAAACCATGCCCGACATCGCCACCATGGTCTACCCCCTGACGACACGGGAGGACCGGGAAAATTCGTCCCTCGTCAAGGCGGTCCTCGGAGCGGACGGGCGGGCCCTGTACTTCAGCCGGGCTGACATACCGTTCCGCCGCGAAGTCGGTCCGTTCACGCCGCCGGCCTACGGACATGTCGGGATCTACCTCTACCGCCGGGACGCCCTGGAGCGGTTCGTGACCCTGCCGCCGGGCGGGCTTGAACAGACGGAAAAACTCGAACAGCTCCGCGCCCTCGTAGCCGGCATGACCATCCGCGCCCTCGTTCTCGACGCGAAACCGCCGAAGGGCATCGACATCGCCAGCGACTATGCGGAATTCGTCAAGCGCACGGTGGAGCGGAAAACCGTCGACGGGACGGTTTTCGATTGATTGCCGGGCGGCGGCGGGGAAAATGGCGTAATCCGGAGACGAATGACAACGACCCGTCCCGAAGGGAGCCCGACAGCGCATGGTTGAAGAAGCGGAAGCGGAAGCGGTCGCCACCTTTCCCGAGTTGGAACTCATCGACAGCCTGATAAGCGGCCTTGAGGCGCTCATCCACGAATCGGACGAGACGCCGCTCACCATCGATGTCAAGGACAAGCCGCGCCGCCTCGTCTACCGCATCATCGGCACCAACACGCCGGCGGAACGAAAGCTCCACGCAGGCGACCCGATTTTCCTGAATTCCGACCGGCTCATCCTCCGCTGCGCCAGCACCGAGGCGG
>JAJQFC010000248.1 GCA_021201355.1 Planctomycetaceae bacterium | reverse complement strand
TCCGCCTTCAGGAGGTTGCGGATGCGCCGGTAGGCGGCCGGACTGTGTGCGAGAACGGCGTATTTATATCTGGCCCAGGCGGAGGTGAGGGTGGCGCGGTTTGTTTTCGGGTCGAGGCATTCCAGGCATTTTCGGGCCGAAATATTCTTGTCCTTGACTTCGAGCATGACGGCGGCGGGGCGGGGGAGGGAGGCATACATGCGGACAAAAGGTTCGGCGGCGATGCTGTTCGAGTGCATGCCCGGCTTGCCGCCGGGGAGTTGCTGGGAGTAATGGATTTTCTGGAGTCCGTCCCGTTTTCGCCAGGTGGCGGCGGAGCGGACGAGCCATTCCTCGGTGGTGCCGGCGGCCGGCGGCAGGATGTCGTGGTGGAACAGGTCCATGACGACCGGGATTTTCAGGCGGCGGGCGAGGCGGTGGACGTCGTCGATTGGGTAGTTCCGCTCGTCGTTTTCCAGGATGACTCGCTGTGCCGCGCGGTCGGGAAGCGTTTTGAACCGGTCCTCGAACCGGCGCATGCCGGCGGCGCGGTCGCCGTAGACGCCGCCGACGTGGACGACGATTTTGGCATCGGGTCCGGCGCCGAGGGCGTCCAGGACGTCCGCGTGGTAGACGACGTCCTGGATGGCCCTTTCCGCCACGCCGTCGTCGGGCGAATTAAGGACGGTGTACTGGCCGGGATGCATGGAGACGCGGATAACGGAATTTTTCAAGGCGGCGGCGGTGACGGCGAGATCGTCGGCGCACAGGTCCCGCCAGGGAAAGCGGACGTCGGGGTGCGAGCCGAACGGAATAATGTCGGAACTGATCCGAAAAAGCCTGACGCCGATGCGGACGTTATAGTCAATAACGCGACGGAGGGCGGCGAGGTTGTGCCTGACGATGTCAAGAAGCCGTTCCGGCGTGGCGGCGCGAAGAATAGTCGACCTGATGGCCGTGCCGGGAACGCCGATGAGCTTGCAGGCATAGCCGAGGACGGGTTCCATTGGTGACTTCCTTTGGGTAGGCCGCGGCGCATTCCGCTAGCGCTTTTTAGGAAAATGAGGTGCGCACTTCAGGCGCGCACGGTCGGGAGCCGTTCCCGGCACCATACCTGTTTCTGTCCGGCAATGGGGTCGGGCGGTTCGGTATTTTTGTCCAGAAAGTGTGGAGCGGGACGCGATGGTGACACTCCGGTGACAATACCGCCGAAATGAATACATCGCGAAGTGATTGCGGCAGTCGCATCAAAAACAGGATTCCACCGTCGGCGGTGGAGTGGTTGGTTCAAGACTTTTCGGCGTGGAGGGCGGTGCGTTCCACTAGATCCATGGTCATCAGGGTGTGGCGGCTGATGGTATCCAGTTCGGTTTGGGCGCGGGCGAGGTCGTTGTCCAACACCGCCCGGGCCATGTGCAGGTGGTTCGGCACAGTCTCCAGCCTGAGGTTGGTATCGAAGTCGAGACAGCTCCAGTAGGCGCCAAACACCTCCTCCCTCAAGGAGCGCGCCAATTCCGCCAGGGCGGTGTTGCCGGACATTGCGCCGAGCTGGCCGTGGAAAGCGTGATCGGTGGCTTCGTTGAAAAACCCGTCCGCCAGGTCGTCGTTCATCTCTTCGGCGAGACGGATGAGTTTTCGCCTCTCCGGGACGGTCGCCCGCTCCACCGCTTTCCGGAGACAGGCGGAATCGAGAATGTGGGTGAGTTCCTGAATTTCCCGAAAGTTGTTTTTAATGATGCCGATACTGACGGAGACGTTTTCGTCGCCGCGTTCCCGGAGGAAGGTTCCCCTGCCGGTCTTGACCTCGAGCATGCCCTGGTTTTCCATAACCCGAAGCGCCTCGCGCACCGAATTGCGGCTGGTCTGGAAGCTCTCGGCCATCTCCCGCTCCGACGGCAGCTTGTCGCCCGGTTTCAATCCGTTCCGCCGGATATGGGCGTGTATGGCATCGACAATTTTGATATAGAGAAGATCCTTGGAAATAGGACCGATCCCAAGCGACTTTACATCCATGCAGTCCACCTTTGGCGTGCGTTGTTCGTGAAACGGGAAGTGTAACAAAGCGGTTTGGCGGCGTCAAAGAAAACCGCCGGGCGGGGCCCGGCGGCGGATGGCGTTTTCCTGCTGTACCGCATTTCGGGAGGTGCGGTGTTTTACAAACCGTCCAGCGCCGCCTCCAGATCCGGTACCAGATCGTCGGCGCTTTCCAGCCCGACGTAGACGCGGATGAGTTCCGGCGGAATATGGCTGGCCCGTAACTGGTCCAGGTTTTTCCCGTTGTACTGCGGCAGGATGAGGCTTTCGTGGCCGCCCCAACTGACACCGATTCGGAACAGGCGGCAGGCATCAACGACCTTGCTGACAAGCGCCGGATCTCGGGTATCCAGTTCGAACGACAGGAGGCTGGTATAGCCGGTCAGGTACTTTTCAGCCAGGCGCTTTTGATCGCCGGTAAAGCTGAACGGGTGGTGGACCGCCCGCACTTTCGGGTGAGCCTCCAGCATCGCCACCACCGCCCTGGTGGCGGTCTGCTGCAATGCCAGCCTGGCCTGAAGGGTTCGGAGGCCGCGGATAAGGAGCCACGCTTCCATCGGACCGAGACAGGCTCCGTGGAACTGGTGGCCGAAGGTAAAGACCCGGTCGATGATGTCGGCCGAGGAGATGACGACTCCGCCGACCGTGTCACTATGGCCGCCAATGTATTTCGTGCATGAATGGACCGAGATGTCGATGCCGCGGGTGAGCGGTTTCTGGTACAGCGGCGTCGCCCAGGTGTTGTCCGTCATGGTCAGGACGCCGTGTTTCCGGGCGATGGCCGCGATTTGGTCGACGTCCAGCATATGCATCATCTGGGTCGACGGGCTTTCGTAACAGATGATCTTGGTATTCCCTTTCAGCGCCGCTTCAACCTGTCCGGCTTCGTCCGCGAACACCGTGTCCGTCTCGATGCCGAATTTCGCCAGGGCGCGGCAATAGGCGGCGGTCGGTCCGTAGACGTTGTTGACGAGAAGCACATGGTCGCCGCTTTGGAGCAGGCTGGACAGGACGGCGGAGATGGCGCCCATGCCGGATGAAAACGCCTTGGCCCGTTCGCCCCGTTCGAGGGCGGCCATCTTTTTTCCCAATATCTCCGTGGTCGGGTTCAGTCCCCGGGTGTAGATGTGGTAGTCGTTTTCGAACGCCGCCGCCCGGACGTAGTCGGCATGGCTCGGGAAGGTGAACAGCGTCGTCTGGATAATCGGCGGCGCCACCGCGTTGAAGTATTCCGCATTGTTCTCGAACGCATGTTCGCAGATGGTGGCGTCGCTCCAGCTCGCCATGTCGTGTTCCCGCATCAGGCCCTCCCTTCGATATACACTTCGGGGTTGTGTTTGGCGTCATAGTAGCTGAAGGCCCAGCGGCTGAAGGTTTTCGAAGTCAGGGCGTAGAAAATCGACAGGGCGGCGCAGCCGTAGTTGAAGAAGGCGTAGGGAGCGAAAGACAGGTTCGGGACGCCGATGGTGCTGGCCATGTAGATTCCGGACACGGTCCAGGGCATGAGGCATTCAAGGAGGGTGGCGAAGTCTTCCATCACCCGGGAAAGGTTCTGTTCCTTCAGGCGGAGTTCCTGGAATTTTTTCCCGAAGATATCGGCGACGAGGAAGAAGGTGACGTTGCAGTTCGAGGACAGTCCGACGATGGCCCCGGCCGACAGTCCGGCGGCGTTCACCACCGTGGCGACGGTGCGCATGGGCGCCACAATCCGGCGGAGGGCGATTTCAAGACAGCGCGTCACCGACAGCATGCCGCCGAAACAAAATGCGACAAGGGCGTAAATTACGCTTTCGAACATGGAGGACAGCCCGCCGCGGTTGATCAGTTTCAGCGTCTCGGCGGCGAACTCGGCGCCCGGCATCATCGTTCCGGCATGAAAACCGGTGCGGCCGGCCTGGATGGCGTCGCTGAACGGCAGGCCCTGGAATGATACGGCCATTCCCATCGCCATAAGGGCGGACGCCACCAGCGCCGGGACGGTGGGGATGCGGATGGCGGCGCAAACGACGACGATGAGCATCGGAATGAGTAGGATAATGTTGAAGTTGAAGTTGGTGGACAGATCGAGGACCATGGAACGGTAGATTGGCGACTGCATCATGTCGGCGCCGCTGACGTTGCGGCCAAGGACAAGATAGAGAATTCCGGCGATGACCATGGCCGGAAAGGTGGTGACGGTCATCTGGCGGATATGGTCGTAGACGTCTGTTTTTGCCATGAGGGCGGCCATAATGGTGGTGTCGGACAGCGGCGACATTTTATCGCCGAAGTAGGCGCCGGAGATGATGGCGCCGGCGACCATGGGAAGGGGAACGCCGAGGCCCATGGCGATGCCGATGACGGCGACGCCGATGGTGGCGACGGTTCCCCAAGACGTTCCGCAGACGATGGAGACGATGATGCACACGCAGAACGACGCCGGTATGAGGTATTCCGGTGAAATCAGCTTCAAGCCGTAATAAATCATCATGGGAATGATTCCCGCCGCCATCCACGATCCGACAAGAAGGCCGGTGGCGAGAAGCACCATGAGGGCGGGAAAGGCGTTCCCGACCCGGAGCGCGATTTCCTTGGCCATTTCCGTCCAGGTATGGCCGAGTATTTTGGCGAAGACGCCGCCGATGATGGCGGCGGTGATGAGCACCAGCATGCCGTCGGCGTGAATAATGCCGAATCCGACCACAAACACCACCAGGATGAGAAGCATGACCACAATGGCTTCGCCACTGGTGGCTTCTCTCACTGCCCGCTTGTTCATATTTTCCCCTTTTTGCACCCGTCAACGTTTTTTCTCCACACCCGTGTGTGGACTGTGTGCGTTCTTCAGATGTTCTGAGTCGTGGCAGATTGAGGGAAAAGGTCGTTAAAATGGTCCGGTGGTAGAGTGGTAGTGCCACTCTAGATATAGTAAAGCCAAAATTACACGTCGTCAAGCGGATTGTCGGAAAAAAGTTTTGGGTCAGTTTAGAAATTTCCGTTACTACTGGCGGTGATTACGTTTAAGTCGCTCATTTGAAGATACGATCTGTAATCACTTTAACAGCACTGCTATCCGGCCAATATTCTCAAGGACGGTGGTTCTTTTGAAAGAAGAAAGAACGTGGCTTACCGGATACCTTTTTCCGCCGTCGCCGACTGCAGCACGCCCGGCGCACCCGCCTCGGCCGCCGGCCGGGCCAGGGCGGCGAGGGTGCAGAAGTCGGCGCCGCTTGGCGACTGGAAGACGCGGAGGCCGAATTCCGGGAGAATGGCCAAAAGATGGTCGAAAATGTCCGACTGGGTGTCTTCGTAGGCGCCCCAGGCGGTGATGTTTGTGAAGCAGTACAGTTCCAGCGGGATGCCTTCCGCCGTCGGCGACAGTTGCCGGACGAGGAGGGTGAGGTTTTGGTGGATGCGATCGTGGTGGCGGAGGTATTTCTCGACATAGGCGCGGAAGGTGCCGAGGTTGGTCAGGCGGCGGTAATTGACCGCGCTGTTCGCGTCGTACTTCCGGTTCCATTCGGCGATGGCCTTGTCCTTGTCGGCCAGATAGTCCCGAAGGAGGACAAAATCGCGGAGGTGGTCCTCCTCCTCCTGCGTGAGAAAATGGACGCTTGTCTGGTCGATAAAAAGGCAGCGCTTGATGCGCTGGCCGCCGGATTCGGTCATGCCGCGCCAGTTTTTGAACGACTCGGTAAGGAACTTCTTCGTCGGAATGCTGGTGATGGTCTTGTCCCAGTTCTGCACCCGGACGGTATGGAGGGCGATGTCGACGACGTCGCCGTCGGCGTTGGCCTGGGGCATCTCAATCCAGTCGCCGGTCTGAATCATGCCGTTCGAGGAAATCTGCACGCTGGCGACCAGGGAAAGAAGCGTGTCCTGAAACACCAACATCAGCACCGCCGCCATGGCGCCGAGGCCGGAGAGGAGAATAATTGGCGAACGGTCGATGAGGGCGGCTATCATGAGAATGGCGGCAACGAGGTAAATAAAGATTTTGACAATCTGGACATAACCCTTGATCGGCTTGTGGACGGCATCCTTCCGCTTGCTCCACAGGATGTTGAAAATGTCCAGGAAGTTGCCGACGGCGAGGGCGATCGTGAGGATGACGAAGGCGGAGCAGACGTTCCCGACCACGAGGGCGACGCCGAGAGGCAGGCCGGGGACGAGCTTTATCCCCATCGACAGAATCATGGCGGGGACGATGTTGGCCAGTCGGACAATGGCGCGGTGACGGACAAGAATCTTTTCGTCGCGCAATGAGGTCAGGCTGACCAGCTTGTTGACGGCCCGAAACAGGATGCGCTTGACGACAAAGTTGGCGGCCCAGGCGAACAGGACAAGGACGGCGATACAGACGACGGTGAACAGCACCGGATAAAGTTTAAGCCAGTCGATGACGGTATCCTGCAACTCCTGTATACTCTCTCCTGTTCCAGTGGTGAGGTACCATGATGCCGGAGAAGGATGGTTTAGTAAAGGGATTTTGCCGAAGGGCTATCGGAGGATGTGCATCAGGGACGGTAAAAAAATCGCCTGATCGCCCACGGGGAGGCGATCAGGCGGGACGATGCGGGATGGTTGAGGCGTGGCGCATGGCCGGGGAAAGGCGGTACGGCCGCCGTTACATCCAGGATGTCTTGTCCTGGGTAATGACGCCGTCCAACTGCGTCGCCTGGGCCAGGCTGCCGTCATGGGCCTGAATACAGACGTAAACGAGCGGGTCGACAGCCTTGATGGACCGGAGGCCGGCCGGCGCGACGCGGATCATGTCGCCTTCGCCGACGGGGAACTCCTCGCCGTCCACGTGGAAGATGCCGTTTCCGCTCAGTATCATGTATACTTCCTCGTTCATTTTGTAGTGATGGACGAAAGGCACGGCTTCCCCGGCCTTCCGGCTGTTGATGGAAATTTCGCAGCCGGTCAGGCCGAGAAGATGGCCAAGCATTATCCGCCCCTTGGCGCCGTCGAATTCCTTATTGGCCAGTTCAGTGAACGACCCGACATTGTACACCGAAAAATGTTTGCCGTTATCCGCCATGATGTTCTCCTTGAAAACGTGGTGCCGCGTACGAATATGGTCCCGGGAGCCGCCCGGCATGAAAAACGTCCGTATGTAATATATAACCAAAATGGTTACATCAAATTCCGTAAAAACCGGCCGTACCGGAGCGTCCGGTGGCTACTCCGGATTGGCTCAACCGGTTTCCGGCCGGACCGGGACGGCCCGGTCGGCGCGGCGTCAATGCCGGTTTCGCCGGGCGATCGTTTTCAGGACGTCCTGGAGAGTAACGGACGCCAATTCCTTTTCCATGGCTTTTTGGGCGTTGGCAAGCGGTTTCGCCAGGGCTTCGGCAAAGTGCTCGCCGACCGGGCAGTCTGGGTTCGGGAGATGGAGGTCGAAGACGGCGTCGTCCTTGTCCCTGACCGCGTCCCACACCTCGTACAGAGTTATGTCCTTCGGCGCTTTCCGGAGCGAAGCTCCCTTGACTCCGGCCCGGGTGTCGACCAAGCCCTTTTTCTTCAGCCTGGCCGTGAGGCGCCGAACCACCACCGGGTTCGTGCCGATACTGGCGGCTATCATGTCGGACGGGATGGCGCCGTCCTTGAAGTAGGCAATCGCCGCCAGTATATGAACAGCCACGGGAAATTGGGTATTGATACGCATGACGTCAGTTACCTTATCTGTAATCATTATAATTACAGGTTCGGCCTTAGTCCACCGCTAAATAGTTTTTAACAAAACATGGTTACGCCTGAGGCAAAAAAGCGCCGTCCCCTGGCGAGGACGGCGTTTTTTTCAAGGATGACGCGGTGGCCCGCTTCTTCGCCTCCGGATCAGTTCCTCGGCGGCGGCAGGAGCCCGCGGTGCCGGCGGCCGGCCACCATCTGCGGCGCCGCCTGGTACTGACCGGGCCCGGTCGCCGCCCCCTGGACCAGGCCGACGAGGTTGTGGACCATGCCGTCGAGGACTTCGGCCTGGGAGGACAGTTCTTTCGCCGCCGAAGCCGATTCCTCGGCGGTGGCGGCGTTTTGCTGGGTGACCTTGTCCATCTGGGCGACGGCGGTGTTGACCTGGTCGACGCCGTTCGCCTGCTCGTTCGTGGCGGTGGCGATTTCCTGGATAAGCCGGACAACGTTGGCGGACGCTTCCATGATGGCGGAGAAACTTTTTTCCAGGTGGCCGGCGACTTCCGAACCCTTCTGCACCCGTTCCACCGTTCCCTGGATGAGCTGGGTCGTGTCCCTGGCCGCCTGGGCCGAGCGGCCGGCCAGGTTCCTGACTTCGTCGGCGACGACGGCGAAGCCTTTCCCCGCCTCGCCGGCCCGGGCCGCCTCCACCGCGGCGTTGAGGGCCAGGAGGTTGGTTTGGAAGGCGATGTCTTCGATTGTCTTGATTATCCGGCCGATCTGATCGGCGGATTCGCTGATGCCCGCCATCGATTCGGTCATTTCCGCCATGTATTCGGAACCGCGTTTCATGATTTTCGCCGTCTCCTGCATCGATTCGTCCGTTTTCGCGGCGTTGTCCGCGTTCTGCCGCGTCATGGAGGCGGTCTCCTCCAGGGCGGAGGACGTCTCTTCGAGGGAGGCGGCCTGTTCGGTGGCGCCCTCGGCCAGGCTCTGGGACGCGTCCGAGATGGTCCGGGAGGCGGAATTGACCTGTTCGGACGATTCCCGCAGGTCGTCTATGATGCCGTTCAGGATGGTCGTCACGCTGGAGACCATGACAAAGAGGACAACGAGGACGAGGAGGAGAAGGACGACGCCGACAAGGACGATAATCCGTACCCCGGACGTCACCGCCGCCAGCGCCTCGTCCACCGGCGCCGCCATCACCACCATCCAGTTGAGGCCGGTGGAGCCCAGGCTGTACGGCGCCACCGACACGAGAGAGGACCGGCCGGTGACGTTCGAGACGATTTCGACGACGCGGGACTGGCCGTCCCGGTAGGCGTCCCGGATGGCGGCGCCGAGGGTGTTGTCGACGATGTTGTACACCGGCTGGAGGCGCGATTTCGCGTCGGGATGATAGACGACAGTGCCGTTCTGGTCGAGGAGGGTGGCGTAGCCGGTTTCATAAATCTTCAGGGCGGCCAGGCTGTTGCAGATGGGGTCGAGGAGGATGTCGCCGCCGACGACGCCGAGGACGCGGCCGTTTTTCTTGATGGGAACCGCCAGGGACGTCACGTAAATGTCTGAGCCGCCGGCGGGGTAGTAGAACGGCGGCGTGATGAACGTCTTTCCGGTGTCCCGGGCGACAAGGTAGAAGTCGCCGTCGCCGGGGACCTCGTAGCCGACCAGCGGTTCGTTGCCGACATTTCCCTGATAGTTGAAGGTGTACGGGATAAGCCGACCCGTCTCGTCGTGGTACGGCGCCTGGTTGACGAATTCCGCGTCTTTTCCGTCAAAGGCGTTCGGTTCGAAGACGCACCAGGTGCCGAAGAGCCGATCGTTCGAAGCGACGGTCTGGCCGAGGAAATTGATGTAGTAATCCCGATCCGCCAGTTCGGCCCCGGCGTCGTTCGTGAACACCGTCGCCATCGTCTCGACTGCGCCAAGCGACATTTCCATATCGGCCTTGACGCCGTTGGCGAATTGTTTGGCGTCGGCTATGAGGTTCCGCTTGACAAGGTCGGTGGCGACGGAGGAAAAGCGCGAGGCGATAAACACCACCATTAACGTGATGCCAAGTATAAGGATGACGCAAACAGGGGCGAGAATCCGCCATTTCATGGAGAGGCTCTTCATTCCCTTCTCCTCGGTTACAATACTGTGGCGCACAGCGTCGTTCGGTCTGCCGGCGCCGGTACGGATTGCCGTATAGAAGCTTATTGTGACGATGATACTATGTATTCAGTATAATTTGACACAATGTTTCGTCTATATGCACCTGCAAGGGTATGGATTTCGCCTGGCGTTTACGAACCCCGCAGTGGTAGTCATCGTCGAGTGAGCGTGTCGTGATCGAGGCTAGAGAGTTGAGAAAGTGGGATATGACGTGATTGTAGGAGAAAAACAACAGTTGTCAATCACCGAATTCGATGAAACCAGGCAAGGATATGCAGGATGTGATCAAAAATTATCGTGTTGATACGATGTGCGGAAAGGGTATGTCATGTAAATTTTTCAGTGTGAGAGGGGCTGATTTTGACGTTTTGCGCAAAATTCGCACCAAAATATGAAATTACGAGTTCGTCTAGAGGGTATCGTTGGCTACGCGGTGTGTAGACGGAAGGTCCTGTGGCGGGCAATGTTTGACGAGCGCGACTGTCTTAAAAAAATTGTAAAAAATTTCCCAAAGTGTCTCCTTGGGAAGACGGCCGGTCGGACAACCGGTTACCCGGAGAAAAATCGGCCGGATTTAGTGAGGAGCCGTTCAAGTGTCGCGGACGATGATCGATCATATATGTAATCAATAGTGCGGGACCAGGTTTTTTCGTTGCCGCGTTAGTATGAAAAAAAAGTAAAGTGCCGGCCAACTCGACCGATAACACTTTTGTAACCAGCGCCGGAGGAGAAGTTTTGAACAGACAAAATTGGCAGTCCCACCGTTTCACCGTCTCCGTGATACGCAGATCATGTGAATGTTTTTCCTCGAGATGACGATATCCTAAGAACTTGTTCCCGTTTCGCCAGCGCCGTTTCCATGCCGCCACCGGCATGGCCCGGTCCCGTCGTGCCTGACGGCGCCGGACGCGGATTTCACGTGAGCCATGATTTTTACCCCGACAGACGAAAAGGAGCGCCGGATGAACGATTCAGCCCGCTGTGTGGTGTGTACCATGAACGAGGCGTCGGACCGCAGCCCGAACGATGAATCGCGGGAAGTGGGACAGTCCATCCCCCTCCATTATCATTTCCAGATGCTGACGGACCAGGTCCGGATGGCCGGGTTCCGGGAAGCCATCGATACCGTGGTCAAACCGGGCGCCACCGTCCTTGAATTGGGGAGCGGCACCGGCGTCCTGTCCTACTACGCCGCCCAGAGGGCCGAGAAGGTCTATTTCGTCGAGTACAACGGCGAACTGGTGGACGTGTCCCGCCGCCTTCTCCGGAACAATCCGAACGGCGACCGGGTGGAGGTCATCCACGGCGACGCCTTCACCTATCTGCCGCCGGAACCGGTGGACGCCGTCGTCTGCGAGATGCTCCATGTCGGCCTGGTCCGGGAAAAACAGCTCCACGTCATCGATTCGTTCAAGCGGCGCTATGCCGAACGCTTTCCCGGTTGCCGCCTGCCGGCCTTTATTCCGGCCGCGACAATTCAGGCCTTCCAGCCGGTTGAGTACGACTTCACCTTCGAAGGCTACACCGCCGCCATACCGGTGTTCCAGGATCCCTATTCCGCCGACGCCAGGGCCACCTCCCTCGGGGAACCGATGGTATATCAGCAATTCTTCTACGAATCGCCGTACGAACTGGCCTGCCGCTTCAGCGGCGCCGTGCCGATTACCGCCGAAGGCACGCTGAATGCGCTCCGTTTTGTCACGAAAAACCTCCTTGCCGTCAAGCCTGACCTGTCCACCATCGACTGGCACAACCAATTCCTTATCATCCCCCTTGATCACGGAATAGCCGTCCGCCCGGGCCAGGCGGTCCAGTTGAACTTCGACTACGTTCCGGGCGATCCGCTGTCCGCGCTCCATCCGGTGGTGACCGGGGTCGAGCGTCGCGTGGCCGGCATTTCTGCAGCGTAACTACTTATTCTAAAATGGGATAGACAACGAAGGCGGCGCTCCCGGCACTGTTTTTTTGATAAAAACCCGAGAAATCGTGAAGAAAAAACTTTAGCCACGGTCTTGCCGACCGCTAAAAGATACGGTCCATTAGAGGAGAAAAACCATGTCTTCAAGCGTTGTCAGCGACGACCCGTCCCAATACATCGCCCAGCGACTGTACAACCAGAAGTCCAAGCTGGCCCGTCAAACCGCCAAAGTGACCCAGGCCAAACAGGCCGTCGCCGGCGGTGATCTCAATCCGATTGTCGCTTCTTTTCGGGAACGCCAGGCCGCGGCGAATTCGTTGGACAAACTCGCCTGACCCGGTGTGAGAACCGCGACCGTGGATTCTGGCATCAGCCTGACCAGTTGCCGAGAGCTGCCGGCTTTCGGGAGGAATCTTTCGTAAGGGAGATGTCCGGGCGTCCCCGCACAGCCGGGCACGGTACCGTGGAATGGCATGGCTGCCGATAATCCGTCTGTTCGACGAAAGGGGCGGTTCTCCGTAACGGTTCGGTACACTGTCATCGACATAAAAACCGCACCCGGTATGCCGGGCGCGGTTTATTCTTGTCTCGGAGTACAGGTCCGGCGCCGCCGGTTTTCATTCCCCGAAAAGCGGGGAAACCGCCCTACGGCGTCGGGACCAGGGGATCGGGCCGGGGAGCGAGGCGGTCGCCGCCGGTCTGGGACTGGATCATGTGGCCGAGAACCTGTTCCAGATGGCGGCGCATCTGGAGTTCGGCCAGTTCGCCGTCGCGGGCGAGGAGGGCGGAGGCGACGCGCTGGTGGGGGACGATGGCCTTCGACGCCAGCTCTTCCAGTTTAAACGCCCGGTCCCGCCAGGTGCGGAAAGCCAGACTGACCACGTTGTTCAGGGTGATGAGGAGG
>JAJQFC010000191.1 GCA_021201355.1 Planctomycetaceae bacterium | reverse complement strand
CGCACCCACCCGGCACCGGACGCCCGACCCTAATCCCGACCATGCCGCCGTGGGTGTGGCGGGTGAACTCGCGGGCGTAGAAGCCGTTCTGGGTGTAGATGACCGAACCGTTGGCGAAGCGGCTGTCGTTCATGATCTTGAGGCCGTGATTAAACGACTTGCAGCGCTTGATGCAGAGGACGGGGCCGAAAATCTCTTTGCGGCCGATGGACATTTCCTCGGTGACGTGGTCGAAGATGGTCGGACCCATGTAGAAGCCGTTTTCGTAGCCGGGAACGGTGCATTCGCGGCCGTCGAGAACGAGTTTGGCGCCTTCTTCAATACCCTTTTCAATCCACTTCGTGACATCCTTCCGGTGGTCGGCGGAGTAGACCGGGCCGAGCTGGGTGTCCTTTTCGTAAGCCGGGCCGACCTTGAGGTTCTTGGCGAGTTCGACAACCTTGGCGACGAACTTGTCGGCGATGCCTTCTTCGACGACGACGACCGGGAGGGCCATGCAACGTTCGCCGGCGCAACCGTAGGCGGCGTTGATGACGCCGGCGGCGGTGCGTTCAAGAGCGGCGTCGTTGAGGACGAGGGCGTGGTTCTTGGCTTCCGTCAGGCACTGGACGCGCTTGCCGGCGGCGGAGGCGGTCGAGTAAATGTGGAGGCCGACCGAGGTCGACCCGACAAAGCTGACGCCGCGGATGTTTTCGTTCTGGATAAGTTCCGGAACGCCGGAGCGGTCGCAGGACAGGACGTTCAAGCAGCCTTCCGGGAGGCCGGCTTCACGGTAGAGGTCGGCGATGCGGAGGGCGGTCATCGGGGTGGCGCCGGCGACCTTGAGGACCATGGTGTTGCCGGCGGCGAGGCAAAGGGGAGCCATCCAGCCCATCGGGATCATGGCCGGGAAGTTGAACGGGGAGAGGCCGACGAAAACGCCGAGGGGTTCCCGGTACAGGCAGGTGTCATACCCCCTGGACGCGTCCATGAGGGTGTCGCCCATCATCAGGTTGCAGATGCCGGTGGCGTGGGAGGTGGCTTCCTTGGCCTTCAGGATGTCGCCCTGGGATTCGGCCCAGTTCTTGCCGTGCTCCTTGGCGCAGAGCATGGTCAGTTCGTCCATGTGCTTCTCGAGGAGGTCACGGACTTTGAAAAGCACTTCGGCGCGGCGGATGGGCGGAGTGGCCGACCAGCCGGCGTAGGCCTTGTGGGCCGATTCAACCGCAACCTTGACTTCTTCCGGGGTGCAGCGGGGCATTTTGGCCTGCAATTCGCCGGTGGAGGGGTTGTAGACTTCGTAAAATTTGTCGGTCTTGGACTCGACATACTTGTTGTTCAGAAAATACTTCAGTACTTCCGCCATCGTTTTCTCCTATGGAAAATATGCGAAACCGCCAAAACACGCGCTGAAAAGTGAAGCCGTCCAAGTTCCCGGCATGGTTGCCGCACGGAATCCAAAAACCGGGCGCGGTAAACCGCCGGCACCTCCGGAAGATTCTCGTTCGCCGTTGTACCGGCCTGAGAGCGGCGACGATGCCAGACCCTTGAAGTAGCATCGGGCAATGTGTTGCCGGGGAAGAGCCCCGGCAAAAATCTACAACCCCACAATGACACTACCAATTTACCAATGAAATTAGAAACTATCCCTTCCCCGCCCGGAACATCCGGAGCGACCTACAGTCCGGTGGTCACGAGGTTGCCCGTCTCAAACGCTTCCCGGCATTTGTAGGCGACGAGGGAAGCGCGGTAGCCGTCTTCGACGCCGACCGGGGGCTTCCGGCCTTCGTTCAGGCAGTTGACGAATTCCTGCATTTCGTTGACATAGGCCAGTTCGAAACGTTCGAGGAAGTTGTCGTGGCATTCTTTCCGAACGCCGTGCTCGTCCAGGATCTCCACCAGGTTGGCCTGGGGAACGCTGGCGATGCGGAGAGTGGCCTTGGTGCCGATGATTTCCGTTTCAATATTGTAGCCGTGGTTCGCGGTGCGGCCGGCGAAGAGGAAGCCCATGGCGCCGTCCTTGAACTTCATAAGGGCCGAAACGTTGTCGCCGTCCTTGTACGAGCCGAATTCCGGATAGGCGTAGCACCCGCCGATGGCCCACATCTGTTCCGGCTCCGACCCGACCATCCAGCGGGCGAGGTCGATGTCGTGGACCGACATGTCGAGGAACTGGCCGCCGGAGGTGGGACCGTAGGCTATGGCGCCCTTGATGTATTTGATCGGATCCTGGCTGTAGGCGCGGAACAGGACGACGCGGCCGATGTCGCCGTTGGCGATCTTCTGCTGGGCGTACCGGTACGACGCGTCGAAACGGCGCATGAAGCCGAGCATGAAGAGGCGGTCCGGATACTGCTCGACCACCTTTTTGGTGGCGATGCACTCGTCCATGGTGACGCCGAGGGGCTTCTCGGAGAAAACGTGCTTGCCGGCCGCCAGAGCCTGTTCGATGTGCTTCGCGTGGAAAACCGAGGGCGAAATAATGGCGATGGCGTCCAATTCCTTGATAGCCACCAGATCTTCAAAAGTCTTTACCCGGTGCGGAATCGCGTAGCGGTCGGCGACTTCGTTGAGCTTCGCCTCGTTCATGTCGCAGATGGCGACGAGGTCGGCTCCCTGAACCCGGGTCGCGAGGTTGATAGCATGCTGTTCACCCTGCCTGCCAAGGCCGATAAGGCCGATTTTTGCTCTCTTCATGCTTGGTTCTCCTAAGAGGAATTTGGTCTGGCTACATCTATTGTAACCAGTCACGGGATATCTGCAAGTAAAATTTGTAAAAAGTTCTTTAAAACTAACAAAGACAAAACCGCCGCTAAGAAAATCCGCTGTTAAGAGGCTTGGTAGTATTTAGTATATCTCATAGAAGTTTTTGGTAAAGTGAATTCACTAAAAAATTAAGTTTATGTTTCAAATTGGTGAATTTGTTTGAGTTATATAAAGAATAATATTAAGTAACGGTTAATGTTTGGTGCTCGGATAATAGTGTGCGCCTGACCACCCGACCTTTCCGCCTTTTTCCCGTCGCCGTCCGGATCAGGGCGGCCAAGATGGAACAGACGGAAAAAAACCGTCACCCCAGACGGAATGACGGTTTGTCCAAACAATTAACACTTACAGGCCGGTCTTTTCCTTAATATACTGCCGGCCCTTTTTCGCATACTCGAGGGGAATCGCCACCGCCGGATCCTGTTCAGCCTCAATTAGCATCCAGCCATTGTACCCGGCATCGGACAGGGTTTGGAAAATGGGAGTAAAATCGATGGCGCCGTCCCCCGGAACGGTGAAAGCGCCGAGCCGGACGCCTTTCAGGAAGCTCAATTTTTCATCCCTGACCCTTTTGACCACGGCCGGGCGGATGTCCTTCAGGTGGACGTGGCGGACGCGGCCGATATGGACCTTGAGGGCGGCGAGGGGATCTTCGCCGCAGTAGGCGAAGTGGCCGGAGTCGAACAGGAGGCCGACAACGTCCGGATTCGTTTCGGCCATGAGCCTGTCCGTTTCCGCCCGCGTCTGCACAACCGTTCCCATGTGGTGGTGATAAACGAGTTTAAGGCCCTTGTCCCTGGCGATGGCGCCAAGTTTGTCAAGGCCGGTCGTGAGCAATTTCCACTCGTCCTCGTTCATGACGTACTTGTTGTCGAAGATGGCCGTATCCATTTGTCCCTGGATGCTGTGACCCTGCTCGGACACGCCAATGCAGTTCGACCCGACAGCGGCGAGATAATCGGCTTGTTTGTTGAATTCGGCCTCGGTGTCCTGGAACGGCTTTGTGGTGAGGAAGGAACTGAACCAGGCGTTACAGATGCGGAGACCCTTGGCGGCCAGGGCTTCCTTCAGAACGGCCGGGTCGCGAGGGTATTTGTTACCGACTTCGGTGCCGTTGAATCCGGCTTCTGCCATTTCGCTGATGCACTGCTCGAAGGAGATTTCCTTGCCGAGGTCTGGCATGTCGTCGTTGGTCCAGCCGATCGGGGCAATTCCAAGATAAACCGTGCTGTTTTCAAACATTGCTCGCGTCCTTGTTATGGGCCGTATAAATATACCGGGTATTTGGTACGGGTCCACACACCTGTCCATCCGGCATAGTAAAAGCATTTTAGCAACTTTGCCAGATGATGCCAATATCTTTTTAAAATCTTTTAATTATTTGTTATTAAAAAAGTTACTTTATAATGGAAAATTCATAAACAATTTAATTAACCGTGGTGCCGTCTTTTCCCGTACGATTTTTTCAGGCTAACGGTAATGGTTAAGATTTTCCTTGGTGATGAGTTCGGACGGGAGAATATTGTTCTGGGTCTGCGGTTCACCTTTGAGGACGTTAACCGCGATGCGGACAGCGCCGCGACCCTGCATGTTCGGATCCTGGAGGACGGTTCCGGCCATCCGGCCGGCTTCGATTTCATCCAGTGCTTCCTGAAGGCCGTCGACTCCCATGACGATGACATCGTCGATGCCGGCTTCCTTCAGGGCGTCGAGAGCGCCGAGGGCCATGCTGTCGTTATTGGACAGGACGGCGTCGATGCGTTCCCGTCCGAAAGACTTAATCCATTCCCGCATGATGCCGGTTGCCTGATCCCGGCGCCAGTTGGCTGTCGCTTCGGCGGTTATGGCGAGTTCCGGATAGGACTGGCTAATCACTTCCTTGACGCCGCGGGTACGGGACTGGGTCGCTTCGTTACTGAGGATACCCTGGAAAATGACGACATTGCCGTCCGAACCGATAAGCGGCCCGGCATAGTTCATCTGGGTCTCGCCTTCGACATAGGCGTCGGTGGCGATGACGTAGCAGTTGTCCGGGGGACGCTGGCCGACGTAGGCGTTACGGTTGACGAAAACCAGGGGAATCTTGGCCGCCTGGGCCTTTTTGACGATTTCGTCGACGTCGCTGGTATTTACCGGAACGACAAGGAGGGCGTCCACGCCGGCGGCAATCATCTTGTCAACTTGCTGAAGCTGGAGATCGACCTGTTCCCGGGCGTCCTCCACGGTGAGGATGACTCTCTGGTCCACCGCCTCCTGCTTTGCCGCTTCGATGAGGAGGAGCTGGAACGAATCCTCGGTGTCGGGGGATGAATATCCGATGTGGAATTGATCGCCGGCACCGGCTGTGACGGTGACCAGAAGGGCTGCCGCCGCGTACAGGAAAAACTTTTTCATGATGATCTCCTCTCGGAAATGGACCGCTACGACGAGATGCGCGGATAAGCGCGTGCGCGAAAGCGCGATGACCGGAAAATGTGCATGTGACGTCTACGCGCCGGTGCGAGAGGCCGCATACCGTCGCCGTCATGGTTGTAGAGCGAAAAACCCGTTTGTTTTTTCGTGTCGGTTGTGTTGTTTACGCGTATGAATGTACCGCCGCGCCCGACGCTCCCGGATTTTCGAGGGGGGAGGGAGGCGCCGGGACGAGGCGGCACCGGAGTAAACCCGGACGATGCGCTACGGTACTGGGAGGGCGGCAGCGCCCGGGATGTGCTGCAGTTCGCTGATAAACTCCCTGTTACTTGCTCTTATCGAGCTGTGCCTGGGCGTTTTCATTGGTGATGAGCTGGGCGGGAAGCTTGGTGATGGCCGGCAGCTTTTCGCCGTTCATCAGCTTAACGCTCATTTCCACCGCGCCCTTGCCTTGGGCGACCGGGTCCTGGAGGACCGTGGCGGTCATGCGGCCGGCGAGGATAGCCTGGAGGGCGTCGACGGTGGCGTCAACGCCGATGGTGATGACCTTGTCGTTCATGCCGGCGCTTTCGAGGGCGTTGACGGCGCCGAGGACCATGTTGTCATTGTTGGACAGGACGCCGTTGATCTGGTCGCCATAGGCGGTGATCCAGTTTTCCATGACCGTCATGCCCTGGTCCTGCTGCCAGCTGCCCGTTTCTTCGGCCAGAACCTTGATGTTCGGGTACTTGGCCTTGATGACATTGTGGACGCCCTGGGTCCGGTTCATGGACGCTTCGTTCGACAGGATACCCATGAGAATGACGATGTTGCCTTCGCCGTTCATGAGTTTGCCGGCGTATTCCATCTGCGTCTCGCCTTCGAGAATCGAGTTGGCGCCGATGAAGTACACGCCTTCCGGAGCGTTCTCGGCCGGATAGGGATTCCGGTTGACATAAATGAGGGGCAGGTTGGCCGCCTTCGCCGCCGCTTCGATGCCCTGGACGGCGGAGGTGTCGACGGGAACGACCACGAGAACGTCGATGCCCTTCTGGATCATGGTGTTGACCTGGTCCTGCTGACGGATGACGTCTTCCTGGGCGTCCATGACGTCAAGAACGACGTTGCCGGCTTCGGCGGCCGCTTCGCGGGCGGCGTCGACGATGTAGATCTGGAAGATGTCGTTGAAGTTGCTGCAGGAATAGCCGATGCGGACCTGGCCGGCGTTGGCCGAGAAGGCGACCAGGGTCAGGCAGAACGCTGCCAGTAACGATACTCTTTTCATGTTGTTCTCCATTAAAATTTTACACGGGTACACGGGTTTTTCATTGCCCCTCGACCATGATGGTAAAACGTTTTTTCACTGCGGTGGAATGGTGGAGGATCAGCGGGCCGGCCGGAGCCGGCCCGTTCTTCGATAACCGGTTACCTTACTTCTTGGAAGCGTTCGTCCGCATGTCGACGACGACGGCGACGATGATGATGACACCTTCGGCCACCTGCTGCCAGTAGGGGTGGACGCCGAGAAGGGTGAGGCCGTTCCGGAGCACGCCGAGAATAAGGGCGCCGACGATGGCTCCCCAGATGGTGCCGATGCCGCCGGAGTGGGAGGTACCGCCGATGGTGGTGGCGGCGATGGCGGTGAGTTCGTAACCGACGGCGGCGCCCGGGTGCATGGACTGGCCGCGACCGGCGAAGACGACGGCGGCGAGGCCGCACATGAGTCCGCCGAAGGAGTAGACGAGAATGAGGTTGCGGTGGACCGGAATGCCGGACACTTCCGCCGCCTTGATGTTGCCGCCGATGGCGTAGACGGACTTGCCGAACGAGGTGTATCCGAGCATTATCTGGGTCAGTCCGGCCGCGATGGCCCAGACCACCACCGGCATCGGGACGATGCCGACCTTGCCGCCGAAGAAGGTGAAGGACGAGGTGAGGGAACTGATCGGCCGGCCGCCGGTGTAGATGAGGGCGAGGCCGCGGGCGATAGTAAACATGCCGAGGGTGGCGATAAAGGCGGGGATGCCGGTCTTGGCAATGAGGGAGCCGTTAATGAAACCGGCGGCGGTGCCGACGATGAGGGCGAGGAAAATGGGGATAATCGCCATGACGCCGTTGAATTCGGGCGCGTTCGGGAAATAGCGGCCCATGGCGCCGGCTGTCTGGGCGAACGAGGCGGCGACGACGCCGGAAAGGGCCAGAACCGAACCGGCGCCGAGGTCGATGCCTTTCGAGATGATGATAAGGGTGAGGCCAAGGGCAAGAATGCCGTAGATGGAACTCTGGGTCAGGACGTTGAAGATGTTATTCGACGTCAGGAAGTTCGGGCGGACGGCGGAGATGGCGATAACCATCAGGAGAAGAATAACAATAATCCCGTATTTCTTCAAAAACCGAACCCAGTCGAAGCTTTCGTTTTCAGCCATAATCATTTCTCCGGTAAAATCACTATAAATACGCGGTTGCCACTCGGGCAAAATACATTTCGCAGGCCGACGGCGGCGACACGTTCCGAACGCTGGCGGACGCGGACGCCGGGCCTGGCACAATTTTCCCTGCCGTACACCGGCGCGGTTAAATAAGCTTGCCGGCCGCTTCCAGTTCGGTGGCGCCGGACGCGTACCGCATCACTTCCTCCTGGGTCAACTTCTGGCCGGTGTTGTCGAGAATGCCGGTGACCTTGCCCCCGTACATGACGACGACGCGGTCGGACATGCCGAGAACTTCCGGCAGTTCCGAGGAAATCATCACAACGCATTTTCCCTGGCCGGCGATGAAGGTGACGAGCTTGTGGATTTCCGCCTTGGCGCCGACGTCGATGCCGCGGGTCGGCTCGTCCAGGAAGAGAATATCGGGTTCGGTCATGAGCCAGCGGGCGACAAGAACCTTCTGTTGGTTGCCGCCGGAAAGGTTTTCGATTTTCTGGTACTGGGACGGCGTTTTGATACGGATGGAGTCGATATAATGGCTGACTTCGGATTTAATCCGCTTGAAACTGAGGAGGCGGGCGCTCGACTGTCCGGTGAACTTTTTCATGTTGGCGACGAACATGTTGAACTGGATGTCGAGCATGGGGAAGATGCCGGTCTGGCGGCGGTCTTCCGTCAGGAAGGCCATGCCGTTCTGGATGGCGTCGCCGGCGTTCTTGATTTCGACCTTTTTGCCGTCTATGAAGATTTCGCCGCTGTCGAGGTGGCGGAGGCCGAATATGGATTCGACCACTTCCGACCGGCCGGCGCCGACGAGGCCGGCGAGGCCGAGGATTTCGCCGCGGCGGACATCGAAGGAGACATTCTTGAAGACGCGGCCGCTCGAAAGGTTCTTTACTTCAAGATAGGTTTTGCCGATTTCGCATTCCACCTTCGGGAACATTTCGTCGATGGGGCGGCCGACCATCATGGTGATCATCCGGTCCATGGTGGTTTCGTTGGAGCGGTCGGTGCCGACGCGTTCGCCGTCCCGGAAGACGGTGATGCGGTCGGAAATCTGGAAAATCTCGTCCATCTTATGGGAAATGTAGACGATGCCCCGGCCTTCGTCGCGGAGGCGGTTGATGAGCTTGAACAGTTGCGTCACTTCGCGGTCTGTGATGGCGGAGGTCGGCTCGTCCATGATGATGAGTTTGGCGTTGAAGGACAGGGCCTTGGCGATTTCGACCATCTGCATCTTGGCGACGGTGAGTTCACCCATGGGTGTCCGGGGGTCGATTTTGAGATCGATGAGGCCGAGGACGTCGTCCGTCATCTTCGCCATCTTCTTGTGGTCGATGAGGCCGAAGGAATTTTTCGGTTCGCGGCCGAGCCAGATGTTCTCCATAATCGGCCGGTGGACGACCGGACTCAGCTCCTGGTGGATCATGGCGATGCCCATGTCCAACGCTTCGGCCGGATTGTACTGGCTCGGGAGCTTTTTCCCCATGAACCAGATCTCCCCCGATGTGGGCGGGTGAATGCCGATGAGGCATTTCATCAGCGTTGATTTGCCGGCGCCGTTCTCCCCCATGAGCGCGTGGACTTCACCGGCGCGAACATCAAGGTCAACGCCTTTAAGGGCCTTGACGCCGGGAAAGTTTTTAACGATGTTGACCATTCGTAGCATTGGAGCGTCGTCGGACATAGCGCTCTCCTCTGAAAACAAACGCCTGGTGCGGAAAAACCGACCGACCTGCGGGCGGCGCGGCCTGACCAATAAAAAGAGTGCCGCGTTTGGCTGCTGTCCATAAAACAGTGCAGTGAAAAAAATGTGTCGCTCGAGGCTGCGTAGAGGTGCGCGTTCCCGGACGCTACGGCACCATGCTGCGTGCCGGGCGCCGCGTTGGATGCGACCGTGGAGAAGGGAATGGACGCCCGTTGATGCATCACAGGTAAGGGAATGCGAACGTGCCGCATGGCGGCATAGCCGCTACGGACACAACGACGCGTTCCCCCCGGCCGGTGGCGGGGCGGAGCCATTGCGATTGAGGTCTAAGGAACCCATTCACCCTTGAAGCGGAACACTGCGTCAAGGCAACGGCGACTGTCTTTGTCTGTCAAAAACGATCGAGAACAGTTCTCCATCAAAACGTGGTGAAGGAAGTCCATACGGACACGGATAACGGGTCAATCTGCGGGTCACTGAGATGGTGGTGGAGTACGTCTGCCAACGTAGAATGCATATATTATTCAATTTATTTTAATGCATGCTCCGCCTCTTTGCAATAAGAAACTTCCAATTTTACCAAAAAAATTCAGTAATTTTCATAATACTTTTATATTAAAGGAATTAAACGCGCTTATAATTGGATTAATTATACAAAGAAAGTGTAAAATCCAGTGCGTCCGATCTCGTGGCATGGACCGTGATTCGGCCGCGATTAAAATATATTTAAACTAAAATCACCCCAAAACCGAACAAGCAGTAGGGTTTAATTTCCTATTTTCGACTGAATGCCATGGCTCGTTCATATGGCGCCGGTACGCTTTTACTAAATTAATATATGACATTTTCGGCCGTACGTAATTAGGGTCAACAAAAGTTTTCTTTTGCTTTTTTTAAGTAAAGCCCGGCATTATTAGTGTATGTAAAGTAAGGGGGACTTCAACGTCTCTTCCGGAGAGTAGGACGTCTGCCGGTTTTGTATCCAATTCGCGGCCGGCCGCAATCGTTTTCGTTTGGTTCCCGGAGGTAGTAATGGCACCGAAAGCAAAATAAAAATATTCCGAAAAGCTAGGTCAAAAAATTAAGCAGATTCGTATGACCAAAGGGCTCAAGGTGGTCGACGTCGCCAGGCGCACCGGCCTGACGTCCAGCACCATCAGTCAGGTCGAACGATCGAAAATCTCCCCCACCATCATAACGCTCAAAAAGATTGCCGCCGCCCTCGAGCAACCGCTGGGGGAGTTTTTCGGAGAACAGGAAGAGGAGGTGGTCGTTCATGCTCCGATTCGGCCGTCTCCGGTGGTGCACCGGGAACAACGAAAACTTCTTTCCCCCGGTAAAGGCGTGACATATCATCTTCTTAATCCGGATATGTCGGGTCCCATCGAGTTCATTTATAATATTTACGAGCCTGGCGCCGGCACCGGGACGGGGCAGTATTCGCACCCCGGAACCGAGTGCGGGCTGATCCTCAAGGGGCAACTTCTCATAACCATAAACGATCAGGAATATCTTCTGCAGGAAGGAGATAGCATTACTTTTAATTCTTCCGAACCGCATTCCAAGGTGAACAACGGCGAGGTTCGCTGCGTTTGTGTCTGGGCCAACACGCCGCCGTGGTTTTAGCGAGTGTTCGGCATTGGATAAGGGGCGAAAGCCGGGATTGGCATTAGCCTGGGTGTTGGATTCTGACGTCCGGCAATCAGGCTAGCCACTACTTCACGAAAATGTGGCGTCACAGAAATGCATACAAGCCAGAGTGACAGCATATTCTGGCAAAATGTGGTAGGGATTGAACACGGGCGACCGCCTGGCCGCCCGTCATTGTTTGCTCTTCATTTACCGCGATTATTGCCTTTACACGTAACTCAAGTCCGTTTTGCCCGCCGCCGCCGCCTGAATCAGGCGGAGAAGATCTGTCGGCGGCTTGTGCTTGCCGTTGGCCAGACGGGAATACCATTCCTTAACCGCCCGGTCGAGGCGTTCGCGGCCTTCCGCTGTCCGGGTATCGGCTTCCTCGATAAGCTTTTCGATGCGTTCGGCCGCCTTTTGGAGCGTCTCCTGTTCCTGTTTCGTCATCTCCTCCACGGATTCGTCGCCGGAGATGGCGTTCAGGAAGACGTCCCGTTCCTCCCGCGTCAGTTGGAAGTTGATTTCCGCCTGATCCTGCGTTAGCTTCTGGCCGGGCGTGGCCGGTTTCCCATCCACCCGCCGTATCCGCTGGAGAACTTCGGTTCCGGCCTTCGGGGGGGGCGGATTCACCGGTGCGCGGTTCAGTCGCTGTCTGGCGAACCTTTTCCACATCGGCGGCAGGCTTCGCGACAGTGGGGGTATACGGAGCAGCCCGCTCCACGTCGGGCTTTTTCGTCGGTGTCGGATTGACCGAGGCCGAAGAGGCCGCTTTGGCCGGGTCGATATTGGGAAGCATGGTCAGCCTCCTTTCGTTCAATAACCTCTTAAACACACACGGTTTCAGACCAAGCCCCGTCAATGTGGGGAGACTTGTCCTTAACGATATTAGCGGACGGCTCGGGGAAAAGTTTAGTGGAAAATGAATTATTTAGCAATTTATTTAAGTTTATATAATATAATGACATGCAATAATTTGGCATCTATTGGCAAAAATTTCTCCGCCGTTTTCGCCGTTTCAATCGGAAGCGATTCCCTCTGTCCCAGAACTTCGAGGAAAAAGGCCGTCACGGCGTTGACGGTCAGGTCTACGTCGGTTACTATATCCCGGCTGTTGTCTCGGGTGGGGCTGCCGGGGTCGTAATACCAGTCAGTTGATGCGTGACCTTGCATTAGTTCTGGGCTGCATTGAATACTCATAATCGCGGACGTATCAGTATTCGGACACGCTACCCGGTGGTACAATCAGAAGGACCAACCCGGTTTTCGACGCGGAGTTTCCGGTCCGCCTTGATGCATTGAAATTTATACCCAGGAGTCACAATGCCGTACCAGCACCCGGCTTTTCGTCAAACCAATCATCACCATCATCGTTACCGCCACATCCTCCTTAGTCTCCTTCTTCTTTTCGTTCTTCCCGGCTGCGGCGGCACGACGCCGTCCGAGCCGGCCGGTCTGCGCCTCCGTACCGGGAACCTCCTGTACGGACCGCTCGATGCCTACCTCGCCGACACCATTCGGGTCGGTGTTTTCGGCGCCGACGAGGAAGGGGTTTCCCAGAAGTTGCCGGTGCCGGGCGTCCGCCTCGCCTTCAGCGTTGCCGAGGAGCCGGACCAGGCTGAAAACGCCGGGTTCGATCAGGCCGAAACGGTGACCGACGCGTCGGGGACCGGGTCGGCCCGCTTCCGGGTCGCCACTGTCCCCGGGC
>JAJQFC010000305.1 GCA_021201355.1 Planctomycetaceae bacterium | reverse complement strand
GTCAGCCCTCGTATTACAGCCGCCGCCCGGGCTTCGGGCGGCGGCCGGCATTCAATTTTCCTTTAAACGCGGAATTTTTTCAATAGGCAAATGCAGTTTGCGCGAGACCGTTCCCGCCCGGACCGGAAGTCCCGGCACCCGACGGGCGGGACTGGTAACAGGCCGCCGGGATATGACAAAAAGCCTCCCGCGAACAGGAGGCTTTTTTCACGACTGTCATGGATGGATTTCGCGGCTGGCCGGATGTCAGGCCGTAATGCCGGTGGAATCGGTTCGGCCGGTGTTGTTGGTGTACTTCACCGTCGTCTGGCTGTACGACATGTCCAGGGACATCGAGAAGGCCTGGAGCGCGTCGTAGGTCGGCTGCTTGGCCGGGGTGGTGCCTTCCTTCACGAAGTCATCAAGACCCTTCATGGTCAGTTCGTGGGTCTTGTTGATCCCGTTCATGGTGTCTTTCGGAACGGCGCCGAGAGAACCGAGGGCCTGGTCGAAGCCCTTCTGGATGGCGCCGCGCATCAGTTCGGCGAATTCCTCGCGCGCTTCCGGCGTGTCGCCGCCCTTTTTGAAGGCGTCGGACATCGGGTAGAAGGATTTCGCGAAGTCGAGGATGCGGCCGGAGGTGGCTTCCGGCGAGAAGTAGTCGGAGACGCCCTTGGCGACGCTGGACGGGTTGAAGTTCTTGAACGCCGAGTTCATGAGTTCCTTCACGGACATCGGCTTGCCGTCCTTCATATAGGCGGACAGCGGGTTGTTCTCGTCCGTGGGGGCCTGGACCTGGGCGTCCGGGTTGGTCGTGTCGACGCCGGCCTTGGCGAATTCGTTAAGGGTGTTGACGAGGGACTCGAAGTCTTCCGCGTTGGCGATGGAGTCGGCAAGTTCGCTGGCGGATTTCCCGGAAGCGGCCTGGACATAGTTCAGGTCGAGCTTCATCGAGAACTTCGTTTCCTTCATTTCATAATTGCCGGCGGCGTCGGCGATGTATTCCATGGCGGAATAGTTTACCTCGTACTGGGCGCTGATGGCGCCGAAGGAGGCGCCGTCCATGCTCTTGAACGCTTCGGCGAGGCCGGTCTTGAATTCGTTAAAGAGCGGCAGGTCGTTCAGGAGGGCGCTCAGGCCATCCTTCTGGGCGACTTCGGCGGGGTCGGTGACGGTGGTGATTTCGGAGCTGGCGGAGGTGTCCGTCTTCGCGCCGGAGGCGTCTTCCGCCTTGCCCTTGTTCCGGTTCGGATATTTGGCAGCTTCCTCGGCGTCGAGGCGGTCCATGATTTTCTTTAGGGCGGCCTGGCGCCGTTCGTTGACGCTCAGTTCCTTCGGCGCTTCTTCCGTTTCCTTGTCCGAGGAACGTTCGAAGCGGTCGAAGCCGAGGCCCTTCCGTTCGGTCGGTTCCTGAGTCGTCAGCTTTTTCTCGTTTGCCGGGATTTGGCTGCCGTCCTGTTTCGCGGCCCGGCGGTTTTTAATGGATTCGGCCAGTTGCGACGCCATGTTTTTGCCGTCTGATTTGGCGGCGTTCCGATTGCCGAACGGATTAAAGTTCTTGAAGAATTCGTTGTTAATCATGATTAGTCCATCCATTGGGAAAGGGAAGGGCCGTCCTTGACGGTACCGTCGCCGATCAAACAAAAATATTTGATGAAGTGTCACCGAGTTACCAGGGAATTACGCAACCGCCACCGCCAATACTCTTGCGAATTTCCGGAAGACTTTTGGGCGCCCTTCACGCGCTTCCGTCGATTCCGTAATTATTAGCGGACCTCGACGGCGCGACTTAAATAAAAAAACGGTAATTTTTTCGTTTATACTCTTTCCGCTATACCTCATGAGCGGACGGCGACGCCGGTTCTTGAGGATGGAACCGTTAACTGATTGTAACAATGGACCGGAAGCGCATCAAGCCGAATCGCCCGGCCGGACACATGGGCGGTCAGAGGCGACTTTTTTCGTCAATGACAATAAATTCCGAAAATTCGCGGATTCGATTTGACTAAGACCTGAAAACAGGGTAAAAGGAAAGTGTGCACGAGAACACAGCTATAAATTGAGAGGTTTGTCCCAATTGACACCGCCGCTGCCGACGCTCTCTTTTTTTTACACGGTGGTGTGCACGTGAACACTTATGCGTTCGTGTCGTGATTCACGGTTTCTCCAGCGCCGCCGACGGGTGTCGCGGCCTGAAACGAGGCTTTTTTCTGTAAAGGAGTCTACCATGTCAGCCATTCTGAAGTCCCTCATGGTTTTCGCACTCGGAGTGGCGCTCATGGGTAGCGCCGCCACCGCCCAGGACGGAATCCTTCGCATCGGCTACGCCTGCAGTAATTTCGGCGATCTGTTCCAGTAGTACGTTCTTGGCGCCGCCAGGGATGCGGCCGAATCCGGCGGTGATATTATCCTCGACCGGGACGCGGCCGAAGACCTCGCCACCCAGGAAAGCCAGGTGGCGGAACTCCTCGCCGCCGGCGTCGACGCCCTCGTCGTCGTCCCGGTCGAAACGAAAAAGGTCGACCGCATCGTCGCCATGGCGAAGAAGGCCGACGTTCCCGTCGTCTTCCTGAACCGGAATCCCTTCTCCGGCCAGCGGCCGCCCGAAGGCTGTTTCTTCGTCGGCACCGACGCCTTCGCCGAAGGGGAAGAGCAAATGCGCTTTGTCGGCAAACAAATCGGCGCCGAAGGCCGCATCGCCGTTCTCCAGGGGATTCTCGTCAATGAAGCGACCCACAGCCGCACCCAGGGCGTCCGCCATGTCGTTTCGACCCTGTACCCGAATATGGCGTTCCTGGCGGAGTTTTCAGCCAACTGGCAGCGGGATCAGGCGCGGGACGTCACCCGGGCCTGGCTCGACCAGTTCGGCCCGGACGGCCTTGACGCCATCATCGCCAACAACGACATGATGGCCCTCGGCGCCCTTGACGTCCTCGAGGAAATGGGCATCCAGGACGTCGTCGTCGTCGGCGTCGACGCCGTGCCGGAAGCCCTGGACGCCATCGCCGAAGGCCGCCTCGCCGCGTCGGTGGTGCAGGATCCGGTGGCCCAGGGCGCGAAGGCCATCGAGGTGGCGAGGCAGGCGGTGAAAAAGGCCAGGCAGCCCCAGGTGGTCGTGTTCCCGTCGCGTCTGGTGACCCGGGAAAACGTCGCCGCCTACCGGGAACGCAGCCGCGATTTCGCCGTCCTTCGCTAACGCTCACAAAAACCGGCGCCACGATGGCAACGCCGCGATCACGAAGCTATGCCACGAATCGGACAAGCGGTACAACTCGGACAAGCGGTACCTGACGCCCCTTTTTCGCGGAAGGGGCGTCATTTTTACGATCTGTTCGCCACCTGCCGGACCGTCGTCGGAAGACAGGGACAACGTTCCGCCAGGTTTGGTATCGCCCGGTTTTTTTCGGATGAAAATGCGCCGGGAAGGCTTTCGACAGGGTATCCGGCGGCGGGTCGCAAGTATCGAATTGTTCACCGGCCTGGTTGACTAAGCCGGGAAGGGGGGGTACTGTGTTAGTAAGAAACCCTAAGTAACTTCTCGCAGGTAACGGGTGACTGGCCTTCCGGGGAAAAACCATGGCCGACATCGCCACGCCGGAAAGTATCGGCGAAGCCAACAAGCGCGTTCTTCTCCGCCTGCTTCGGGCCGACGGCCCCTTGTCCCGGGCCGATCTCGCCCGGCATTCCGGCATGAGTTTTCCCACCGTGTCGTCGAATATCCGTTTTCTCCTGGACCACGGCTACGTCGTCACCCACGGCGCCGGCGGAAACCAGCTTGGCCGGAAGTCGGTCCTTCTTTCGTACAATGCCGCGCGCGGCTTTCTCGTCGGCGTCGACGTCGGCCGCACCCGCATCCGCGTCATGGCGGCCGATCTTCTTGGCGACGTGCTGTGGGAGGATTCCCGCCCCTTCGACGCCAGCCGGAGCGGCGTCCGCACCCGGGCCGCCATCGCCGGCGCCGTCGCCGCCGCCGCCGAATCGGTCCCGGCCGGCCATGGCCGATGTATCTGCGTCTGCATCGGCCTGCCCGGCATTATCCGTGACAACGCCATCCGCCTGGCGCCCAATTTTTCCGACTTCCCCCTGGACGCTCTCCGGGCCGACATCCACAGCCGCCACGGCGCCGCCGTCCTCTACGAAAACGGCGTCAATCTTGGCGCCAAGGGCGAACTGTGGAAAGGCGCCGGCCGCGACTACCGGGACATCCTCTATGTCAGTCACGGCGTCGGCATCGGCGCCGCCCTCATCCTTGACGGCCGCCTGTACCAGGGTGCCGACGGCGCCGCCGGCGAAATCGGTTTCGCCATCATTGCGCCCGCGTCCGAATCTCTTCCCGAATCTTTTCCGAAATTCCTGTCTGACCGCAGTTTCCGCCGAACCGGCGATTCCGGGGAGCTTGAAAATGCCCTGTCTCTCGAACGCTTCGGCCCCGTCCCCGGCGGCGGCCGGAAAAGGACGGGCGCTACCGCCGACCAGTGGGACGACGCGGCGCTGGAGACCGTATCCGACCGGTTTTCCATGGCCCTGACAAATGCCTCGGCCCTTCTGAACCCGCGGGCGGTCATTGTTTCGGGTGGCTGGGGCCGGACGCTTGGCAAGATTTTCCTGCCGGACTGGAAGGAACGGATGGCGGCGGCGCTCCCGTTTCCGCCGGACCTGTTCCTGTCGGACCTGGACAACCGGGAAACAATGCTCGGCGCCGTCCACGCCGCCATCGAATATGCGGAGGGGCTGCCGTTCGAATCGGTCACCAACTCGTGGCGGAGTGACTGAAGCCCGACGCCGGGCCCATCACTTTTCATGCCGTGTACCCGACACGGCGTCCCGGAGCCTGTCCCGCGCCATTGGTTTGACAAAACCCTTCCCGCCATGTAAAATACACTCCCCCCCCCCCGACCATAACGAGAATTTTCCCCGGAGAGTCCTCGGAACGCAGTGGAGCGCCGACACGTCAGCCGCCTGATTCGGAGAAAGCGATGGCCAAAAAAGAAGGACAGAATTCCCTTTCCACCCTGAAAACCAAAAACCGCTCCACAGTGCTGGAATTCATCCGTCACCGTGAACGCGTCTCCATGGTGGAAATATCCCGGTCAAGCGGCCTGTCCATCATGACCGTCCATAATATCGTCGAACATTTTCTTCAGTCCGGGATGATCAAACCGGCTCCGGCGCAGCCGAATGCCGAAGAAAAGAAAAACCGGGCCAAACTGTTTTCCTTCAACCCGGATTTCAAATGCATCTTCACCGCCCGCGTCGGCGAGCGCCGCATCACCGCCGCCCTCGCCAACCTCCGGGGCGAGCTGACGGTAAGCCATTCGGAACTCCTCCGCACCAACACCGGCCTCGCCGACATCCTGTCCATGCTCGGGGAGATTCTCCAGGCTCTCCTGAAGCGCCGCCGCGCCAGCCCGGACGACTGCCTCGACGCCGTCATCGGCTGGCCCGGGATAATCGACTCGACGGGCGAAGTGTGCGTCGTCGCGCTGCACTTCCCGTCGTGGGGGCGGAACGTCCCCCTCATGTCCCTTCTCCGCCAGGTGCTGCCGCCCGGCCTCCCCATCCATATCGACAACGCCGCCCGCTACCACGCCTACGGCGAGGCGAAGATAAAGGGGCCCCGCTACCGGCGGTTCTATTTCGTCTCCACCGAATACGAGAACGTCGTCGGCGGCATGTTCGTCGACGGCCGCGTCGATCGGGGCAGCACCGGCCTGTCCGGCGAAGTCGGCCACCTGCCGGTCGATCCGGCCAGCACGGAGGTCTGCGCCTGCGGCGCCACCGGCTGCCTCGAAGTGGCGGTGTCGCCCCGGCGGATGGAGGAACGCGCCCTTACCCTCCGGAAACGCTACCGCGATTCACGGCTTTTCGACGGCGGGGCCGAACGGATAACCTTCACGAACATCATTGACGCCGCCAACGAAGGCGACGCCTGCGCCCGCTTTCTCCTGGACCAGGCGGTCGACCATTTCGCCACCGCCTTCAAGAGCATCATTCTCAGTTGCGATCCCGGCTTCATCATCATCCAGGGCATCTTCGCCAAGGCCGGCGATTTTTTCCTCAGCCGCCTCCACGAGCGGGTGCATGCCACTTCCCTCTTCGGTATGGACAAGGAAACGCGGATAGAATACTCCTTCCTCGACGACGACTGCGTCCTCGTCGGCGCCGCCTGGTTAATGGCGGACCGGTTCTTCCAGCCGCCGGCGGCCGGGGAGAATGAGGACGACGCGGTCGAGGAATGACAGGGAAGGGCGGGCGGCGAGTCAGAGCTTGTCGAGGTGCTTGCACAGTTCCCGTTCGAACCGCCTCGCCTTGTCGTAATCGGGATAGGTCGATTCCATCAGCTTGAACAGGCTGCCGTGGACGTCCCGGCGGCCGTCCGGCCGTTCGCCGATGCCGAGCACTTCGTGGAGCATTTCGTGGAACAGGACATACTCGACAAAGTAGGCCGGGATGGCGGCCGAATCGAGCTTCCGGTTCATGATGACGAGGTTCCGCTCCGGGTCGTAGCAGGCGAAGCGGATGGAGCGGCGGGACCGGCGTTTTCCCTTCCGGCCCCAGACGACCCGGGCGGTGGAGCGGCCGCCGAGGTAGATGTCGTTCAGATCCCGGGCGTAGCGTTCGATATCGTGGTGAGAGGACACCTGGCGGTCGACGCCGACCTGGCGGCGCGGCCGACCCTGTTTCGGGTTTTCCCGGAAGGCGCTGTCGATAAAGCGGCGGAGCGCCAGCTTGTCGGTATGGCGGCCGAGGATGAGCTGCGCCAGTTCGGATAGGACGTCGTCCGGCGAATCGAGGAATGCCCGCTGCAGCCTGACCTCGACCGCGCCGGGACCGCGCTGCCGGGCCGACACCATGCGCCGGCGGTTCGAATTCAGGAACAGCATAACGGCAAGGCCGGTGCGGCGGGACAGTTCGTCCTGGAGCCTGGGCGGATCGAATCTCACGTCGCGGCGCCCTCCTGTTTCATCGCCTCTATCCGTTCCTGCGCCATTTCCCGAAGGATGTATTTCTGCACCTTGCCGCTCGCGGTGAGCGGATATTCGTCAATCATCCAGACGTACTGCGGCACCTTGTACGGCGCGATTTTCGCCCGGGCGAAATCCTGGACGTCCTCCGGCGTGACGTCGGCGTCCGGGTGGAGGATGACGAACGCCGCCACCGCCTCCCCGAACACCTCGTCCGGCGCCCCGACCACCTGAACGTCCTTGACCCCGGGCATCTTGTAGAAAAACTCTTCGAGTTCCCGGGGATAGACGTTCTCGCCGCCGCGGATGATCATGTCCTTCAGGCGGCCGGTGACCCGGTAGTAGCCGTCCGCGTCGACGGTGCCGAGGTCGCCGGAATGACAAAAGCCGTCCGAATCGATGGTGCGGGCCGTCTCCTCGGGCATTTTGTAATAGCCTTTCATGACGTTGTAGCCGCGGCAGCAGATTTCGCCCTGTTCGCCGATCCCCACTTCCTCGTTCGTCTCCGGGTTGATCAGCTTGACGTCGCAGTGCGGCATCTTCTTCCCGATGGTTGAGGTTTTCATTTCGATGCTGTCGTTCACGGAGGTCATGGTGATGGCCGGGCTGCATTCGGTGAGGCCATAGGTGATGGTGATTTCCCGCATGTTCATGAGGGTCATGGCCCGCTCCATCACGTCGACCGGGCAGTTCGATCCGGCCATGATGCCGGTCCGGAGGCTTGACAGGTCGAACTTGTCGAAGAGGGGATGGTTCATTTCCGAGATGAACATGGTCGGCACGCCGTAAAGGGCGGTGGCTTTTTCCTTTTCGACGGCGGAGAGGGCGTCCAGGGGGTCGAACTGCTCGAGGATGACGGCGGTGGCGCCGTGGGTGAAGATGGCCATGATGCCCAGGGTGATCCCGAAGCAGTGGAACAGCGGCACCGGGAGACAGACCCGGTCGGCGGCGGTCAATGCCTGGCGTTCTCCAATGTAATAGCCGTTATTCAGGATGTTCCGGTGGGTGAGCATGACGCCTTTCGGGAAGCCGGTGGTGCCGGAGGTGTACTGCATGTTCACCATGTCCCGGTTGTCGATTGCCTTCATGTTGGCGCGAAGCTTGTCGTCCGGCGTGTGGGCGCCGAGGGAGATGAGTTCGTTGGTCGAATACATGCCCCGGTGCTTTTCCGGCCCCATGTAGATGATGGACTGGAGGCGGGGGAACTTGTCCGTGCGCACCCGCCGGGTGAAGGCGGACGTCTCCCGGATTTCCGGGGCGATTTCGTAAAGGATGTCCAGGTACGAATAGTTGCCGCCCTTGTAGCCGTCAACAAGGGCGAGGCCTTTCATGTCGGACTGGCGGACGACGTATTCGAGTTCGTGACTTTTGTAGTAGGTGTTGATGGTGACGGGAACGGCGCCGAGTTTGGCGGCGGCGAAGAAGTAGGTGAGCCAGTCCGGCACGTTCCGGGACCAGATGCCCAGGTGATCGCCCCGGTCGATGCCGATTTCTATAAGTCCCTTGGCCAGGTTGTCGACCCGTTCGTTAAAGACCTTGTACGAGAACCGGAGGTCGCGGTCGGGGAAGACGATAAAGTCGCGGTCGGGGTCGTTCCGGGCCTGCATCTCCAAAAAATCGCCGATGGTCATTTCGGTGAAAATGGTGTCGTCGGACATGTTTGTCTCCTCAAAGCGGCGCGATCGGCGATTCGGGTCGAAAATCGGTTGGTCCTGAACAGCGGAAAACGCTCGTAAATGGATACCCTATCGGGTCGATACTTTATGCAATGGGTTTTTATAAAGCCGGAAACCGCCCGGAACGCGTTCGCAGGTTCGGGTTCGTCGGGTCGACGAGGTGCTTCTCCAGTTCCTTCGCCACGTGGGCCGGAATCGGGCTCGATTTTTGCGTCCGGTAGTCGAAATGGACCAGCACCGCCTCGCCCTTGGCGCCGAGGACGTCGTTCTGGAACGCCTCCTGGTAGACGGTAAAGGACGACCGGCCGAACTTCTTGATATACGTCCGGATGTCGACATCGGTGCCCCATTTCATCTGGCTGATGTAGTCGACCTGGATGCGGGCGAGGATGAGGGGCCAGGTGTCGTAGTCGAGGCTTGGGTGGAACAGGCTGAAAATCGGCGTCCGCGCCAGCTCGAACCACACCGGGAGGACGCAGTTGTTGATGTGGCGGAGAGGATCGGCGTCGCCGAAATTCGGGGTAATGGAACAGGTCCAGGACGTGTGCATGGTGCGGTTATTTCCTTCATATGGTCGGGACGGACATCGCCGTCCTATTTCAGGTTGACGACTTTCCGTTTTCCCTCCTCCACCGACGGCGTCAGGCCGAGGGCGTCGTCGAGGCCGAGCATGGTGATGACGCCGGCCGATTCTGCGCCCGGCAGCACGGTATAGAGTTTGCCGTTCCGTTTCCGGAGGGTGTCTCCGAGGTTGATGATGGCGCCGATGCCGGCGCTCGTCATGGAGCCGATGGCGGTCAGGTCGAGGACGACGCCGAGGATGCCGGCTTCCAGGAGGCTGTTGAATTCGCCTTCCAGGGAGTCGAAGTTGTCCTGGGTCATGTCGCCGGTGATGCTGGCCACCACCGAATGGGCGGACACGGTACTGGTTTTTAAGGAAAACGCGGACATAGACTCTCTTTTTCACTGGCCCGGAAAACGCGGCGTCGAATCGGCCGGCGCCGTCGGATGACTGGTATGGCGGGTCACAATACCTTGAACGTCACGATGGTGATGTCGTCCCGCATGTCGGCGGTGCCCCGGTGCCGGTCGAGATCGGCCATGAGGGCGCCGACGAAATCGTGGCTCGACAGATCGCGGTTTCGCCTGAGGAACTCGCGGAGGCGGCGGTCGGAATACTCCTCCTCCGCCGCGTTCATGCATTCGACCACGCCGTCCGTGTACAGGAACACCCGGTCGCCGCGGCCGAGCTTGATCCGTTCCTCCCGGATGGACCGCTCGAATATGGCGCCGCGGTCGAAGCCGAGGGCGATGCCGCCCGGGTTCACGATGTCGACGCCGCCGTCGGCCCGGGCGATAAGCATCGGGGTATGGCCGGCCGAGGCGCAGAGCATGGTCTGCGCCAGCGGGTCCAGGATGACATAGTAGGCGGTGACGAACATCCCTTTCGGAATGTCGACGGAGAGGATGGCGTTGACCCGGCTCAACGTTTCCGCCGCCGACTCGGCGCCGGGCGCGACAAAGCGGAGTATGGCCCGGGTCGTCGACATGACGAGGGCGGCCGGGATGGATTTCCCCGACGCATCCGCCACCACCAGGCCGACGTGCCTGTCGTCCACCGGCAGGAAGTCGAAATAGTCGCCGCCGATTTCCCGGGCCGGCCGGTAGATGGTGTGCATGTCGAGGCCGCGGACGCGGGGCGTCTGGAGCGGTAACAGGTTGTTCTGGATCTCCCGGGCGACGGCGAGATCGCTTTCGAGGCGGCTCGTTTTCCGCTCGTTCAGCCGGGCCACCCGCACCCGTTCGGCCATGGAGTTGAAGGCCCGGGCCAGGAGGTCGATTTCGTAGCCGTCCTTCCCGGTGGCGCGGCGGTTGAAGTCGCCTTCCGCCATGGCCTGCATGTCGGCGGCCAGGCGGCGCATCGGGGCGATTATCCGCCGGGCCGAGTACCAGCTGGCAATGGCGATGAGGACGGCGAGAAGAAGGCCGAGGCCGGCCAGGGACAGCATGAAAGCGTTCTGCTCCACGCTGTGCCGGTGGGTCCGGAGAACGGCGACGGAGGAGCCGAGGAGTATTTCCGGGTTGTCGTTCGCGTATATCCGCGCCACCGCCCGGACCACCGGTTCCGGAGGGATGGAGGTGACGACATCCACGTAGATATGGATGTTGTTGACAACGACGGGATCGACTGTCAGCGGCACGCTTTTCAGGGCCAGATGGTCGAAGCGGAACGTGGCGTTCCGGCTCTGGGCCATGACCGCCCCGGACGGGGTGAGAAGGAACGCCGCCACCATTTCCGTTCGGGTCCGGGTGGAATTCAGGAAACGATCGTAGTCCTGGAGGATGATTCGTTCCGCCGCCCGTTCCATGATGGAGGCGGGGGCGTATTCGTCCAGTTGAAAACCGGTCGCCTCGACCCATTCGTCCTGGCTGACGAATCCGTGGGTGACAAGCCAGTGATCGCCCGCCGGCCATTCGGCCATTTCGAGATATTCGGGATGTTTCTCGAGAAATTTTTGCTGGTGGTAGATGAGGAAGCGGCCGAGGGTGCCGGCGTGGAAGGCGATATAGGTGGCGTCGGAACGGAGATCGTTCAGTTGCAAAACGGAGAGGCGGTCCCGGACCACCAGGGCCAGGATGATCAGTCCGGCGATGGTGGCGGCGAGGACCGGCAGGGCCAGGCGTACGGCCAGGCCCGCACGGGACTTGGTGTATTTGATGCGGACTGACTTCTGGCCGACAAAGGTGTCGGATTTCGGCCGGCCCGGCGGGACGCGGGTGGACTGTCCGCTGTCGCGGACCGGTTCGGCGTCGGGACCGCCGCGAAAGTCGGTGCTTTCGCCGGCCGCATCCCTGGCCATGTCGGAAGTATGGTCGTCAGTACCGGTAGACATTAGTCGTGGTATAAGAGCCGGGAAACATCCCCGTCCTCTTCCCTTACCCTTTCGTGTGAATGGAGGTCCGGAACGGACGCCATGGGCACCGGGACCCCCGCATATAGGCGGAGAGCCGGACCGGAGAAGGGGAACAAGCACCGCGCGCGGGCCGGCATCGGTTTTGGTTTATCAATCAAAACCGTACAGGTAACCCGTGCCGATACCGCGCTTCTCCCGCCGTGGGCCGCCCTCGGCGTTACCGGCGTTTTTTCCGTTTTCCCCCCGCCGCCGCCTTTTTCCCGGCAGCGGCGACATATCCCACTAAATCATAGTCCTTGCGTTCGGTGATGCAAGCCTTTACCACTTCTTCCGGACGGGAATGGTCGTCCCTGAGGTAGAGGATGCCGTCGGCGTCCGGCGCTTCCCGGCGGGTCCGGGCCAGGACCCAGCCCTCTTCCGGGCGGGCGTCGACAAGGGCCTTCTCGGTCTTGCCGACCCGGCTGTCCAACCAGGCGAAGGCGATTTCGGACTGGGCGGCGAGGATGGCGTCGCGGCGTTCCCGGGCGACCTCCGGCGGTACCTGCCCGTCCATGCCGAAGGCCGGCGTTCCCGGTTCGGCCGAATAGGCGAAGGCGCCGAGGTGCTGGAAGTGCCCTTCCCGGACATACTCAAGGGCTTCCCGGAAGTCCCGGTCCGTCTCCCCGGGATAACCGAGGAGGAAGGTGGTGCGGAGGGTGAAGCCGTCCGCCCGGGACAGGGCGCCGACAATCTCCTCCACCCGTTCCCGTCCGTAACCCCGGTTCATCCGGCCGAGGACGCTGTCGGCGATGTGCTGGACGGGGAGGTCGAGATAGCCGAGGAGCCGGGGCTCCCCGGTGAGGAGGTCCATCGTCCGCGTGTCCAGATGGGCCGGATGGGCATAGAGGACGCGGAGGCGGGGCACGGATGTTTTGGCGAGAAGCGATTCAAGAAGACCGGCCAGGGTGTCGCCGGACCCGGGCCGGTCCTTCCCGAAGGCGGTGGTGTCCTGGCTTATGAGGACGAGTTCCCGGGCGCCCGGGGGGGGGGGGGGCCCGGGCGCCCCGCGGGCGGGGGGGGCGGGGCGGGGGGCGGGCGGGGCCCCGGTGTGGGGGGGGGG
>JAJQFC010000036.1 GCA_021201355.1 Planctomycetaceae bacterium | reverse complement strand
TATTGCCGAATTCGTCCTCGACCGTCACCTTGAGGCGCGCTTCCTCGCTCTGCGATCCGAACGGGAAGTTAATCAATTCCGAACCGCTCGACGGCAGGCCGGAGCGGAGTTCCTGCCAGGTCAGGCCGTTGTCCAGCGACAACATGATGCGTCCGGACGAGTGGACGATATGTGGGTCGTAGGCGGTCCATTCGACCCGGCGCTGTTCGTTGGCAAGGACGGCCATCCGGCCCATGAGGAACGAGTTCGACAGGGTGACGACCGGCGGTTCGTTGTCGATGACGAGGATGTAATTTCCCTGGACGCCGACGGCCGGAAGCGGCGTGGCGTTGCCGGCGTGGTCGAAAACGACGGGCCAGAGCGGGTATTCGCCCGACCGGGGCGCGGTCCAGGTCACCGCTTCGCCGGCCTGGCGCTTGACCGGCACGGTCTCGCCGCCGACGCCGGCCTCTTTCACGAGGGTCCAGGTGTAGGCGTTGTTGTCCGAAACGTAGAGGGAATATTCCTTGACGCCGGAGCCGCCGTCGCCGTCGTGGGCGTCGACGACGATGTCGTTCTCGAGGCTGTTCGAACGGAGCGGCTGGACGGAGGTGATGTACGGCGGCGTCGTGTCGACCCGGACGGTGGCCGGGCAGTAGGCGACGGTGACGTTCCCGGCCCGGTCCTCGGCGACGAGGCGGAAGTTGTAGGCGGCGCCGGTGGGCGGGTTCCAGGTATGGGAGCCGGTGGCGGGCAGGTTTTCCTGGAGAGTCTGCCAGTCGGCGTTCCGGTCGTGGTTCGACTGGGCGTTGGCGGCGTACTGGATTTTGACCGGCGCGTCGCCGAAAAACTGGTCCGACGTTTCCCACTGGAACTCGACCGGCTGTCCCCGGCCAAGGATGTCGGACCGGGGCGCCAGCCAGCGCGCTTCCGGCGGCGTCCGGTCGACGACGATGACCGTTTCCGGACGGGTCCGCGGTCCCGGCGCCCGTTCCCGGTTGCCGTAGCGGTCGGTGGCGACGCAAACAAACCCGTACGCGCCTTCGCCCGGCACTTCGATGGTCATCGGGGAGGTGCGGTCGGGGTCTTCGCCGTAGAGGCGCCAGGTGGCGCCCATGTCGTCGGAAATATAGAATTCGACCTTCTGGACGCCGTCGGCGATGATGTCCCGGAGGGTGTACCTGATATTGAACCGGGTAAAGCGGGTGACCTGGGCGTTGTCCGGAACCGGCCTCGCCAGTTCGCCGGCGTGAAGGGCCGGGGCGAAAAGGGCGGCCAGCAAGGAGGCGGCGAGCATGAGGAAACACGCTCTCACGCGGCAACGAGTTCGCGCTTGGGCACGAGGCATTGGGTAGTCTCCAAATCGGACAGTGACGGCGGAAAAACCCGCTACCGGAACGGCCGGGCCTCAAACTCTCTCCCGCTCTGCCGGGGCAGGGCGGTTCCGCGCCGTGGCCGCAAAAAGTTTATCCGTGCGTCGTTCACCGGGATAAACCGGGACGGAAACCGCCCGGCCAAGGCTGGGTTGGGTGATGGAACGCGGTTCCACAGGCCGTCCCGGCCGGGTACGGTGGTTCCCCGGCCGCCCCGCCTCCCCGGACGACCCTTCGAGGTTATCCGGATCGAAAAGTTATTGCAAGTGTTTCATTATCAAAAAAGCCTTACCTTGTCACGGTTTGGCGGCATCGGGGGCAAGTTCGTAAACGCCTTGCTTTGTGTTCCGGCCTGGCTATAATCCACCTTGACCGAAATTCGCCGCCTCATACAAAGGCCGACGGGATGTTTTCGGACCCATCCGTATCCAATAGACTCGGTTCCGGACGGAGCGGGTCACGAAAACCTGGAGAATAGTCATGCGCCGTCGTCTGTTACCGATTTTTTTCCTCGTCGCCGGTCTTGTCCGCCTCGCAACGGGCGCGGACGGCCCCGTCGTCTTCGACGCCGCGCCGTTCCAGCCCTCCCGTCCCAGTTGTTACGTGTACAAGGCCGAGCCGGTGTACGATCGGTCGGACGCCGGCCTGTTCGCCGGGCCTGGCATTAAAATCCTCGTCACCAACGACGTCCACGGCTATGCTTTTCACGACAACCACAGTGGCCGATTAGGCTATGCCATCCTCCAGGGCCACGCCGACCGCCTCCGCCAGGACGGCTGGGAAGTCTTCCTCATGGACGCCGGCGACGCCTTCAGCGGCAACAGTATCGCCCATTTCGACAACGGCCGAAGCATCGCCGAAATCATCGGCGCCATGGGCTACCGCGTTCTTGTTCCCGGCAACCACGCCTTCGACTACAATATCCCCGCGGGGAACGACCTGTATTATTCCGACGTCCTCCTCGCCATCGCCAGGCAGAACGCTCCCGGCCCGGTGGACGCCGTCGCCGCCAATGTCACCCAGCGCGGTCAGCCGCTCCCCGGTTTCAGTTCCGCGCCGATTGAACTCGTCGACATGCCGGGCTTCCGCTTCGTCGTCACCGGCCTTCTCACTCCCTACACCCGCACCAACAGTAACGCCCCTGGACTGGCGGACTACGATTTCGGCCTGGTCGAGCGGGACGGCGCGCCCGACCACGCCGCCACCAAACTGGCTCTGACAGACGCCCTCCGAAGCGCCATCTGGCAGTACGACCTCCCGGGCGACGTCGTCGTCGTCCTCTCGCATATCGGTCACGACGACACCGACAGCTACGGAAACGGCCAGATCTCCGGCCGCGACGTCGCGGCGGTCAGGAACGTCGACATCGTCGTCGACGCCCATTCGCACAATTACGCCCCGGTCGAACGCATCGGCGGCGCTTTGTACGGCAATGCCGGCCGCTACCTTGAGAAGTTTGCGGAAATCACCGTCACCCAGGCGCCGGGAGGCGGCATCGCCGCCGACATGGCGATCTGGGACTACGACTCGCTACGGGACACGCCGCCGTCCGAATTTATCCTCATGAAGCTCCGCGCGATGTCGGACCGCCTCGCCCTCGGGGACCGCGTATTTACCCTCGACTCCGACCAGTTCCACGACGAGCATGTCGGCCGCGAGAGTACACCGATAGGGCGGTTCGTCTGCCGCGCCTACCGGGACATCGCCCGCGCCGACGTCGCCATCATGAATTCCGGCAGCATCCGAACCGGCCTGGCGCCGGGGCAGGTCACCGCCGGAGCGATATACGACATGCTGCCGTTCCAGAATAATCTTGTCACCTACGCGTTAACCGGACAGCAAATCGCCGACCTCGTCTCCCCGCACCTCATTCCGGGGACAAACGCATTTCCCGAATTTTACGGCATGACGGTGCACGCCTTCCCGACAGGTGAAAGCGGACGCTTTGCCGTCGCCGGCATCACCGGTCCGGACGGCGCAGCCTTTCCCCTGGATAAAACCTATACGGTTGCGGTCAACAGTTATATGGCCGAAGGCGGCGACGGCTACCAGTTGCCGCCGGACGCCTGGCGCCACGATTTCGGCGACAGCGTCAGCCTGTTGATCGACTATTTGTCGAACCGGGACGATCCCGCTATCGGCCCGGTTCTCGCGAACGATTCGCTCCGCCTATACCCGACGCGGGAAGAAGCGTTGCGGGCGGCCGGGCGCTGAATGTTCTGGCAGTACAATTTTGAAAACCGGTTCGTCTGCCCGGAATCACCATAACCGGTGAAGCCGGACCGAACGACGTCTGTGCGACGGGACGGCGCAGGACACCGGAGCTTTCGACGAACCAGCCAAGACCCACGAAAACCGCTGCCTCACGCAGCCGCTCATTTTGGAGATCCCATGATCGACCGCACCGCCCGGACGGCCCATGGCCGCCGTTTTTGCCATAAGGCCGTATCCGCCGTCGTAATCGCCTTCGTTGTCCTCATTTCGACAGCTACGCCGGCACGGGCGGGAACCGTCCCGGTGACGAACCCCACGCTTCCCGCCGGCGGCGCCGTCCCCCGCCAGACAGAGCCCGACATCGCCATCACGCCGCACACCGCGCCCGTTTCCGAAGATACCGCCGCCGCCGCCGCGTTAACCGACCCCGACGGCGACGACGACAAACCCGACATCCACGCCATCGACGTCGCCGCCGCCTTTCGGCCCAGTTGCGTCCGCATCGCCGTCTATACCCGTCCGCACGACGGCACCCTGCCGCCGGTCGGCGACTACCGGACCGATCTTCGCTACGAACGCCCGACCCTGATCGGCGGCTACTGGTGGAACGACACCCACGTCATCATCCCGGACGACGGCCTTCAGGACCAATACATCGATTATATGGAAATCCAGACCACCGAAGGCGGCCCGCGTTACGACGCCGTCGTCGTCGGCCGGTTCGTCCTGTTGCAGGCTGTCCTTCTGGAAGTCCTCCCGGACGAAAACGGCCGCCTTCCGGACTCGCGGCCGCTCGCCTTCGCCGACGGCGATCCGGAGGACGGCATAACCGTCAAGTACGTGTGGGACGAAGGCGAGTGGCGTCTCCGCATCGGCAGCGGCGTCGGCGGCATCGCCTTTTCGGACGACGGCCTGGAGACCCTCGACGCCGACAACTCCGGCGTCGTCCTGAACAGCGATCTTAAACCCATAGGCCTCGCCTTCGGCGACCGCGTCGGCGCCGGTGACAATGCCGGATACTGGAACGGCGCCGACGTCGCCTTTGCCCGCCTCTGGTCGTGGGAGGAAGCGCGGGAACGCGAAGTGGCACTGCGGCGGGACCTGACCGGAGCCGTTCTCGAGAGCTGTTTCGGCCTCCGCATCCGCGTCGAGGATGACGACGCCGACGACCCGAACGCGTACCCGATGGGCGTCGAGGACGAGGCGAATCCCCACGGTCCGTCCGAAATCCGCGCGCCGGCCCTCGTCGTCGGGAAGCGCCATCTCCTTGTCCCGCTGCCCCTGAGCGCCGAAGGCATTGCCAAAATCGAGACTATCGCCGTCGTCCTGCCGGACGGCCGGGAAGTCGACGCCACCTTCGCCGGAGCGCTTCGCGACTACATGGCCGTCGTCCTCGAGGTCGACGCCGTCCTCCCGACGGAATCCGTTCCGCCCGGTTTCGGCCTCCTGAACCCGCTCGCGGCCCCCGACCGCCGGGTCAAACCGGAAGCGCGCGGCCGCGAACTCCGTCCGCTCCTCCAACTGTTTCAGCGCTGGCACATTGACTTTAGCCTCGGCCGCCGCCGCGAACGGGTCGATTTCGACCGCTGGCTCGGCACCCACCGGGGCTACCGCGGCGACACCATCGTCACCACCTGGACGAACGAGTCGGACGGCGCCCTCGCCTTCGACATCGACGGCGACCTCGTCGCCGTGGCCCTGACGCCCCGGATTAAGCGGTCCTCCGCCGCCAACGGCGACATCATGGACAAGCCGACGGCGATATCCGGTTTTCGTCCGATAGACGTTCTCCACACCGCCCTTCTCGCCGACAACGCCTTCGACCCGACCCTCAGGCCCATAGCCGAGGAGCAGGGCCGCCGCCTTATCGATCTCGGCGTCGAATTCCAGTCCCTCGACCAGAACACGGCAAGGCTTTTCAAGGCGGTCCGGGAGACCCGTGGCGGCCGCATCGGCCTTCTTGTCACCCATATCTACCCCGGTTCGGTCGCGGACGAAATCGGCCTCCGGGAGGAGGATATCCTCCTCCGCCTGAATGTCGAAGGCGAGCGCCAGTCCATCGAACTCCGCTCCAGCGACTTCTATTTCAACGACCTCGTGGACGATTCCGACATGTCGCCGGAGATGCTCCGGATGCGCTTCCAGTATCTGCCGCCGCCGTGGCCCAACCGGGAAAACGTCGTCTCGACCCTTCTCACCGCCTTCGGCCCGGGCCGGAACGCCACCCTGACATATCTCCGCGACGGCGTCGAGATGACGGCCGACTTCACCACCGCCTATTTCGAACCGGACTACCGAAGCGCCAAACGGGAAAAATTCCCCGCCCTCGGCCTCACCGCCAAACCGATCACCTTCGAGGTCGCCCGCTACTTCGGTTTAAACGACAAGAACGGCGTAATCATCTCGAAAGTCGAGGACGGCGGCAAGGCGTCGGTGGCCGGCCTGCACCGGTACCTTATCATTACGCAGGTAAACGGCCGGCCCGTTACCGATCTTGACGACTTTGCGGAAAAGGTCCGGAGCGTCGAGGACGGCAGCGCCCCGTCCGTGGAACTCACTGTCGCCGGATTTGGTAAAACAAGGCTGGTGAAACTGGAATAAGAATCAGGTGAGGGGAACAACAGGCAGGTCTTTAACACGCAGTGGTACGGAGTCCACAGAAATACCGTGAAGAGCAGTTTGAGGCGACGAGGTCGTCCGGCAGCCGTGTTCCGCCTGATTTACCTGAACTTCGACGGCGGAGTTTACCCTTGTTTCACGAAGGTAATAAGCGCTGTAGCCATTTGTCCAGGTCTTTTGTGACCGCGCCCGCCGCCCCGGTAAACCGGCACGTGCGGCCACAGTCGCTCCCCATTCCTGGACTACGAACCGACATCGGCGTTGCCGAAAAAGCTTAAACGGGTTTTGTGAAGAAATACCGAGCGGAAGACAGCCTTTCGCCGGGGGAGAAGTGGAGAAAGGAGAATCACAACCATGGTAAAAATAGCCATAGCCGGCGCCGGCGGCCGGATGGGCCAGCGGCTTCTCGCCCTGTCCGACGCCGACCCGGATTTCGAACTGGTCCAGGCTCTCGAGTGGGAAGGCTTCCCGCTTATCGGGCGGGACGTCACCGCCCTGGCGCCCCGCGCCGACGGGGTCAAATGGTCCTGCGGGCTCAAGGCCGGCGCCGACGTCCTCATCGACTTTTCGTCGCCCGAGAGCACGCTCCGGAACGCCGGCTGGGCCCGGGAACTCGGCACCGCCCTCGTCATCGGCACCACCGGCCTCGAACCGCAGCAGGAGGAGACGATACGCACCTTCGCCGACGCCGTACCGGTCATTCTGGCGCCGAATTTCAGCTTGGGCGTTAATCTTTTGTTCAAATTGGCGGCCGAGGCGGCGAAGGTCCTGGGCGACGACTACGACATCGAAATTGTCGAAACGCACCACAACCAGAAGGTCGACGCCCCGTCGGGAACCGCGTTGGGAATTGCCAAGGCGGTGGCGGCCGAGCTTGACCGGAAAATTCCGGACGACCTCGTGAACGGCCGTGCCGGCCGCCCGGGCAAACACAGCCGAAAGGAAATCGGCATGCACGCCCTCCGCATGGGATCAATCCCCGGGGACCACACCATTCATTTCGCCAACGACGTGGAGGTGATATCCATCAGCCACCGGGCCCAGTCCCGCGACGTTTTCGCCGCCGGCGCCCTCCGCGCCGCCAAATGGATAACCGGAAAAACCCCGGGTATGTACACGATGGCGGATTTGCTTTTCGGATAGAACAGTAAAAACGCATTGCGGCACTAAGAAAATGTGCCAAAAAGCCATTCATGTCGAAGAAGGCCGCCCCGTCCGGGTCGGCCTTTTTTTCACGATTTCATTCAGTAATCGGTCAGAGTAGACGAAGAAAGAAAAGGAGTTGTCAGGCGATAATTTATCGGCTAAAGTTAACGCGTTACGGTCTGAGTTCGTAATACTGTCGGCCGGACCAGGCCATCCTTCGTTCGAGGCAGAAGATTTTTTCTGGTAGTATCGTCGACGTTGTCTATAATTGGAGAAGGAATGTGGAGGCGAATGGCTGGTAGCTCTTGAGGGAACCGGCTATACTTTCCTCAACTTTTTTCCTTCGAAAAAAATCGATGTTTTTTGAAAAAATTCGGTGTAAGTTGGTGCTTGTGGAGAGGTGGATTTAGGCTGAAACACCGGTAGTTTCTTATACTTAGACAAATTATAGTCACGTTGAAGTGGAAAAAGTGTGTTTAGGCGGTCAAATTTAATCTTGACACCACCGTGAAAATCAGCGAGAATCCGCAACGTGTCAAGCTATGCCTCGTGCAGGATGGTAGAGTCGTTGGATTACATCTGATAGAGACGGCTTGAAGGAGAGTCTCGGCACTAATTTTGAGGAGCCTTTTTTTTACACCTGTTTGTTGTTTTGTGGAGTTTTTGAGTTTTCCCTAGAGAAAGGGGAGGAGATGAAAATGAGAGTTTTATTGGGGTGGCTGTTCGCGGTGGCGCTGATTTGCCCTGCCGCGTATGCCACGAGTGCGTCTGATATCCTGGGCTTCGATGAAGTTCAAATCGCGGATATCGAAAACCAGAAATTGATCGTTGAGGACCGAGCCGATGCCTTGAATATTAGCAAGAGCACAATGACTAGTGTTCTTGTTCATCAAACCGAAGGCACTGCTCTCCCGGCGATCAATAATGTCCTTAACGAAGGAAAAGCCAACTGGGACGGTTTGAGCGACTCACAGAAGAGCACGGTCGTTTTCTTGGATCGCGTCTTTGGTACCAATGCGAGTAAAACTGATTCCGGAGTAGCTCCCACGGCGGCGATTGCAGGCCAGGTGATTAACGATATCCGTGCAGCTACTGGTTCGGTCGCTGTCAATACCGTTGGTGCCGGCGTTGCGACCGCGATGGCCATCGGTGGCACTGGCGGTCAGATTGACACCCGTGTCAACTCCATCATGGCAGAACGTCGCGGCATGGTTGAACGGTTCGGTTCCGATGCCTATCTGGCTTCGTACAACATGAACAACAACTTCGCCAACCGCGTCTGGGCTTCCCCGTTCTACACCTGGCAGGACATGGGTGAAAAGGACAACCACGAAGGGTACGACTACAAGGCTTGGGGTGTGTCGGTTGGTTATGACCGCGCCTTCGGTCCGGTCACCGTCGGTGGTGCGTTCACCTATAGCCGTGGCGACCTCGACGTCGACAATGTCAATGACGACAACACCATTGACAACTACGGCTTCTCGCTGTACGCCAACTACTACGCCTGCAACGGCTTCTTCGCGACGCTGTCCGGTGGTTACAACTACGGTGACAACGACATGCAGCGTTATATCACTAACGCTAGCGTTAGCGGTGGCTGGCAGCGCGATGACAACCACACCAACACCTACTGGGTTGGCGGCAAGGTTGGTTACGACTGGATGGTTAGCCCCAACTTCACGCTGACCCCGAGTGTCGGCCTGTATTGGAGCGAATCCAAGGGCTCGTCCTACACGTCGACTGGTGCTGCGGGTAACTGGTACTACGGCAAGATCACCCAGAAGTCGCTCATGCTGCCCATTGACTTGATGGCTCGCTACCGCGTTGACCTCGGCGGCGACAGCAGCGTGACCTTCAAGGCTCACGGTGGCTACGCCTACAACTTCAAGAAGGACGGCGCCTCCGGGTACATGAACTACGGCTTCGACGGCAGCCCGAACGTCGCCATCAATGGCGCCAGGCCTGGCCGGAGCAGCTGGAATGTTGGTGGTGGTATCACCTATCAGCGCGGCCGTTGGGACATCAGTGCCGACTACCGTTACGATGCTCGTTCGAAGTTCGACGCTCACCGTATCAGCGCCACCCTCGGTGTGAACTTCTAAGTAACACGTAAGTGATTAGGTAAAGAATCTGAGGCACCTGCTTCGTTCGACTCCCGAATTAAATCCGGAGATGAGCGAGGCAGGTGCCTTTTTTATGATATGTGATTCACTCAGTATTGCTATGAATCATTATGAATGTGCAGTCTTATGAAAAAGTATATCTTAATAACTCTAAGTCTGATTATCGGAGCAGGATGCCTTTATGCTGCTTGTATGATTTATATACGAGCCTTTCGGGCTTCCTTATTTGCACAAATGATATCGATCAATGGGAAATCGGGAAAAGCACTTTCTTTCCGATTGACAAACTTGGGTTCGAAACCTATCGTTCTGGACACAGACAATATGCGGCTGGCACTTCTTTCGCTCCCAGAAAATCCGAATGTTTACATGATATATGCCAGTAGTGAGAGTAATGCCAACCACGCCGGAGTCTTCGGCGGAGGAACGACATTGGCTCCCATGCAATCGTTTGAATTGCCCAATTTTAGACCGGCGATTATTAACGCCTTTTCTCAACGGAATATTCGTGGAAGGCCAATTGTACTTGTTTCGTACGAAAGTCTTCATAAAGGTGACGGACGATTTTGGCATGGAAATATAAAGTCGTTCCCCGTAGAGTTGGATTTGACCGATGGGTAAATCTCTGGTGAACCCTCCGATTCCTGCCTCTGCAAGTCTCGCCCTATACCGATATCGGATTCTACCAGTGCTGTTTTTCGTGGTCTTGCCAGTCCTGGTGGTCCGGATGTCCCTTATTACGGTGGCTCCCGATGCGACATCGTTATGGGAAACTTTCTTTGTAGGGGATGTACGTTCGTGGTGGAAGGCGGTTTTCGTTGTCGGAACAGCCATCTGGATGGTTGTCAACTGTTTACTTTTCCTATTCGGCGGCTGGCGACCATCACGCGGCTTGGTATCTCTTGCTGTGTCTTGTGCCGTCATCGCCGTCCTTATTTCCGCATGTCTGTCGGATTATCCATACACAACGTGGCTCGGCTATACAGCACAATACGAGGGCGGCGCCGTTATTCTGTCATATCTGGTTGGTTTATGGTATACCGCCCAGACAACCGATAGACCATTGTGGCACTATCGGACCATCGGCTTTGTTGGTAGTATAAATGCGGCACTTGGAATTCTCAAAGGCATAGGATATGATTTTTGGCTTTCCGAAATGGGTCGATGGGTAATAGGTGCCGGCACTCATCGCGTTAAGAATACATTTGCAGACACGCGCATGGCATCAGGAACTGTCTTCCAGCCAAACCATTTCGGCATGTTTATGGTGGTCATTTGCCTGTTATCTCTGGGAATGCTGTTTTACGAAACCAGAAAGGGGTGGCTTGCCTTTTGGGTGGTAAACTGTGTGGGAGCCTGTGTAGCCACCATTTTCAGTAATTCTCGTGCATCTGTTATTATTCTCTTTTTCTTTCTGGTAGTATTCGCCGTGATCTTTACTGCCGTGAAGGAAAAAAAGCGCCACGACGAGGAATTGAACCGCCCACGGTCATCCACCAGAAAAAAATGGATTATCGCGGTGACGGGATTTGTCGTGGCTTTGGTTTTTGTGTTTGCCTTGGCAGATATACGCGGTGCTTTCAATCAGATGATCGGCCGTACCATGACCGCCATTGATACCGGAGAAAGTGATCTTGTGGCGGTGGATCTCCATGACGGCGCCCTGTACCTCAAAACCACAAACTCGGTATATTCTTTGGAACGCAAGCGGAATGGGGGGTGGGTGGCATTCCACCGTCGCGATATCGGTGACTTCCCGTCTGAAATGCCTTTGGATAGAGGGATTGGGGAGTGGTCAATCGTCCCTGTGTCGTCGATAGGTAGGCTTTCCCTTAAGGAAAACGGAGGTGAAACGGAGTTCAGTTACGACGACATATCGCTCCGACTTGTCGACATGGGTGGTGAGGTGCGGGTCGTCGATATAAAGAACCGGGTTCTTAAGACCGCCCGCCCGGCGGCAGTGGCCAATTTGCCGTTTTCAGCACATCTTTTTTCCGGCCGAGGCTATATCTGGTCCCGGGCGCTGCCGCTGTTCTGGAATCACCCCTGGTTCGGAAGCGGTCCCGGCACGTTCGCGCTTGTCTTCCCAACCACCGATCTTGTCGGCAAACAGCGCTATCAGAATAACGGCAATACGGACAAGGGCCATGGCATCTGGATTCATTATTTGGTCGAGCTCGGCCTTATCGGCTGGCTGGCCTGGTTCGCGATTATCGTTTATGTCGCCGTCGTCGCCTGGCGGCGGCGTGGGCGTGAACTGCTGCCTGCCATTATGGGGGCGGCCGGATATCTGGCGACGTCGTTGACGAACGATTCCACCGTGGGCGTCACCCCTGTTTTTATCGTGCTCTGCGGTATTATTCTTTCCCGGGACGGGCGTCCATTGACGGCGCGAGAGGACACTTCGTCTATGGATGTTCCAATGCCGCCACCTGCGGGTTTGCCAAAGAAACGACGTAAAAAGTCGTAAGTGCTTAAGTCAACAAACGCGCTTTACCGTCTGTCCCGGGGTCCCGGGGCAGACGGTTTTTTATGACAATGAAGTTTTTACATTCTTACGCGTGAACGCGGATATACCTGCCTTGTCAATTTTGGAGGACCCGACGGTTCTGGCGTCGAGCGTTACAGTTAATTCGCCGCCTTGGCCGTCGGTCGTCAATGAAAGGAAGACGACAATGGCAGAGACTATTATTTCCGGTCCCAAGTATCCGAGTTGGGTCACGCCACCGATGGTGTACGGCGTGCCGTATTCTTTCGATGCGTCGGGGAAAATCACCTATCATACGTTCAATGGGAATCAGGTCGGTGAGGTGAATGAGGAAGCCGAAACCGCCCGCGTCGACTCTGGTCAAACAATGGACCTCCGAAGTACCCCCGCCGAAAGCATCGTTACCGCCCGAATGAATGAGGCGTCCCGGGTGGCGGATTCCACCGTCCACGCCAACCCGCCGCTGCCAGGGGCGCGGCATTCTGGCCAGGCGGGCCGAAATGATGTCGACGTCCTCTCAGATAAAGCGAATGGCGGTCTTCTTGAGGTAGCGGTCCTCGAGGGCGGCGGCGATGCGTTTCACGACGTTCCGGCGGATCTCCAGATCCTCGGGGAGGCTGGGGTCCTGGTGGGCTTCGTTAATGCGGGTGCCGACAAGGAAGCTGATGACGTCGGAGTCGAGGAGGAGGTTGATGAGCCGGTCGGCCGGGTCGTCGGTGGCCGGAGTGTCGCCCTGTTCCAGACGCCTTGCCACCTGGGTCAAGGTGAGGATGCCTTCCGTCACCAGGTCGACGCCGGGCATGGTGCCGCCGGGGGGCAGGACGTCGCCGCCGACCGGGAGGTCGCTGGTGATGCCGACGCCCCATTCCCGCGCCA
>JAJQFC010000008.1 GCA_021201355.1 Planctomycetaceae bacterium | reverse complement strand
AGGGCGTACAGGCGTTACGCGCCGCGGCGGTGGACCACTGCGGCGGCCTGCACATCTGGGTCAACGACGCCGGGGTGGAAAACAGCGTCTCCACCCACGAAATGCCGTTGGCCGATTGGCAGAAGGTCATAAACGTCAACCTCACCGGCGTTTTTCTCGGCTCACGGACGGCCTTGAAGCATTTTATCGAAACGAAAACTCCCGGGAACATCATCAATATTTCTTCGGTGCACGAAATCATCCCGTGGCCGAAATTCGCCCACTACGCGGCCAGCAAGGGCGGCGTCGGCCAGTTCACCCGGACCATCGCCATGGAGTACGCCGAGCGGGGCATTCGGGTGAACAACATCGGTCCCGGCGCCATAAACACGCCCATCAACGCGAAAAAGTTCGCCGATCCGGAACAACTGAAGACCACCACCGACATGGTGCCGATGAAAACAATCGGCGAGCCAGAGGATGTGGCGGCGGCGGCGGCGTGGCTTGCCTCCGACCAGTCGAAGTACGTCACCGGCATCACCCTCTATGTGGACGGCGGCATGACGCTCTATCCCGCCTTCATGGGCGGCAAAGGGTGAGGAGGAAGTCCGGATGAACATCCTTCTCGGCCTGCTCCCGGCGTTGTGCTGGGGAATTATGCCGCTTGTCGTGTCGAGGATTGGCGGAAAACCGGCCAACCAGATTCTCGGCACCACGGTCGGAACGCTGGCGGTGGCGGCGGCGAGCCTGGCCTTCCATCACAGCCCCGTTTCCACCGGCATTTTCCTCCTGAGCGCCTTGTCGGGCGCCCTGTGGGTGGTCGGGCAGATCGGCCAGTACACCGCTTTCGGGCGGATTGGCGTGTCCCAAACCATGCCGCTGTCCACCGGGCTGCAACTGGTCGGCACCACGCTCATCGGCGTTCTCGTCTTCCACGAATGGAAGGGCACCACCGCCGAAATTGTCGGGTTTTCCGCCCTCGCCCTCGTTGTCGCCGGCATCTACCTGACCACCAGGAAAGACAAGTCGGCCGGCGGCGGCGGACGCGGCGGGCTGGACGGAAGAACCCTTCTCCTTCTGTTCCTGACCAACTTCGGCTATCTCGCCTACAGTTCCATCCCGGAGGTGGCGGGAGCGGCCGGCATGGCCATCTTCTTTCCCCAGGCTATCGGCATGGCGGCGGCGGCTGTTGTCTATCTTTTCCTCAGTAAAAACGCAGCCGCCTTCGCCGAGTGGACAATGTGGAAAAATGTCGTTACGGGACTGTTGTTCGCATCTGAGTCGCTTGCCTATATCCTCTCCGCCAACCGGAACGGCATCGCGACCGGCTTTGTCCTGTCGCAGTTGAGCGTGGTCATTTCAACGCTGGGAGGCATTTTCCTCCTGAAGGAACACAAGACCCGCCGCGAACTGATTGCCACCATCATCGGTCTCGTTCTCATCGTCGTCGGCAGCGCCGCCACCGCCATGATTCGGCACTGACGCGGAAATGCCGGGCGCGGCGCAAACACGTTTTAAAAAACAAAAGGAAGGAAGGCCTATGAAAGCCATTGTCGTATCGCGGTTCGGGGACGAAAGCGTTCTCGAATACAAGGACGCGCCCGTTCCGGAACCGGGCGATCACGAGGTGCGGGTGCGGCTCTATGCCGTCGGCGTCAACCCGGTGGAGACGTACATCCGGGCCGGCCAGTACGCCAATAAGCCGTCCCTTCCCTACACGCCGGGGAACGACGGCGCCGGCGTCGTCGACAAAACCGGTCCGGGCGTGACGAAGGCGGCGGTCGGCGACCGGGTGTTTATCGCCGCCGCCGTGGCGAAGCGGAACACCGGCACCTATGCCGAAATGGCGGTGTGCGACGAGGACGCGGTCCAAACCCTGCCGGACGGCGTGTCGTTCCGGGAAGGGGCGGGACTGGGCACGCCCGGCCTGGCCGCCGCCTATTCCCTCTTTACGAGAGCCCGCGCCATCCCGGGCGACACCGTCCTTGTCCACGGCGCCACCGGCGGCGTCGGCACCTTGTCGGTGCAACTGGCCCGGCGGGCGGGCATGCGGGTTTTCGGAACGGCCGGAGACGCGGACGGGAAAAAACTGGTGAAGGACATCGGCGCCCATCGGGTCTTCAACCGGAAGGAAGACGGCTACACCGACAGGATTATGGAAGCGACCGGCGGCGCCGGCGTCGACGTGATTCTCGAGATGATGGCGAACGCCAACCTCGTGAAGGATCTGGCCATGCTCGCGCATAACGGACGTGTCGTCGTCATCGGGAACAAGGGATCGGTCGAATTGAACCCGCGTGACATTATGTCGAAAGAGGCGGCGGTGCTCGGCATGATCGTGAACCGGATGCCCCGGCGGGCGTTCGTCGCCACCATGGCCATCCTTTCCGCCGGACTGGAAAGCGGCATGAAGGTTATTGTCAACCAGACGCTGCCACTCAAGGAGGCATCGCACGCCCACGCGCTCATTGCCTCGAACCGGGCTCCCGGGAAAGTCATTCTGGAGACGGATTCATAGAACGCGCGGCGACGTCGAACCGCCTTAATGACAGGCGAAGAAAAACGCAACCGGATGAGGGAACGGGCTTGAGGATTGAATCCTCACATAGAACCAGGCGGACACATCATGACAGTTAAAAAGGTCATCATCGTCACCGGCGCCAGCAGCGGCATCGGCGCGGCCATTGCCAGGCGCATGGCGAAGGAGGGCGCGTTTCTCGCCCTTGCCGCGCGGCGCGAAGACAAGTTGCGGGCGGTGCGCGACGAAATAACCGATACCGGCGGCCGGGCCGAATACTACCAGGTCGACGTCACCGCGCGGGAACAGGTCGAGACGATGGTCGGCCGGGTGATGAAGGATTTCGGCCGGATAGACGTCCTTGTCAACAACGCCGGCCTGATGGCGATGGCGCCGCTGGCGGCCGGCAAGGTCGACGAATGGGACCGGATGATTGACATCAACGTCAAGGGCCTCCTCTACGGCGTGGCGGCGGTGTGGCCGGTTTTCGAAAAACAGCGGTCCGGCCATTTCATCAACATCTCTTCGGTGGCGGGCCTCAAGGTTTCCGCCGGCGTCGGCACCGTGTACTCGGCGACCAAGTTTGCGGTGAAGGCGATAGCCGAAGGCATTCGCGCCGAATCGGCCGGGAAGTTCCGCTCGACCGTCATCTATCCCGGCTATGTCGAATCCGAATTGATGCTCGGGAGTTCCGACGAAACGACGAAACGGGGCGTCATGGACGCCTATGCGAAATACGCCATCTCCGCCGACCGGATAGGCGACGCCGTCGCCTACGCCGTGGCCCAGCCGGACGACACGGCGGTAAACGAGATTACCATACGGCCCACCAGCCAGGAGTTTTAGGTCATACCTTCGCCGCCGGCCCGGAATGAGCGGTGACCTTTACCCACCTGCTGGACCACGGATCGACGCCTTTTTCGCATCGCCTCTTGACAGCCGGAGCAAAATACTTAGTATCCTGCTAAGTATTTAACTTCGACACCAGGAGGAGACCACATGTCGACCAATGCATGGCAGTTCGAGACCAAGCAGATCCACGTCGGGCAGGAGACTGCCGACCCCGCCACCGGCGCGCGGGCCGTTCCCATTTACCAGACCACCTCGTATGTTTTCGACAACTGCGACCACGCCGCCGCCCGGTTCGGCCTCGCCGATCCCGGGAACATCTACGGCCGCCTCACCAACAACACCCAGGACGTTTTCGAACGGCGCATCGCCGCGCTGGAAGGGGGGACGGCGGCCCTGGCGCTGGCGTCCGGCGCCGCCGCCATCACCTACACCTTTATGAATCTGGCTGCCGGCGGCGGCCACATCGTCGCCGCCAAGACCATCTACGGCGGGTCGTACAACCTTCTCGCCCACACCCTCCCGGGGTACGGCATCACGGCGTCCTTTGTCGACCCGGCCGACCTCGCGGCGCTGGAAGGGGCTATCCGGCCTGACACCAAGGCCGTCTTCATAGAGACTCTCGGCAATCCCCATTCGAACATCGTCGACGTCGAAGCCGTCGCCGCCATCGCCCACCGGCACGGCGTGCCGCTTGTCGTCGACAACACGTTCGCGACACCGTACCTGTTCCGACCGATCGATCACGGCGCGGACATTGTCGTCCATTCGGCGACGAAGTTTATCGGCGGCCACGGCGTCGTCCTCGGGGGCGTCATCGTCGAAGGCGGGATGTTCGACTGGGAAGCGAGCGGCCGCTTTCCGGCCCTGACGGAACCGAACCCGAGTTACCACGGCCTCAGCTTCAGCCAGGCGGCCGGCCCGGCGGCGTTTGTCACGACGATACGCGCCATCCTGCTCCGGGACATGGGCGCGACCCTGTCGCCTCTCAGCGCATTCCTCCTTCTTCTCGGCACCGAGACCGTCAGCCTCCGCGTCGAACGCCATGTCGAAAACGCCCTGGCGGTGGTGAAGTACCTGGCGGCTCATCCCCACGTGGAGGCGGTCCACCATCCGTCGCTTCCGGACGATCCGAGCCACGCCCTGTACGCGCGGTATTTCCCGAAGGGGGCCGGATCGATATTCACGTTCGAAATACGGGGCGGCGCCGCCGAGGCCCGGGCGTTTATCGACCGACTGGAACTGTTCTCGCTCCTTGCCAACGTCGCGGACGTCAAGAGCCTCGCCATCCATCCGGCCAGCACCACCCATTCGCAACTGTCGGCCGACGAACTGGCGGACCAGGGTATCAGGCAGAACACGGTCCGCCTGTCCATCGGGACGGAAAATATCGCGGACATTCTTGCCGACCTGGCGCGCGGTTTCGGCGAGGCGTGAGTGGCGGGGCGTCCGGGGCCGGGAAAGCGGACGGCGTCGTCCGGAACGGAGGGAGGCTGTGAAAATATCCACAAAAGGCCGTTATGCGTTACGGATTCTTCTCGACCTGGCCGAGCACCGGGAGGACGGCTATATCCCGCTCCGGACCATTGCCGAACGCCAGGATATATCGAAGAACTACCTTGATCAGATAATGCCTCTCCTGAACCGGACGGACTACCTCAAGTCGACGCGCGGCCTGAAGGGCGGCTACAAATTGGCGAAAGACCCTGACCGCTACACCGTCGGCGACATCCTCCGGACCACGGAGGGCAGCACGGCGCCGCTGGCCTGCCTGGAATCGGACGGGCGTTGCGCCCGCCAGGGGGAGTGCCTGGCCCGCCATGTCTGGCAGGGTCTTGACGACGTCATGACGGCCTACCTCGATTCCCTGACCCTTCAGGAAATCCTGGACCGCGACCGCGCCGCCCGGGCCGGCACGCGCGGCCGCGGACGCCGGGCGCCGCCAAAGAGCGACTAGGTGGTGCATGGCCTATCACGCGCCCTCGTCGACTACGGCGGCGTCGATTACGGCGGCGTCGATTACGGCGTCACTCTCGCGGTTGGCCGACAATTGAGACATTGGCGAGGGCACGGCGCCACGCTTCCATGACGCGCGAAAAATACATGTACTTCAACACTCCAAACCAGAACAATGCCTCGCCGTCCATCACCGTTCTTTCCGCACGACCAGACGGAAGCCGACCTGCTGGTAGCGGTTTTCCCGGTGGATGGTGAAGCGGGATGCGCTCCGGCACTTACTTTCGTCGTGGATGAAGGTGCCGCCGCGAAACACGCGGAAGCCGGTCGGCGTAATGTTTAACGGTTCGATTTCCGGCGACGCCCGGTAGAAGTCGAACGCATAATAGTCGCGGACGATTTCGCCGGCGTTGCCGTGGGTGTCGTAGAGGGAGAACGGATTCGCGAGCAGTTCCCTGACCGGATGGAGGCGGACGCCGCTGTTCACGCGCATCCAGCCGGGAAGTTCCGTCCCCGGCCGGATCTCCCCGGAGAAGAAGTCGCTGGCGGTTCCGGCCCGGCAGGCGTATTCCCATTCCGCCTCGGTCGGAACGTCGAACGTCCAGCCGTCAAGACCCGGGCCGGCCAGCCGGGGCAGGAACAGCCGGTCGATTTCGTCCGGCGAGATGCCGGTGGCCGGGAGGTTTTCGTCCTCCGGCGAGAGGGGAAGGGTGCGCCAGCCCCATACGGTGAATTCCCGGTCGCGGAACGCTTCCTCCGTCTCGTCCGCCAGCTCCGGATGATAGGGCGCCATGAGATCGGCCCGGTCCTCGATTCCGACCACCGCCCGCCATTCGGCCCGCGTCACTTCCGCCTCGCCCATGTAGTAGGGCTGTTCGAGCACGACCCGATGGAGGAATTCGTCCGGCGCGTGGAAACGGTCCGTCGGGCTGCTTCCCATAACAAACACGCCGGGCGGAATCAGGGCCATTGCCGTCTCCGTCCCGGTCGTCAGGATCGGACGAAGCCGGACCGGGACATTCCACGACGCGGCGGCGGCGGCCTGTTTCCGCGCCGCCTCGGCCGCGTCGAACCCCCACCAGGAATCGTCCTCCAGATGACCCCGCCGCGACAGTTCCCGTTCAATCTCCAGCCTGGCCTGTTCCGCCTCCTCTTTCCGGCGGCGCTCCTCTTCGGCCAGGGCCAGCGCCGCCACTTCCCGCCGCAGGGCCGCCTCCCGTTCCGTCGCCGCTACCAGCGCCGCCTCCTGCGCCTCACGCTGTTGGAGGAGGGCGGCTTCCCGCTGGGCGGCGGCGATACTTTCACTGCGGCGCGCCGCCACCGTTTCCTCGAGGGCCTGACTCGCCAGTTCCCGCGCTTCCCGTTCCTTTGCCATCCGGTCGGAAATTATCAGTGTCGCCGCGCCGAGGATGACCACGACGGCGACGGTGAGGGCGATGGCGGTGCGGGTCAGGATACGGATGCGCCGTTTCCTCGCCGCCAGATCCTCGCGGGCGGCCTGGATGGCCTCCCGGAGATCGCGGACGTCGTCCGCCTCCACGTCCGCGATGGTGGTGAGGGCGAGGTCGTAGTCGCCTTTCTGGTAGGCGCAGCGAGCGTATTCGACGCGCGCCCGGAGACGTCCCGCCGCCGCGTCCGCGTTTCCGTCCCACAGTTTGACCGCCTCGTCGTAGGCGAATATGGCCTGGGCATAGAGGTTGTAGTCGCGCCCGGCCACCGCGGCCCGGAGCGATTCCGCCGCGTTGGCGGCGAGGACAAGGGATTCCCGGTGGGTCTGGACGGTGACGACGGCGTGCTGGAACTCCTTGACCGTCTCGTACCGGTCGTACGGGTTTGTCGCCATGGCCCGAAGGGCGACGCGAACCAGGTCGTCCATGTGGAACGCCGGTTCGATGCGGTTCTCCGCCGCCGCCAGGAGGCATTCGGAAGCGTTGGCGCCCCGGTGCGGCCGGAGGCCGGTGAGGACTTCGTAGAGAATGGCGCCAAGGAGGTAGATGTCGCTGGCGGTGCCTATCCGGTCGACTTCCCCGAGAGCCATCTCCGGCGCCATGTAGGCCGGGGTGCCGGCGACGGCGTTGGCGTAGGACAGTTCTTCCGCCTTGTCCGACTGGTAGAGGCTGACGGCCAGGCCCCAGTCCATGAGGAGCACCTCGCCGTAGTTCCCGATCATGACGTTGGCCGGTTTCAGATCGCGGTGGATAATTCCCTTGTCGTGGGCGAATGCGACGGCGTCGCAGATTCGGAGAAGGATGTCGAGGTTTTCCCGCTCGCTCTTGGTGGCGAGGCTCTGCGACCACGGTTCGCCGCGGACGATTTTCATGGCATAGAACAGTTCGCCCGACTCGGTGCGGCCGAGGTCGTAAATCGGAATAATGTTCGGGTGGTCGAGATCGCCCGTCACCAGCGCTTCCGCCACCATTTTTCGCCGCGGACCTTCCCGGTTGGCCGTCTCCGGGGAAATCATTTTGACCGCCACCTCGCGGTTCAGCGACGACTGCCTGGCGCTGTAGACAACGCCCATGCCGCCCCGGCCGAGGGAGCCGGTGACGACGAAGTCGTTCCCGTCTGTCGCGGCGACGCGGCCGGTCCGGCCGGGCGGTTCGTGGGACAGGCGGCTGGTGCGGATGGTGACGCTCGCGAGGAAGTCGGACGGCGCCTTCGGGAACGGCGCGGCGTAGAACGATTCACCGTCCGTCGGGACGGGCGAGGCCGAGTCAAGGTTATCGAACCAGCTGCCGCCGCTGGCGTCGGCCTTCAGGGTGACGTCGGCGGAAGCGTTCCCAACCGAGGCGAGGATGGTTCCCCAGAGGAACTCCACCCGTTCGGCCTTGACGGTCGGCTGTTCCCGGCGGGAAAAGCCGTCGCCGCTCTCCTCGCCGTTCAGAATGCCGCTCTCGTTGCCGACGTCGTTGCCGCCGTCGCTTTCGCTGTCGCCGTCGGCGCTGTCGTTGACGCCGCTATTCGCGCCGTCATCGTCAAACTCACCGCTGTCGTCGTCGTGGGCGAAAAAGGATTGATCCATGGTGGTTAAAACCCGCTTTCTTCGTTCAGGAGCCTGACGACGCGCTTCAGGAAATCCCAGCCGCGCGACCGCGACCGCCCTTCGGTGTGGAGAATGCCAATCTGTCCCGGCCGGTGCCGAACCGTCGCCCCGTCGCCGATGGCCGCTTCCACCCGGTATAACGCCTCGGCCGGAACCGGCCCGTCAACGCCGGCCTGAACCGGGACGCCGCCGCCGCGCGGTCCGAGGAGCGCTTCCTCCTCGATGCGGCGGGAGCTTTGTTTATGCACCTGTTCAATCACCACCGGCGTGGCGACGGACGGTTCGGCGGCGGAGACGAAAACGGCCTTGTCCCCCGGCCGGACGTGGCCGAGCGCTTCCTCCGGCAGGTAGGCGACGACGATGCGGCTGGCCGGCACCGGCGCGAACCGGGCCAGGAACGCCCGCCGCCCGACGTGATTTCCCCGGTAATAGTCGTCGGCCACGTCGAGCGTTTCCACATCCGTCGCCGCCCTGACCGTGAGCTGATCGTTCTGGGCGCGGAGCGCCGACAGGACGGACGACAGCCGCGCCGCGTCGGCGAGGGCGGCCTGAATCTGGTCAAGGCCGCCCTGGCCGGCCCGGGCGATGTCGACGCGAAGGAGGGCATCTTCGTATTCCAGTTCGGCCCCGGCGATTTTTTCGTCCAGGTCGTCGTTTTGCATGGCGAGGAGAACGGTTCCGGCCGTCACCGTCCCGCCGCGTTCCGGCGGGTCGGTCAGGACGCGGCCGGGGCCGGGAGCGTACAGGGTGACGACGTCCGGCCGGACCACCGCCGCCTGGAGCCGGAGCGTCCGGGGCATCGGCAGGAACAGCCAGAGAAGGACGGCTGTGCCAATCCCCGCCGCCGCCGCCCGGAACGACGGTTTTTCCGCCAGACTTTCACCGCCGCGGCTGCCTCCCGCACCACCGGCCTGACGAGGAGGACGGCGATTTCCAGGCAAAAAAGGATAATCCCGAACGCTTTCGGGAAGAGGTGGTAGACGACGAGGGCGAGGCCGAAGTAGACGAACAGCCGGTAGACGACGACGTACAGGGAGTAGGCGACGAGGAGCGTTCGCATGCGGCGGGACAGGCCCGGGTCGACTCCCTCCGGATCGGCCCCGAGAAGAACGCGGTGGAAAAAGCCCCGCGCCTCCGCGAACGCCGTCGCCTGTAGGTTGTCGACGCCTATGAGGTCGGAGAAGAGGTAATACCCGTCAAAGCGCATTCCCGGGTTGCAGTTCGTCAGGATGGTGGAAGCGAGGGAGGCGGTCGAGAGGATGCCGGCGACGTCCCGGAGCGGCCCCGGCGCCAGGAGGGACCAGGCGAGGAGGGACAGGGCGCCGACGACCAGTTCCGTCCTGACCCCGGCGAAGCTGATGGCGAGGCGGTCCTCTTTCCGGAGCCGCCAGGCGTCGGTGACGTCGCAGTACGGCACCGACGTCATCACCATGAAGAAAAGCCCCATGCTCCGGACGTTGACGCCACGGACGGCGGCGGCGTAGGCGTGGCTGAATTCGTGGAGCACTTTCACCGCCGCCACCGCCGCCGCCAGATAGAGGGCGCCGGTCCAGGCGAGGAACGGCGTGGCACTGTCCAGAAACATGCCGGACCGGGGAATAAAGAGGACGACGGCCGCCACGGCGGCGAGGACGTAGAGCCGGATCATCGTCCGCGATCCGAAAAACCTTGGCAGCCACAGGGTCTTCTGAAGGAACGCGTCCGGCCGGAACAGGGGCAGCCGGAAAAACAGCGTGTGGGACATGAGCCAGGCGATCACGCCGCCGGCGCCGCGCCGGTCCGGCGGGCGCGTGCCTTCCAGGAGGCCGCGCGAGTAAAGGCTCTGGACAAAGGCGGCGACCGCCTCCCGGTCGACGGGGACGGTGGTCTCCCGCCTCAGCCGGCCGTGCAGGTCGCCCAGGCTGACGCGGCGGCGGAGGCGCGCGAGCACCTCGCCCTCGGCCCAGCCGTAAGCGTCGTAGGTCCCGGCGACCGTGTCGTGGAGAATGCCTGTGGGACTGCCGTCCGCGCCGGGCGGGCCGGGGAGGAGTTCGATTTCCGCCCGGAGCGGGGCGAGGATGCAGTCGGATGGAACGGTGGCGGCGGCCATCGCCGTTTCCTTTATTGAATTACGATATGTGCAAACATAGCCATGGAAGCGAACCTTCTTCCGGTGACCGGTGACCGATGACCGGTCAAATGCCGAGTACCCGACGAACCGTCGCCAGCGGCTTCCGGAACAACCAGTAGCCGAGCGACACCTTTTCCCCATAGACGACCGCCGTTCCCTTGAGGCCAAGGTTGACGGCGGGCGTTCCTTCCCGCCAGGTCGCTTCCGCCAGGAACCCGGCGGCGCCGTCGTCGCCGGTCGACGCCTGCGGCGCGACATAGTCGAGGGAGGCGAGGAGCGTCAGATCCGGTTCGGCGTTCAACAACACGCGGACCGGACGGGCCGGGTCGAAGCGGATGCGGTCGTCCAGGGGCAGGCGGATGCGGACCAAACTCTCCCGGGGGTCGGCCAGCATAAGGACGGCTTCGCCGACCGCGACCGGCCGTCCGGCGAACTCGGCCGGATTTCCCATGATGACGACGCCGTCCTCCGGGGCGGTGACGGTGAGTTTGGCCATGCGGTCCCGGACGCCCCTGAGGCGGAACAGATCCTGGGCCAGGCGGTTCTGGAGCATGACCGCTTCCGCCCGCGCCGACACGACGGTCCAGGCCTGGGCGGCGGCCCGTTCCAGGTTAGAGCGGGTGACGTCGACCTGTTTCAATGACACGTCCAGTTCCTGCCTCACTACGGTGTCGTCATACATATATAACGTGTCCCCGGCCGATACCCGCTCCCCCGGCCGCACCAGGACGTCCCGGACGACCCCGTCCAGCGGCGCGTTGACGGGAACGAGCCTGGCCGGCGCCACCTCGCAGGGGGCGACGATGCGGAGCGGCAGGCGGACGAGGACGAGCAGGAGGACAACCGCCAAAGCCGCCCCGACGGCGACGCGTCGTCCCCGGAACCGGTGCGTCCGGTTCTGTCCGGCGCCGGAACGGGCGAATATCCTGAACGCCCCGCCGTAGGCCCGGGCCAGCGGGCGGAGCGCCGCCAGGTCGTCGTCCTGCCAGGCCGGTTCCGAAAACCGTTCAAGAAGAAGCGCCGCGTACGGCCGCGCTTCCGGGCCGGGAAGGGGAAGCCACAGCGCGTCCGTGTCGGGCGGCCCGATATCGCCGACGCGGCGGGCGTTTTCGTTCCGGAGGTGCGCGTCGATGCGGCGTTGCCAGTCGGCGGCGGCCGGGGACGCGGCAAAACCGTCGTCCTTCCCCGACGTCCCGGCCAGCCTGGCGGCGCTTCCGGAAAGATGCCACAGGGTGGCGCGGTCGTACGGGACGAGGCCGGCGGTCCGGTTCAGGACGAGGAACGCCAGTTCCCGTTCCCCCGCGCACTGGACGGCGTCGAGGGTCGGTTTCTGAAGAATGGCCAAACGCTTGATGACGGCGGCGGGCGAGGGCGCCGCGTCCGGTCCCGTCGTCGTCATGGCGTCGGAACTTCCATCGGGACGATGCGGGCCGTCATCCCGGCCCGGAGGCGGCCGTCCGCGTTGTCGACGTCGGCCCAGGCCTCGAAGGTATGGCTGGCCGGATCGATGCCGGCGGAGATGCGGGTCACCACGGCATCGGCCCGGACCGCGACGAGGGGGACTTCCACCGGCACCACGTCGCCCGGTGTGTAGGTTCCCCACAAACTTTCCGGAAAAATGAAATGCGCCACCAGGCGGCTGTCGTCGGCGATACTGACGACGGCGGTGCCCCGGGGCACCAGTTCGTGCGGGTTGACGTGGACCGCCACCACCCGGCCGGGGAACGGGGCGCGGATGGTGCAGGCCTCCAGTTCGACCACCGCTTCCTGCTGCCTGGCCCAGGCGGCGGCGCGGTCGCGGGCGGCGTTTTCGACATCGAGGGCGCTGGCGCCGTCCCGGGCGTGCAACTGGCGGGCGGCGGTGAGGGCGCTGTCGGCGGCGGCGAGGGCGGCGTCGGCGCTCTCCAGTTTGATCCGGGGGATGCGGTCGTCGAAAACGGCAAGGATGTCGTTTTCCCGGAAGGCGTCGCCGGGGCGGAACGGAATGGCGGTGACCCGATAGCCGACTTCGGCGGAGATGGTCGCTTCGTTCCCGGCCGACAGGATGGACCGGGAATTCCACTGGAGGACGGCGTCGTCGCGAATATCCCCGGCACCGGCATCGGCGGCCAAGGCGACGGCGGCGAAGAAAACACACATGAACGCCACGGCCGTCAGGCCACGGCCCAGGGCCAGGGGCAGGGGCGGCTTCAGAGTCGGAGTCGAAGTCGAAGTCGAAGTCGTCGTCGGCTTCAGCGTCGGCATCGGAGAATGGCTAGTCCGCATTGGCGGTTTTCCTTTGATGGCTGGCGGTCCTGTCGGACGCGGCGGCCTGGAGCACCTCGGCGGCCGGTCGGGGCGCCGGCGGGGGACGGCGGCCCCGGGGGGGGGACAGGGGGGCCGCGCCCGCCGCACGGCGGGGG
>JAJQFC010000260.1:6366-12864 GCA_021201355.1 Planctomycetaceae bacterium | reverse complement strand
CAGACCGTCGCCACCATCACCTACCAGAACTTTTTCCGCCTCTACGACCGCCTCGCCGGCATGACCGGCACCGCCATGACGGAAGCGAAGGAATTCGACAAAATCTACAGCCTTGGCGTCATCGCCATTCCGACGAACCGGCCGCTCCGGCGCATCAATTACCCCGACCTCATCTACGGCACGCTGGCTGAAAAGTACCGGGCCATCATCGAGCACGTCGCCGAAGTCCATGCGAGCGGCCAGCCCATTCTTATCGGCACGGTGTCAATCGAGCGGTCGGAGGTTATTTCGGAACTCCTGAAGAAACGCGGCATCGAGCACCAGGTGTTGAACGCCAAGAACCACGCCCGGGAAGCGGTCATCGTCTCCGCCGCCGGGCAACTGGCCGGCGTCACCGTCGCGACGAACATGGCCGGGCGCGGCACCGACATCAAGCTCGGCACCTTTACGGACGCGGAACTTCTCGAACACTGGAAGTCCCGGGGGCTGGCGCCGAAGAAGGGCGTCGACATCGGGATGCCGGCGGAGGAACTTCGCGCGGCGCTCCTCCGCCACTGGGTCGACCATTACCTCCGCTACGACGAAAGCAAGGTGAAGGACGTCCCGTTCGAGTCGAAGAGCCTGGACGACTGGGAACGGGAACTCCGCTCGTTCTGGAAGGAATGCGGCATCCACGGGCCGGCGCTGACGGACAACGTCGCCGGCCTCGGCGGCCTCCATATCGTCGGCACCGAACGCCACGAGGCGCGGCGCATCGACAACCAGTTACGCGGCCGTTCCGGCCGTCAGGGCGACCCGGGGTCGAGCCGGTTCTTCCTCTCCCTCGAAGACGACACCATGCGCATGTTCGCGGCCGAAAAGGTCAAGCGCTTCATGCAGTGGGCCGGACTCAAGGACGGCGTGCCGATCGAGTCCGGCATGGTGTCGAAGACGGTGGAGAACGCCCAGCGGAAGGTCGAGGAACGGAACTTTGAAATCCGCAAGAACCTCCTCGAATACGACCAGGTCATGAACGAGCAGCGGATGATCGTCTACGGCCGCCGCCAGGAATGGGTCGAAGGCGAGAACCTGAAGGAATCGGTCCTTGAATATTCGCGGAACTTCATCGCCAAGTCCGTCGACGCGGAACTGGCGAAGCCGTCGGAGGAATGGGATTTCGCCGAACTGGCGGACCGGTTCCGGAACATTTTCCTCGTCGAGGCCGACGCCACGCTCATGCGGGAAAAGGCGACGGAACCGAGCGCCGGCGAGGCGATAAGCGAGTACGTCGGGGAACTTCTCGACAAGGGGTACGAAGAGAAGGAAACGCAGATCGGCTCCGACACCATGCGGCTAATTGAAAAACTCATCCTCCTCGAGACCGTCGACCGGAAATGGATGGATCACCTCTACGCCATGGACCTCCTGAAGGACGCCATCCACCTCCGGAGCTTTGCCCAGCAGGATCCGAAGGTCAGGTACAAGATCGAAGGTTTCGAAATGTTCGGGGAAATGTGGGACAATTTCGAAAATGAAGTGGCGCAACTGGCCATGCGGGTCAAGCCGGCGGAAGAAATGGAAGTAAAGGAAAAGGTGCAGGTGGAGGAGGCGGTCCAGGAAAACTGGAACGCCCACGCCGAAGAGGCCAACGCCGTCGGCGCCAACATCGGCGAACGGCGGAACGTCCCGATTCGGAACGTTCAGAAAAAGCCGAAACCGAACGACCCCTGTTTTTGCGGTTCCGGAAAGAAGTACAAAAAATGCCACGGCCGGCGATAGGTCGCGGCGGCGCGGCGTGAGGCGCGGGGGAAGTACGACTCCACGGTGGGCGGCGCGGCGGCGCGGAAATGCGCGGCCGGACGTGAGGCCGCCATTATTCGAACCCTGACAACATCCGCCCGGCGCCGGTTTCACCGCCACGCGGCCGCCCACCGGGAGGCGCGGCGGTTACGGCAGGACGGAAAAGACGCGTTAGGCACCATCATAATGAATGTTCTGGATTTGGCCTATTCCCTGTCCATCGGGCCGCACTACCTGTATCACAAGCTGGTCACGGGGAAATACGGACCGCATGTCGGTGAAAAGACCGGACGGGTGCCGGACCGGTTCCGGAGCGCGGAAACGGCTGTCCTCGGCACCGGCAATCCGCACCACGAACAGCCGTGCCTCTGGCTCCATGCGGTGAGCGTCGGCGAGGCTATCGCGTCGGTTGACCTGGCCCGGATGATCCGGGACGACAGTCCGCGCTGGGATTTCCGCGTCTCCACCACCACCGCCACCGGCCGGGCCATCGCCGAAAAGAACTGGGGGGCGGATTCGGTTTTTTATTATCCCCTCGATTTTTCCTGGATGGTGAAGCGGACCTTCGACAACGTCAGGCCGAACCTCATTGTCCTGATGGAACTGGAAATCTGGCCGAACTTCCTCCGGGAAGCGGTGCGGCGGCGGGTGCCGGTCGTCGTCGCCAACGCCAGGATAACCGAACGGTCGGTCAAGCGGCTCCGGCTGGTGCCGTCCGTCGCCAAAAACATGGCCACCGCCGTCGAGGCCTGGTTCGCCCAGACCGAGGAATACGCCGAACGCCTCAGGAGTATCGGCGTGCCGGCGAACCGCATCGAGGTCACCGGTTCCGTCAAGTACGACGCGGTGCCGGAAACGATTGACGACGCGGTGGGGAACTATTACCGGCGGCTGTTCCGTTGCAGCGAGGAATACCACAACGCCGGCGGCGACACCCTCGTCGTCGCCGGCAGCACCCACCCGACCGAGGAACAGGCCATCCTCCAGGCCGTCCGGGCGGTGCCGATGGAAAACGGCCGGCGGCGGGTGACGGTGCTGGCGCCGCGCCATCCGGAACGGCTGGACGAGGTGGAAAAAATGGCGTCCTTCTACGGCCGGGTGGCGCGGCGGAGCCACCTCCGGGAACCGGGCGTCGACGGCGGCGAGGACGCGGACATCGTTCTCGTGGACACCATGGGCGAATTGGCGAAGATATATGCGGCGGCGGACGTCGTGGTGGTCGGCGGCACCTTTATCCGCCACGGCGGCCAGAACTTTATGGAACCGTGCGGCCTCGGCCGGCCGACGCTGGTCGGGCCGAACCTGTGGAACTTTCAGGAACCGGCGGATCTTCTCCGGAAGGCGGAAGGAATTCTCGTGGTGGCGGACGGGAACGAGTTGCCGAACGCCCTCTGCGACCTCCTGCACCGTCCGGCGGCGGCGGAAAGCATGGGCCGGAGGGCCCGCGAGGCGCTTCTCCGGGAACGCGGCGCCGCCAGGCGAATGGCCGACCGGATAGGCGTCCTGACGAAGCTCCTGGCGCGGCGGGAACGGTGACGAAAGCGGGAACGGCATCAGCGTCTTATGGAAGTAGCGAAAGCAAGCAATAGCAATTGCTGGGGCAACCCGAACGGCGACGGGGCGAGAGGACGGTTTTCGAAAAGAAAGGTCGACCCATGAGTAAAAATCACGTCGATCCGGTTATCCTCCCGTCCAACACGCCGATGGTGTCGAGTCACCAGGGCCATTCGTTCCGGGTGGTGCGCCTTCTCGGCCGGGGGACGATGTCGTCCGTCTACCTGGCGGAGCAGTTGTCCATGGCCCGGCCGGTGGCGTTGAAAATCCTGTCGCCGGCTTTGGCGGGCGATCCGGAATTCGTCCAGCGCTTCACCCGGGAGGCCCGGGCCTCGGCCCGCCTCAACCATCCGAATATCGTCCACGCCATCGACTTCGGCGAGTTTGAATCGCGGTTTTTTCTCGCCATGGAGTTCATCGACGGCCTGCCGCTGTCAGAAATGATTTCCCTCGAGGAAAAACGCGTCGTCTCCATCGGCCTCCAGGTCCTCGCCGCCCTCGAACACGCCAACCAGCACAACGTCATCCACCTCGACGTCAAGCCGGCCAACATCATGATCTGCAAGGACGGCACCGCCAAGCTGGCCGACTTCGGCCTCGCCATGATTATTGACGCGCCGGGCGTCGCCGAGGCGAGCCGGAAGGCGGTCGGCACGCCGTACTATATGGCGCCGGAACAGGTCGAGGGCGGGCACCTGGACTGGCGGACGGATCAGTATTCCCTCGGCGCCAGCCTCTACGAGGCGGTCACCGGCGTCAAGCCGTTCCAGGGGAAAAGCGTCTCGGACATCCTGGTGAAACGCTTTTTCGACAAGCCGGAACCGGCCTGGAAGGTCGGGAAGCGCCGGGCCTCGAAGGCGTTTTCCGCCGTTCTCGCCAAGATGATGTCGCGGTCGCCGGACGGCCGCTACCAGTCGTTCGAGGATCTCCGATCCGATCTGGAACGCATCGCCGAAGGGAAAAAGCCGGCCATCGCCAAGATGAGCCTGATAGCGCCGGCCAGCGCGCCGAGTTCGTCGTCCTTCGGCACGCTGGACTACGGCGGCGTCATCGCCCGGGTCAATGCCCAACGGTGGCGGCGGCGGCTCAACTGGACCATTTATTCGTGTCTCCTCTTTATTTGCCTCCTGATGGCCTATTCCATTTTTCACGCCCGGGAGATTCTCGGTCCGACGCCGCCGAAGACCACCAATTACGACGCCCTGAACGAGGCGGAACATCTGCCGCCGAACGTCGCCGCCCAGGTCAGGGAAAACTGGATCGGGGCGACGAAACTTCTTATCCGCCTCGAAAACGACCCGAGCGACGACAACCTGGTCCGCGCCCTCTACGCCCTCCGGATGTTGGCGTCGCGGCGGGAATTCGCCGAGACGGCACAGGTGACGGCGGCGCGGCGGCGGGTGGCGCAGCTCGAACAGGAACTGCGCCGCCGGCGGGAGGCGAATTTGCTTGGCGGGGAGGAAACGGAATGACAGTGAATGCATCGGCCGGCACTCCGGGAATTCGCGTTTTGGTGGCGACGCTGGTTCTCCTCCTGGCCGCGACAGGGGCCCGCGCCATCGAGGACGACTGCGCCGACATTCCGGCGTTCTGCCGCTGGGACGTCCGCCGGGCCGAGGAGGCGTACCGGAAAGGCCTCCGCCTGGCGGACTCGGAAGAAGCCCGGGACGAAGCGCGGCGGGTGCGGGTGGCGGCTCTCGCGTTCATTGTCGAGACGACGTTCGAATCGGTCCTGGCCTGGCTGTCGAACCGGGAAGACCTGGCCCGCGCCCTCGAGGACGATCAGGCCATGTGGCTCCGGGGCATGACGGCGCTGCCGGCCGAAAGCGAGGAGGATCTGGACCGCATAGCAGGCACCCTGAAAAACCGCCTGCGCGTTTTCGGCACCATTACCGGGGACAATTTCTGCCCGGACCCGGGCGGGTGCTGAAGGCCGATTGTTTTATTCAGGCCGGGGATAAGGGACAGCCACACAACGCGGTTACAATTTAAACGGAATTCCTTTCGGCATGGCGTGTTGGTTTCGACCACCGGTATATGTATAATTTCCACTGACAGCACCGTATAGAGAGATCGTACCCGAGAAAGCGAGGACTTAGATGGCCAACGCCCTGACACCGGAACACTGCGCCCGGGAACTGGCGCGGCTCATGAACGCCCAGGCCGACACATGCGGAAAGATTCTGGAAAAATCCAACCAACAGCAGAAACTGGTGGAGGAACTGAACGAACCGGCGCTCCTGAGCCTCCTCAGTGAAAAACAGGCGCTTATCCAGCAGAACGACAAACTGAGCACCCAGGCCCTCCCGTACCGGCGCCAGTGGGAGGACGGCCTCCGGGATCGGGCGACGCCGGTGCAGCGGGCGGCGGTGGAGGCGGCGTGGAACCGCGTCCTGGAAACGCTCGACCGGATTGTCAAGCTGGAAGACGCCAGCCGGGCCGTCCTCGAATCGCAGAAGAGTTCGGTGTCGAAGGAAATCAACAAACTGCAACGCGGCAAAATGCTCAATAAGGCCTACGGCAACGCCCAGATGTTCCGGCCGCCCGAACCGCCGCGCTATTCGGACAAGCAGGGCTAGGCATGGCCTCGGACAATCACGACAACGTCCCCGCCGGTCCGCCTTCGGCGCCGGCGGATTTACTGGAACTGGCCGAAATCATCCAGGCCTACTCCGACGCCACCGCCGACCTCCAGCGGTCGCACGAACTGTTGCAGGCCCAGGTCATGCAATTGTCCGGGCAGTTGCAGGAGAAAAACCGGGAACTTTCGGAGACGGTGACGCAGGTGTCGTCCCTCAAGAACTACCTGGCCGGCATTATCCAGTCGTCGGCCGACGGCATCATCGCCATCGATCTCGGCCGCCGGGTGATGGCGTGGAATCCGGCCGCCAACGTTCTTCAGGAACTGGCCGCCACCGTGCCGGACGATCCGGAGGGGATGGTCATAACGGATCTTCTCGGCGGCGCCTGCCGGGATTTCGCCCTCATGCTCATGCGCTCCATCCAGGAAGGGCGGTCGTTCCGGGGCGTGGAAATGCGCATCGCCGACCACGGCGGGCGGCTCCGCTACTTTTCCGCGTCAGCCAGCCCGATCATGAGCGAGTCCGAGGACGGGAAGCGGAAAAACGTCGGGGCCGTCCTCATCTTTTCCGAACTGACGGAAAT
>JAJQFC010000260.1:0-6356 GCA_021201355.1 Planctomycetaceae bacterium | reverse complement strand
CGGCGGCGCAAATGACTACCGTAATCCCCTCGGCGGCAGCGAATTGTACGCGTCGAACCTCGGCCGGAAATTCCCGGAAGACAGCCCGGAAAACACCACCTGCAAGAAAATCATCGCCGCCGCCGCCAGCCTGAACCGCATCGTCACGGATATGCTGACGTTCACCCGGAGCCGTCCGCCGCAGATGCGCCGGGCCCAGCTCCTCAGTGTCGTCAGGGGGGGGGGGCGGTGGACATGGCGGGCCGTGAAATTGAGGCGAAACGTATCCCCGTCCGCCTCGATATTCCGGCAGACGATCCGCCGCGCCTGGTCGATCCGGACCAGTTGGTCCAGGCCGGGCTGAACGTGGTCCTGAACGCGGTCCAGGCCATGCCGGAAGGGGGCGTCCTCACCGTCGGCGTAACGGCGTCGTCCCGGCCGGACGGTTCCGACGGCGGGGTCAGACTATCTTTCGCGGACAACGGGCCGGGAATACCGGACTCGGCCAAGGACAAGGTCTTCAACCCGTTCTTCATCCTTCGGAAAGACGGCACCGGCCTCGGCCTCGCCATTGTCCACAAGATTATCCAGGACCACGGCGGCACCATCGACGTCGGGGACAACCAGCCGAACGGGGCGGTGGTGACGTTTGTGTTGCCCGGAGCCGTGTCGTGACGGAAACAGGGCCGTTGCCGCTGTAAGGCGGGTACGGTTCGGGTGTTTGACAACGGGTTGGATATTCCTTGTTCCTGACTTGACGCCTTGCGGGAGTCAGTTAGTATTAGGGATGCGACGTTGTTTTTTTCAGGACGGAGTGGGGAACGGACCGCCGGCGGCCCAGTTTCCGCCTGGTTTGGCTGCGTAACTTCGACAGTATGGAACGGCGCCGCCGCAGGTTTAGGGCCTGACCGATTACAGCCTGTACCGGTTTTCGGCGAAGAGACGCCGGTTCGTAGGCCGATCAGGCGCGGTGAAAAAAAGACCTGGCCCGACCGGGCATCGTCAGACAGACCGGCCAATGCCGGAGCAAATTTGGTTTTTCTAAAGAACCAATCCCGGCGGGAGAAGTGCCGTACGGTTCGGTTTCATAAATACAGGGTTTCGGTTTTCGGGTAACGGAGACGGTGGATGGCGAAGGACAAGATTGTCATTGTCGACGACGACGAATTCATGCGGGACAGCCTGATGGAGGCGTTGTCCCGGCCGGAATTGCAGGTGGTCGGGTTCGGCCTGGCGTCGGAGGCGCTGGCGGCGGTGTCGGACGGATCGGCCAGCCTTCTCCTCACCGATATGCGGATGCCGGAGATGGACGGGATGGAACTTCTCCAGGAGGCGAAGCGCCTCGACCCGAACCTGCCGGTCGTGATGATGACCGCCTTCGCTACCATTGAAACCGCCGTTCTCGCCATGAAGCGGGGCGCGTTCGACTATGTCATGAAGCCGTTCAAGGCGGAGGAAATCGACCTCGTCGTCAACCGCGCCCTCGAACACCACCGGCTTCTCACGGAAAACGAATACCTCAAGGACGAACTGGCCAAGAAGTTCCGTCTTGGCGACTTTGTCGGGAAAAGCCCGGCGATGAAGGCGGTGTTCGAGGAAATCCGCCAGGCCGCGCCGACCTCCGCCACCGTGTTTATCCGGGGCGAGTCCGGCACCGGCAAGGAACTGGTGGCCCGCTCCGTCCATGCCCAGAGCCCGCGCCGGAACAAGCCCCTCGTCAAGGTGAACTGCGCGGCGTTGTCGGCGGGCGTTCTCGAGTCGGAACTGTTCGGCCACGAAAAGGGCGCCTTCACCGGCGCGGACAAGCGCCGCATCGGCCGGTTCGAAATGGCGGACGGCGGAACGCTCTTCCTTGACGAAGTGTCCGAAATGGATCTGGCGCTCCAGGGGAAGCTTCTCCGCGTCCTCCAGGAAAAGGAGTTCGAGCGGGTCGGGTCGTCCGAGACCATCTCCGTCGACGTCCGCATCCTCGCCAGTTCGAACCGGGATCTTGAGAAGAGCGTCGAGGACGGGTCGTTCCGCCAGGACTTGTATTACCGCCTCAACGTCATTTCGGTGGAACTGCCGCCGCTCCGCGAACGGAAGACGGACATTCCGGCCCTGGCCAGGCATTTTCTTGAACGCTACCGCCAGGAAGAGGGTGTCAGGGTCAGAGAAATTTCCGACGAGGCGATGGAACTTCTCACCCGCTACGACTGGCCGGGGAATGTCCGGGAACTCGCAAACATTATGGAACGGCTCATCGTCCTCGGCCGTTCGGACGTTATCGAGGCGGCGCAGGTGGAGAACGCGCTCCCTAAATCGGCCATGAGGGCGCTTGGCCGGACCGGGCCGGGCGGGTCCGCCGGGGCCGGCGGCGGCGAGGCCGGGCCGTTTGTTCCGAGGCCGCTCGAGGATGTCGAGCGGGAATTCATCGTCGAGACGCTGAAGCATTTCGGCGGAGCGCGGGCGAAGTCGGCGGAGGCCCTGTCCATCAGCGAACGGTCGCTCCGCGACCGGTTGAAACGGTGGCAGGAGGCGGGGCTGATCGGCGACGTGTAGGCCCGCTCCCGACGCGGGAACGCGGTTCGGCGACCGGCGCGGAAGGATGCGCGTCGCCATTGTTTTTTTCGGCGCGACAGGGTCCGCCACTCCGGTTCGTCCGGGCGGGCGGCGGACCGCGCCAGGTACGACAGCACGCTACCACCGAGGCCGCGGCCTCGACAGGACGGATACGTGCGCCAACTCCCCTACACCCGGTTTCCCCGAGATTCGGCGGAGGCCGTCTGCCGGTCGAGCATGGGCGCGTGTTCCAGTGCCCATGTGAGGGAAGATGGCGGAAGGGACCGAACAGGCAGTTTCCGATCTCAGCGTGGCTGGGCGCAACGGGGAACCGTTGCCGCTCCGCACCGTCTATTACGACCGGAACGCCGACCGGGAAGCCCACCTCGCCAGCTCCCTGGACGGCATGCACGCCTACCTGAAGTACGTCCCCGGCCCCGCCTTCAGCGGCCTGACGCGGGAAAAGATCGTCGCCATCATCGCCGGCGCCGGCGTCATCTACGGCCTCATAGACGAAGGCATCGCCCTTTTCGTCGTCACCCAGAACGGGCCGGAACCGTTCAACGGATTCTTCGAAATCGCCCGCGGCGAGCCGATGCGGAAGGGCGAGAACGGCTTTATCGAATTCCACGTCCAGCCAACCTCCATGGAAGCGCGCTACGACTCGGACGCCGGAGGCGGCATCGACTACAAACAACTCAACCTGATCGAAAACTGCTTTGTCGGCCAGCGCGTCGCCTTCATCCATCCGCCCGGGCCGGGGCGGTCCGGCTGGGACGTGTTCGGCCAGGAAATCGCCGCCCAGAGCGGCGAACCGCTCCAGATTCGGCCGGGGCCGGGCATCCTTATTTCGTCGAACGGGCGCGATTTCACCAGCGAAGTCGAGGGCCGGGTCGTCTTCGACAACGACGTCATCAGTATTTCCCCGCTTCTCGAAATCTCCCGGGATATCGACTATTCCATCGGCAATGTCGACTTCGTCGGCAAGGTGACGGTGAAGGGCTCCCTCCTCGACGGGTTTTACATTAACGCGAAACGCGGCGTCGAACTCCAGGGCGACATGGGGGCGGGGCGGATTACGTCGGAGGGGGACGTCAAAATAACCGGCGGCATCAAGGGCCGGAACGCGGCCGTCATCACCTGCAAGTCGCTTACCGTCCACTATATTGACGACGCCACGGTCGAGGCCTCCGGCGACGTCAACGTCACCAAGGAAATCATGAATTCGAGCGTCAAGTCCCTCGGCCGCGTCACCGTCTCGAACGGGGCCATCATCGGCGGCGAGGTGGTCGGGTTCCAGGGGGTCGAGGCCGACACCCTCGGGTCCGACATGGGCGTTCTGACCTGGGTCAGTTCGGGCCTGAACTGGACCGAGGAAAACCGGAAGGACGACATCCGGGCGCAGGTGGCGGAGTATATGGACCGGGTGCAGTCGGCCCGGGTCATCCTCGACGCCCTGTTTTCGGACAAGGTCATCACCGCCCGGCTCGGGAGCGAGCAGAAGGTGATGCTGGCGGAACTGATGTCGGAACTCCGGGAACTCCGGGAGCTCCTGGTCGAACTTCTCGAGGAACGGTCCCGCATCGACAGCCGGAACCAGGTCGGCATGGTCAACCAGATCAATGTGAAAAAGATGCTCTACATGGGCGTCGCCACCCGGTTCAGCGCGGTGGAGGGGCAGATCAAGGACACGGTCAAGGGCCCGCTGTCCATCATGCAGGACTTGCCCCGGAACATTACCCGGACCGGGCCGTATGCCGAACTGCCGCGTTTGCGGGACCCGGAACCGGAGCCCCTCCCGGCGAACGGCGGAAACGGAACGGCGAACGGGAACGGCGCTGCGGACGGGTCCGCGAACGGGAACGGCGCCACGACCGGGAACGGCGCCGGGTAGGCGTTTTTCAGCGTTTTGACGGCATTTTCCGGACGGCGGGACGGCGGGCGGCGGACCGGTTTTCGACGCGGACGCCGTACCGCTTCGGATAACAGCCACGGACTCATTCGGATCATATCCACGGGGGTGATCGTCACGCCCCGGCGTGCGGGTCTTGCCGCGCCTCTTTTCCCATGGTACAATTATCGACCTATTTTCGCCGTTCCCGAAAGGGGTTACGGCGACCGTGAATTTTTGCGTAAGGATTTCCATGGCGAAAAACCAGGGTAAGAGCGCCGCCGGCTCCAAGCACGGCCTCGATGCCGCATTGGAACAGATTCAGAAACAGTTCGGCGCCGGGGCGGTGATGCGCCTCGGCGAGACGACCGATCACACCATCCCGTCCATCCCTTCCGGATCGCTCGGGCTTGACCTGGCGATGGGCGGACGCGGGTTTCCCCGGGGACGGATTGTCGAGATCTACGGGCCGGAGTCGTCCGGCAAAACCACCCTCGCCCTCCACGCCATCGCCTCGGCCCAGGCCGCCGGCGGCACCGCCGCCATCATCGACGCCGAACACGCCCTCGACCCGGCCTATGCCCGGCGCCTCGGCGTCAACCTGGACAGCCTTCTCGTGTCCCAGCCGGACTCGGGGGAACAGGCGCTTGAAATCTGCGAAATGCTCGTCAAATCGAACGCCGTTGACGTTGTCGTCGTCGACTCCGTCGCCGCCCTGACGCCGAAGGCGGAACTGGACGGCCAGATGGGGGACACCCACGTCGGCCTCCAGGCCAGGCTGATGAGCCAGGCGCTCCGGAAGCTGACGGCCGTCGTCAACCGGTCGCAGGCGGTGATTATTTTTATCAATCAAATCCGCATGTCCATCGGCGTCACGTTCGGGAACCCGGAGGTGACGCCGGGCGGGCGGGCGCTCCGGTTTTACGCCAGTATCCGGCTGGACATCCGCCGCATCGAAACGCTCAAAGGCGCGGACGGAGCGCGCGGGAACCGCGTCCGCGTCAAGGTGGTGAAGAACAAGGTGGCGCCGCCGTTCCGGCAGGCCGAGTTCGACGTCATCTTTAACAAGGGGATTTTCCGGGAAGGGGAGATTATCGACCTCGGGGTTCAGCGGAACATCGTGTCCGCGTCCGGGTCGTGGCTGTCCTACGGGGAGACCCGGCTCGGGCAGGGCCGGGAAAAGGCGGCCGAATTCCTCGCCGCCAACCCGGACATCGCGGCCGAGATTAAAAAAGGCATCCTCAAGGCCAAAGAGGAGCACCGGCTTTGACGACACTACACTGAGGACCGTTTTCCGACCTTGTCTGTCGACAGGCTATTTCACCCGTCAGTCCGCCTTCCGCGCCCGCTGACGGGTTTCCGTATTATGAAAGGACGCCATGTCCAAGCCGCTTCGCTTGTCCGTCGCCCTGACGGTGTGCCTTCTCCTCTTCGCCGCCGGGACGCCGGTCCGGAACGCCGCCGCCGCGGCCGAGTCGCTCGCCGCCGCCAACCTCGACCTGGCCGATTTTCGCGTCGTCATCTCCCACGCGAAAAGCCGGGTGTTTCCGTCCGTCGTCTTCCTTATGCCGATTACGGAACGGTACGACGCCGGGAAAAAGGAAAAGGCCCAGGTGGCCGGGTCCGGCGTTATCATCTCGCCGGACGGCGAAATCGTCACGAACTGGCACGTCGTCGACAAGGCCATCGAAATCCGCTGCCTCCTCTACGACGGACGGGCCGTCCGCGCCCATATCGTCGGCGTCGACAAGGACACGGACCTCGCCCTCCTGAAGCTCGAATCGGACGGGGAAGTCTTCCCCGCCGCCGAACTGGCCGACTCGAGCGTTCTCGAGGAAGGGCAGTTCGTGATGGCTATGGGGGCGCCGTGGGGGCTGTCACGGTCGGTGTCACTCGGCATTCTTTCCTGCGTCGACCGGTTCCTGCCGGGGCAGGGCGGGGGGTA
>JAJQFC010000320.1:11321-12876 GCA_021201355.1 Planctomycetaceae bacterium | reverse complement strand
GGATAGCGCCGAGGACCATATCGTCGTTGTGGCCGAAAATGACCTTTTTGTTCTTGGCGTTGGCCCAGGCAGGCGACTTGATGTACGCTTCCATCACTTCCTTGCCTTTGGCGCGGGTGAAGTCGCCGGACTGGGACTTGACGATGTTGAGGTGCGGGTGGTTGGCGATGACTTTTTCGAAGCCGGCCTTCCGGTCGATGGCCGGGGCGGCGCCGACGGTGCCGACCAGTTCGAACACTTCGCCCGACACTTCGCCGTAGCGGCCCATGAGCTCGCGGACCAGCCAGTTGCCGGCGTTTTCGCCTTCCTGGATGAAGTTGGAGCCGATGAAGGAGACGTACAGGCTGTCGTCCGAGGTATCGACGGTGCGGTCGGCGAGGATGACCGGGATGCCGGCGTCGCGGGCTTCACGGAGAACCGGTTCCCAGCCCGAGTTCACCACCGGCGGCAGGCCGATGACGTCGACTTCCTGGGCGATGAAGGACCGTACCGCCTTGATCTGGTTTTCCTGCTTCTGCTGGGCGTCGGAGAACACGAGGTTGATGCCGCGCTTTGCCGCCTCACCCTTGATGGAGTCGGTGTTTGCGGTGCGCCACATGGATTCGGCGCCCAACTGGGCGAACCCGACGGTGATCTGCCCGGCCATGACGGTGCCGGCGGTGATGGCGAACGCCACCAACAATGCGAGTGCCTTTTTCATTCGACTCTCCTTTAAAAATGGAATTTCCCAAAACCACACCCAATACGTGATCGCGCCACGCGCGATTGACTCCGAATGTAACAACGGGCCTCTTTACCGGGCGTTGCCGGACAGCCCCGGATTCATCCCGAATTCCGCCGCCCCGCGGTTCATGCAACGGCGTCCCGCCGCTGTCCGCCCGGGAGACCCGGTCCAACCCGGACCGAATATAATTGCGTGAAGTGCCGTCCCCCGGTATACTGAAGTATGGATACCAGTACTCTCCGGAGACTGCGCATGATCGATCTCGAAATCGAAGACATCAACGCCCTCGTCAAGTATTTCAATTATAAACGGGAACCGAGTTGCGGTTCGCGGTGCATCGACATGGGCCGGGTGTTTTCGCCGCCGCATACCGCCTATCCGCCGTACCCGGAGAAATTGCCGGTCGTGTACAAGGAAGTCATCACCGGCCGCCAGTTGAACGAACTTCATCTCGTCTACATCGACTCCGGTTCCGGCTGGTACAGGAATTCCGCCGGAGACAACTTCCGCGTCAGCGCCGGCACCGCCCTCCTTCTCTACCCGAACGTCTACCACTCGTACGCCCCGGACCCAGAAAAGGGCTGGAGCGAGTTCTGGGTCGGTTGCGACGGGTCGTACCCGCAGTTCCTCATCGCCGAGGACGCCTTCAGGCGGAAGAACCACCCCGCCCGCGTCGGCCTCTACCAGGGCCTGTCGGACGATTTCGGCCAGTTGTGCCGGGTGGCGATGGGCCGCCATTCACCGGCGATAAAGTCGCAGAGAGAAGGGGGGGGGAAAAAACCACAGAGAGGGGGCACGGGACGGGAGGGGGGAAAAGCCGCGGCGGCGGCG
>JAJQFC010000320.1:0-11311 GCA_021201355.1 Planctomycetaceae bacterium | reverse complement strand
CAGCTTCTCGGCGGCGTCATCAACCGCATTCTCGGCCGCATGCTCGTCCTGGACAAAACCGCCGCCGTCGAGGCCGAACCCGCCGCCGACGACGCCGTCGCCAAAATCCTCGCCTACCTGGACGACCACGTCGAGGGCGAGGTCGACTTTAAAACCCTCCCCGACATGACCGGCATGCGCTACGACAAATTCTCCCGCCTCTTCCACAGCGCCACCGGCATGACCCCGCACCAGTATTACCTTGACAAGAAAATAAAAGCGGCGATAACCCTTCTCCAGTCCGGCCTGTCCGTGAAGGAGACGTCCTACCGCCTCAGCTTCGATTCGCCGTTTTACTTCTCGCGCCTGTTTAAGAAGAAGACCGGAGAATCACCGCAGGCGTTTAAGAACCGAACGCCGTAAACCATGGCGGAAACGGAGGAAACGCCCTTTTCCGAACTCTCGTCCGCTTAAAGTTGGTTAGACGCCTGGAAAATCGAACTCGTGCTGGTCTTCGCCGTGTTAGGTACAAGTCGCAGGGTGTCGAGGAAGCGGTTCTCGGTGAAATAATGCTTAAATGTGGGTTTTGTTGTCTTTAGTGTTTCTGTTCGACAATTGCAGTATAACACTTTCAAATCGGTTCGCAACGCCTTTTTCCAACAATTGCATGCACTTTTTTCCAGCAAAATATGACTTTTATTTATGTCTGATTATCTGTTATTCTCTTGGATTAGCAAAAGAGTTTTACAAAGTTCTCACGAGGATTAATTTCGTTTATTTGATTTCCACACGGTGAGGTAGAGGAGACAATATGGCAATAACCGAAAAAGAATGGGGCACCCTTCCGGACGGCCGCCCGGTTTCACTGTTCCATCTTGACGACGGCGCCGGCGTCAGCGCGGACATTACGAACTACGGCGGCATTATCACATCGCTTCGCGTCCCGGATAAGGACGGCAACATCGGCGAAATCGGCCTCGGCTTTGAAACGCTCGCCGGCTACCTGGCGAAGCGCACCTATTTCGGCGCCCTCATCGGCCGCGTCGCCAACCGTATCGGCGGCGGCACCTTCCGCCTCGACGGCAAGAAGTACCAGCTCTACACCGGCCCGGACGGCATCCACCTCCACGGCGGCGAAAACGGTTTCAATGTCAAACTGTGGGACGCCGCCATCGAGAAAAACCGCCTCCGCCTCGACTACCTCTCCCTGGACGGCGAGGAAAATTACCCCGGCAGCCTCAAGGTCACGGTCTGGTACGAAATCGACGAGCGCGAACTCCGCATCACCTACGAGGCGACGACGGACCAGCCGACCATCGTCAACCTGACGAACCACGAGTTTTTCAACCTGAACGGCTGCACCGACGACGTCCTGAAGCACGAAGTGCAGATCCGGGCCGAGTACTACACCCCGATTGACGACACCCTCCTCCCCACCGGCGAAATCCTCACGGTCAAGGACACGCCCCTCGATTTCACGACAGCGAAGGCCATCGGCCGCGACCTCGCGGAAATCCCGGAAGGGTACGATCACAACTTCGTCCTCGACAAAAAAATCGAAGGTCCAGAATGGGTTGTCGAAGTTTTCGAACCGACCACCGGCCGCCTCCTCGAGGTCGCCACCACCGAGCCGTGCATGCAGTTCTATATCGGAAACTTCCTCGACGGCAGCGACGTCGGCATCGGCGGCACGGTCTATAAAAAACGCTACGGCTTCTGCCTCGAAGCGCAGAAACACCCGGACGCCATCAACAACGTCAACTTCGCCAACGTCATTCTCCGGCCGAACGAAACGTACAACCAGACCACCATCTACCGCTTCCGCACCCGGCACTCGTAGGCGCGGCCATTGCGCCCGCATGGGAGCGGTGATATACTCGAGAAGCTGTTTTATACCTGGTATCGTCAGTCGGAGACGTGGAATTGCCGGTGGCAGGCGTATTTTCGCCCGATTTTGGGGCGAAAAATACGCGAGAGCCGGATTTGACGAAGTATACGGCGAGACCAGTTAGGAAACAGGTTCCAGTGGCGTGAACCGTTAAGGTTCCCCTCGTTCATAACCTCCCCCGGGACCGGTTGCCGTCCGCAGCCGTCCCGGGGATTTTTCATGGGAAAAACGCATGACCGACCCAACCGCCCTGCCCCGGCACATCTACGGGATAATCGGATCGCCCGTGTCCCACAGCCTGAGCCCGCTCCTCCACAACACCGGCTTTCGCCGCATCGGCCATCCCGGCGTCTATTTCGCCTGGGAAATACCGACCGGCGTCACCGCCCGGTTTTTCATGGCTGTCCACACCCTCGGCATCGACGGCGCCTCGGTAACGATTCCCCACAAGGAAGCCGCCCTCGCCCTGGCGGACGACGCCACCGAACGCGCCCGCCGCATCGGCGCCGCCAATACCCTTATCCGCCAAGACGACCGCATCCTCGCCGACAACACCGACGTCGACGGTTTTCTCCTCCCGCTCCGGAATGTCCCCCTTGGACCCGGGAGCACCGTCCTCCTTCTCGGGGCCGGCGGCGCCGCCCGGGCGGTGGCGGTCGGCCTTCAGGAACGGAACGTCGGAACCGTCGTCATAACGAGCCGGAGCGGCGAGACCGCCCCGCGCCTCGCCGAGGAATTCGGTTTCACCGCCTGCCCCTGGCAGGACCGTGGCGACGTCGTGCCGGACCTCATCGTCAACACGACGCCCCTCGGCATGACCGGCGCCGGCGTCGCCGACACCCCGTACCCCGCCGACTTCATGGCCGGCCGCCAGGCCATCGTCTACGACACGGTCTATACCCCGCTCCGCACCCGGCTCATCCGGGAAGCCGCCGCCGCCGGCCTCGCAACCATAACCGGCCTCGACATGTTTCTGGGACAGGGGGATCGCCAGTTCCACCTCTGGACCGGCCGTAACCTCCCGGAGGAAGCGGTCCGCGCCGTCGTCCGCGCCCTCTACGGCCCGGACGACCCCGACGCCGCCGCCTACCCCTGGCCCCCGGCCGGGGCCTGAACCAGGCGTAAAACAACCATTGAAACAATGAAGGAAAGACGACTGAAACCGGCGAGAAATGAACCACGGACACCCCGCAACGGAGACCTGACATGACCGACGCAGACGAGGAATACCTGGTCCCCGCCGGTCCGGGCGAGGCGACGCTGGTGGAAAAGCGGTCGAAGTTCACCGCCCGCATTTTCCCGGTCGACTCGGAATCCGAAGCGCAGGACCACCTCTTCCGCCTCCGGAAGGAATACTGGGACGCCACCCATAACGTCTACGCCTACGTCATCCGTCGCGGCCCGGTGCGCTATTCGGACGACGGCGAACCCCGGGGCACGTCCGGCCAGCCGACCCTCCACGTCCTTCAGGCCCAGGCGGTGGAAAACGTCCTCTGCGTCGTCACCCGCTATTTCGGCGGCGTGCTGTTGGGAGCGGGCGGCCTGGTCCGGGCCTACTCCGGAGCGGCGAAACTGGCGTTGGACGCCGCCGGCCTTGCCCGCATGCGCCGCTGGCACCAGGTGCTCATTCCCTGCGAATACGGTCTGTACGAAGTGGTCCGCCGCCGCGTCACAGAGGTCGGCGGCGTGGTCGAAAACGCCGATTTCGGCAAGGATGTCCTTCTTGAGGCCCTCGTCCCGGTCGCGGTCACGGACCGCCTCCGCCTCGACCTGGCCGACATCAGTTCCGGCACCGTCGACGCGGAAATTGTCGACACGGTTTTTCGCGGCGCAAAAATCGAACCGACAAATGGACCCGGACATGTCTAGAAGGTTCCAGCATTTTGGAACCGTTCCCAGCCGTCACGCCTTCCGCACCACCGCCCGGCAGCGTCCGACCCGCGCCATGGCGTTCCGGGTATCGACCACCAGTTTGGCCCGTTCCCCGACCAACCGGTAATCGACCTCGTCGTGATCGGTGGCGATGACGACGGCGGCGTATTTCGCCAGCCCTTTGGCATCGAGCGGCACCGACTGTTTCCGGTAATCGTAGCGGCGCATTTTATGAAGCTTCGGAACAAACGGGTCGTGGTAGTCCACCCGCGCCCCGGCCTTCTCGAACAGTTCCATTAATTTCAGACTCGGGCTTTCCCGGATATCGTCGACGCCCTTTTTATACGCCATCCCGAGGAGGAGCACCCGGCTTCCCTTGAGGCATTTCCCCATGTCGTTCAGGGCGTCGGCGGTCCGTTCCACCACGTATTCGGGCATTGCGACGTTCACCACCCCGGCCAGCTCGATAAACCGGGTCGAACAGTCGAACTCCCGCGCCTTCCACGTCAGGTAAAACGGATCTATGGGAATGCAATGCCCGCCCCGCCCCGGCCCCGGATAGAACGGCATAAAGCCGAACGGCTTCGACTTCGCCGCATTCACCACCTCCCAAATGTCAATCCCCATGCGGTCGAACACCAGCTTCAACTCGTTGACGAGGGCGATATTGACGCAGCGGAAAATGTTTTCCATCAGCTTCGTCGCTTCCGCCGCTTCAAGAGACGACACCGGCACCGTCCGGGGCACGACGGCCTGGTACAGCCGTTCCGCCCGTTCGAGGCAGCGTCGCGTCAGGCCGCCCACCACCTTGGGGATTTCCGGGGCCGAATGTCCGGCGCTCCCCGGGTCTTCGCGCTCCGGAGAATAGGCGAGGTTGAAGTCGCGCCCGCCCTTGAGGCCGCTCGCTTCCAGGGCCGGCAGCAACACTTCCCGCGTCGTCCCGGGATAGGTGGTCGACTCGAGGACGACCAGTTGCCCCTTCCGGACCACCCCGGCCAACATTTCCCCGGTGGCCCGGACAAAGCGCATGTCCGGCTCCCGGTTTTTCGTGAGCGGCGTCGGAACGCAGATGAGGATGGCGTCGGCGCCGGACAAGTCGGCCGGACTGGCCGTCGCCCTGCCCCCGGCGTCCAGAACGGCCCGGACGTCTTTTTTCCCGATATGACGGATATACGACGCCCCGCCGTTCAACCGCTCGACCTTGGCCGCATCGACGTCGAAGCCGAGCACCCGCATGCCTTTCCGGGCGAACGCGACGCACAGCGGCAGCCCGACATAGCCAAGCCCGACGACGGCGACGTCGTACCGGCCGGACGGATTGGATTCGGCCGTTCCGGAGCGGCGGGCGGTCGTGGCGTGTTGTTTTTGTGTTGATGAACGGGTGTCGCTGGCAGGTTTACTTTTCGTGCCGCCCGTGGTCTTCCTGGTGGGTGTGCGCATTGGTGTCCCTATGGTATGGTTTCTTCCCCGCCCCGTATAAGGCAATAATCGGCATTTGCCGGTAAAATGCAACAGCCTGACGCCGCCCGGCTGTCCATTCCCGAATGATAAGGAACGGATTCACGGCGGATTGACGGCATCCCGTCCCTGAAAAGGACTTGCCCGGCCGTCCGGTTCGTGGTACATATGGCCTCTTGTCCACCAATACAGTGAGGAGAAAACGAAATGTCCAGAAGTTTTGCCCGTTCCTGCGCCGTCGCCGTCGTTATCTTGTTCGCCGTCACCGGCGCCCGGGCGGCGGAGCGCTATCTGAAAGTCACCATCCCGAACGGCCTTGCCACCGCCGTCACCGGCGACTGGGTCGAGTTCCGCCTTCGCGACGGCCGCAACCAGCGCGTCTCCATCCTCGACCGGGAAGGGTCGTCCCCGGACGGCAAGATCTCCATCCGTACCGAGCATTACCTCGACGGCAAGATTCTTGACTCCCGCCGCGTCTCCCAGACCATCGGCGAAGAGTTTGTCGAACCGCCGGCCGAGCGCGACGGCGAAAAGGGCGACAGCTTCGGCCGCCGCCGCGGCACCGCCATTATTCAGGGCGGCGAAGCCGAGGTCAGCATCATCGACGTCTACAAGGGCGACCGCCTGCTCCGGACCTGGTACCTGAGCCCGGAAATCCCCGTCTACGGCGTTCTCAAGCTCGTCCGGGGCGACGGCACCTCCGAGTTCGAGGTGGTTGATTTCGGCATCGCCGACGGCAGCAAGTAACCGCTCCCGCCGAATCATCTTCTGCCGTTTTTTCTCCGGCAAGTCAGGGACTCCGGCGGTATACTGACCTCCAACGAGTACACGGGAATTTGACGCGTCGTTAAAAACCCGCTGTATTCGTTCGGGGTCGCGCCCGAGTCCATTCCCACAAGGAGAAGAAAATGCCGGCGGATGTAACGAACAAGAAACAGGTGGTCGTCATTCAGTGCGACGGAGCGGTCCACGAGGTCTGTTCCGGATTTATGTGTGAACACGCCTTCAACGCCCGCCTGGACGCGTTCCAGGGCTATCCGGAAGGCACCCGGTACATGTCCATATCCTGCGGCGGCTGTCCCGGCCGGGCCACCCTCCGCAAACTGAAGAACATCACGAAGAACCTGAAAAAGCGGGAGCAGCGGGAGCCGGGGGACGTCATGGTGCACCTCTCCACCTGCATCACCCGTTCGAGCACCCACGGCCCGCGCTGCCCGCATATCGACTACATCAAGGGGCAGATTGAGCGCGCCGGCTACGACTATGTCGAGGACAGCCGCATTTCGCCCATTGCATCGAAGCGCCGGGCCGAGGGGATGTACCAGTAACCCGGCGAAGAGCCGCGCGGCCCGGCACCGACGACCGGCCGCGCTTATCGCCACACGGAGTACGAATGAAAAACACCGCCCATGGCGGCCAGCCAGCCTTCTCGGGAAGCGACGACTATGTCGCTTCCCCTGATTTATTGAACGCCGTCAACATCGCCGTCGCCCTCGAAAAACCGCTCCTTATTAAGGGGGAACCCGGCACCGGCAAGACCATGCTCGCCCAGTCCATAGCCAAGAGCCTGGACAAGCCCCTCATCGTCTGGCCCATCAAATCGACCACCAAGGCCCAGGACGGCCTCTATGTCTACGACGTCGTCCAGCGCCTCTACGACAGCCAGTTCGGCGGCGACGGCGTCGACGACATAGCCAAATACGTCAAACTCGGCAAGGTCGGCGAAGCCTTCACCTCCGACCGCCAGGTTGTTCTCCTCATCGACGAAATCGACAAGGCCGATCTCGAATTCCCGAACGACCTCCTCTGGGAACTTGACCGGATGGAATTCCAGATCCCGGAAACGCGGGAAACGGTGACGGCGAAGACGCGTCCGGTCGTCATCATCACCTCCAACGCGGAGAAGGAACTCCCCGACGCCTTCCTCCGCCGCTGCCTCTTCCACTATATAGAATTCCCGGACGAGGAATTGATGGAACGCATCGTCCGCGTCCACTACCCGGACGTCGACGACGTTCTCCTGGCCGAATGCCTGAAAGCGTTCTACCGCCTCCGGGGCATCGGCCCGATTCAGAAAAAACCGAGCACGTCCGAACTCCTCGACTGGATTCGCGCCCTCGAACTCGGCGGCGTCCCGGTCAAACGGATCGCCCGGGAACTGCCGTTCATCGGCGTGCTCCTGAAGAAGGACGCCGACATCGCCACCTGCGACCGGTATTACAATTGACGATTTTCAACCGACAGCGATGCCATGAACACGGTGTCAGCCGCACTGGCCTTCGCCGCCGCCGGCGGTGAGAGCCAGGCAACGGGGTGAGCCGCGCCATAGACTGAAGCCCGGAACCGTCACCGCCGCGAAACATCCGGCGCCGCCCGGTGGGACAACGAACCATGTTTACAGCATTCTTCTATTTCCTCCGCGCCCGCGGGCTCAAGGTCACCTTGGGCGAATGGCTCACCCTTGTCCGCGCCCTCCGGGACCGCGTCATCGGCCCTTCGTTCACTCAGTTCTACTATTCCCTCCGCACCATCGTCGTCAAAAGCGAGGCCGACTTCGACAGGTTCGACTGCGCCTTCCTCGAATTCTTCAAAGACATCGCCGCCGAATCGGACGAACTCCCCAAGGAACTCATGGACTGGCTCGACAACCCGGACATCAATCCGGACGACTACCCCGACCTCGGCCGCGACGACGAATTCAATCATTGGTCCGACGACGACATCCGGGCCATGTTCCAGAAACGCCTCGCCGAGCAGAAAGAGGAACACAACGGCGGCAACTACTGGATAGGCACCCACGGCGCCTCTCCGTTCGGGAACAACGGTGAAAGCCTCCGGGGCATCCGGGTCGGCGGCCAGTCCCGGAAACGCCTTGCCATGGCCGTCGCCGGCGAGCGCCGCTTCCGCGATTTCCGGGGCGACAACGCCCTCAATCTCCGCAGCTTCCAGACCGCCTTCCGGAAGCTCCGCCAGTTCTCGAGCCGGGTCGACGCCCCGAAGACGGAACTGGATCTCGACGAAACGGTCCGCGCCACCGGCGACAACGCCGGAACGCTCGACCTCGTTTTTACAAAACCCCGGAAAAATACGGTCAAACTCATGCTCCTCATGGACTCGGGCGGGTCGATGGAGCCGTTTATGCACCTGTCGACCACCCTGTTTCAGGCCGTCGACCGGTCGAACCACTTCAAGGATCTCCGCGTCTACTACTTCCATAACATTTTCAAAAAGCGCATGTACACGACGCCGGAAATCGACTACAATGACTCCATCCCGACGGAATGGCTGTTCCAGAACCTCCATTCCGACTACAAGGTCATCGTCGTCGGCGATGCCCAGATGGCCCCCCGGGAACTCACCGGCGGCTACTATCCCGGCCACGAACTGACCCCGACCGGCCTCACCTGGCTCAGGCGGTTCCGGGACCACTACAAGCGCCTCGTCTGGTTCACCCCGTCCGACAACGACCCCATCGCCCACACGGTCTGGGGGGCGTCCTATTCAATGATTCGGAAGGAAGTCGACATCATGCCCCTGACCGTCGACAACCTGGCGCTGGCGGTAAAGAAATTGATGGTCGCCCGCTGACCGGGCATTTCTCCATCGACCGGTACGGTCTCCGTCGGTTCGGCCTGCCAAGCCCAACCGGAAACAGTCGCCAGGCAGTCGTCAGCAAGCAAACATATGAAAGGCCCATTCGCATGACCAGTCTTCTCGGAATCGATCTCGGCACTTCCAGCGTCCGCGCCCTCCTCGTCGACCCGGACGGCACCGTCCTCGCCCTGAACGGGCTTGACTACACGCCGGACATCCCCCGTCCGGGCTTTGCCGAACAGGATCCCGATTTCTGGGCCGCCATGGCCTTCACGACGATATCCCGCTCCCTCGCCGACGCCCGGGTGACCGGCGACGGCGTCCGCGCCCTTTCCTTCTCCGGCCAGATGCATGGCCTGGTGTGCGTCGACAAGGCGGGAAAGCCGCTCCGCCCGGCGATTATCTGGCAGGACCAGCGGTCCAAGCACGTCATCCGGGACATGTACGACCGCCTCGGCCGCGACGTCATCGGCGGCGCCGTCCAGAACACCGTCGCCACCGGCTTCCTCCTCGCCTCCCTTGTCTGGTTGAAGGAGAACGAACCGGAAACGTACGGGAAAATTTACCGCGTCATGCTGCCGAAGGATTACCTGAAGTTCCGCCTCTCCGGCGTTATCGCCACCGACTTTTCGGACGCCGCCGGCACCACCGCCTTCGACAACGTCAATCGCCAATGGTCCCGCCCGCTCCTGGACGCCCTTGGCCTCGACCCGGAGATGTTCCCGGAAATCCTTCCGAGTACGGCGGTCCTCGGCACCGTCACCCCGGAGGCGGCGGCGGCCACCGGCCTGTCCACAAGCACCCTCGTCGTCAATGGCGGCGCCGACCAGTGCATGCAGGCGGTCGGGAACGGCATTGTCCAGGAGGGGGTGTTTTCGTCGAACATCGGCACCGGCGGCCAGATGTCCGCCTGTTCCGCCAGTCCCCTCTACGACCCGGAATTCCGCACCAGCACCTTCGCCCACGCCCTCCCGGAACGCTGGACCGTCATGGGGGCCGCCCTCTCCGCCGGCGCCTCGATGAAGTGGCTGGCGGAGCGCGTCCTCCACCTCGACTCATTCCGGGACGTCGACGCCCTGGCCGGCGCCGTCCCGGCCGGCAGCGGCGGCCTCCTCTTCCTCCCGTACCTGGCGGGCGAGCGGACGCCGCATTTCGATCCGGAAGCGCGGGGCGTCTTCCTTGGCCTCACCCTCGGCCACGATCGGCGGAATCTCCTCCGCGCCGTCATGGAAGGCGTCGCCTTCGCCCTCCGGGACAGCCTCGACATCATCCTTGGCATGGGCGTCCGCTGCACCCGCCTCATCGCTTCCGGCGGCGGCGCCAACTCCCCGTTGTGGCTGCAAATTCAGGCCGACGTCTTCAACCAGCCCATTGAAAAGAGCCTTAATAGGGAACAGGCCTGTCTCGGCGCCGCCATAACCGCCGGCATCGGCGCCGGCATCTACCCTGGTTATCCGGAAGCGGCGGACCGACTGGTCCGGTTCGACGAATGCCTGTACACGCCGGACCCGGAAAACGTCCGGCTCTACAACGAACTTCATCAGATGTATAAGGAAACCTATATAGTGAATAAACAGCTCTTTCCGGCCCTCGCCCGGGTGGACGAAACCACCTCCGGAAACTGATAGAAAATTGATAAATTGGCCCATAAAAGGGCAAAAACCTCTTCATTTTCGTTTTGGCTCGAAGAATCGAATTTCGCCGCCGACACTGATTGTTAGCGTTAATTCGGGTAACAACGTGGTCCCGAATGGTTACTAATAAACAGTGTATTCCGGCCCGAGGCGCACCGCCCGGACCGGGTAACGACAGGAGAGGTATTATGATTGGAAAAGCTTTTGCCACCGTGGCGAAATCGGCCTGCGCCGCCTTGTTCGCCCTGACCGTGACCGGGTCCGCCTTCGCGGTCGACGTCGCGAACGACTATGAAAATCGCGCCCGCGAAGCCTCGAACCAGATCGACCAGAACCTCCAGCAGTCGGCCCGCGACCTGACGACCGACCTTCGCCGCGTCAACCAGGAAGAACACCAGGTCGGCCGTACCAGTGCCACCCCCCAGGCCGAACAGGCCCTCAACCAAAGCATCAACCAGGCCAACCGCGAACTGTACAATGCCGCCGACCGCGACAATTACACGTTCAAGCGCCGCCAGCTCGAAAACACCCAGCTGCTCTACGCTCCCGGCACCCGCCAGTACAACGACATCAACAACCAGATCGCCCAGTTGGACCGCGATTTCGCCCGGGAAATGAACCAGAACCGGAACGTCGCCTCCCGTGACAACGACAACCAGTCAACCATGAACCGGAACTGGGTCAACACGGGCACCGACGCCGACATGCACGACTTCAACCGGAACCGCATGTTCGAAACAAACTATTCCACCAACAACCAGAACCGCTACATGAACGATCAAAACCGCTTCATGACCGACCAGAACCGGTTCCTGGACAACCAGACCCGCCGCCTGAACGACAATCAGAACAGCGATTGGGAAAACAACTGGGACCGCTACGAAAC
>JAJQFC010000238.1 GCA_021201355.1 Planctomycetaceae bacterium | reverse complement strand
CCGGCCTGGCTGTCGGCGAAGTCGAGGAGCGCCGCCATTTCCCGCACGCGCGGACCCGGCCGGCGGTGGCGGCCGCGAAGCGAGCCGCCGAGGCTGCCGGTGACGACGAGGGCGTCTCCCGGTTTTCCGCCGCTCCGGAGGACCGGTCCGTTCCGGAACGGTTCCCCGATGACGGTGACGCTGACAAAGGTGGTGTGGTGCGACGACACGAGATCGCCGCCGACGATGGCGATGGCGAGGTCGCGGGCGGCGTCGGCGAGACCCCGGGCGAACCGTTCGGCCCAGCCTTCCGGGGCGCCCCGGCGCATGCCGAGGGAGACGACGGCCCAGCGCGGCCGGCTTCCGGAAGCGGCGAGGTCGGAGGCGGAGGCGGCGAGGGCTTTCCAGGCCACGTCTTCCGGGCGGGCGTCGGAGAGAAAATGACTGCCTTCGGCGAACGCGTCGGTGCTGACGGACAGGACCGATCCGCCCAGGGTGCGGACGTGGGCGCAGTCGTCGGGACCGGAACCGACAAGCACGGTCGGATCGTCTGTCCGGAACAGGGCCGGAAGGGCGGCAAGGAGTTCGTTTTCGCGCATTGGGTCTCCGCAGTACCAGGCAGTGGGATAGATTTAAACGCGTACCCGCGCCGCCCGTCGGGCGCGGCCGCGTCACCATGGACAGTCGGTACAAAACGTCGCGGGGCCGCACGCGGACGGCCCGTTGACGTTATACCGGTGAACTTTGAAACCTGCCGCAATCGGTCGTGAACGGCTGTTACTCGTCCATCCCCTTCATGCATTCGCACTCGTAATGGCTGGCGTCGCAGTACGGCTGGTTTTTCGATTCGCCGCAGCGGCACAGCGTCACCCGGTTCCGCACTTCGTACTGTTCCCCCTGCGGGCCTTCGACGGGTATGCCGCCCTTGACCCACAGCGGGCCCCGGCAGTTGGCGACCGGGTCACTGGTGACGCTTACCTCCTTCGGGAGGAAAGGCTCGATGGGTTTGCCGTCTTTTTCCGTAACGACCAGCCGGCCGGACGGGCATTTCGCGTATTCGTCAACGGCGCGGGCGCGCCACTCCGGATTGGCCGATCCCTGGGCGTAGCGCCAGGCGGTCTCGCCGACGTCGCAGAATCGGGCGCCGACGCACAGGCTTTCGTCGTCGTGCAGGTCGACGCCACCGCCCGAGTATTCCTCAGCCCGTTCGGCGAATTTGCTGTGTTCCGGTTTTTCACCTCCGCAAAAACCGACGTCGCTGTGGGTGCCGTCGCAGTACGGTTTGGTCCGCGAATGGCCGCAACGGCAGAGATAGGTCGATTCTCCGGGCGAGGTGTATTCCTTTTCCACTTTCCAGGCGAGGGAATTTCCCTGGTTGTCGGTTTCGAATACGGCTTTGTTCACCCGAACGTCGCCGACCACCTGATACGGCCCGTCGGTGAGGATCTTTATTTTCGGTTCTCCAGTGGTGTCCATGGTTGTCCCCGTGGCTGAGCCGTTCCAAAACTGGCGTCCACAGCGGTTGTGGAACGTCTCTCCGTGACCCTCACCATGAAGATGACGCCGTGGCGCTACATGATTCTGTCAGGAACCACCGGTCTGTCCGTCTCATCGGCTGTCGTTCCCGGAAAGGTGCGTGAATCCTCACGGAGTGAAACGATCTTCCGGTCGTGCGCCGGAACCACTGCCCGCCCCGCGCCGTCACCCCCGGCCGATGCCGTAACAACAGTACGCAACAACTATTTGTAGCCTATAGGGGCTGTCAAATCAAGGCGATTCTCCCGTGGCCGGGCGGACGCGCTCCCGGGATTGACCCGCCAAAAACGAAGATGCGGGAAAACGCGATTGAGCGCTTTCCCGCCGGCGAGGTTGACCCTTCCGGGCCGTGCCCCGGCGCTCCCGAATATCCGGCATGGCCGCGCTGACAAGCGGCGCTGCGGACGCCCGGTGCCGGGCTGATAGGTTATATGGACGAACCCGGATCGCTCTTCGGCGCCGTCTGGAACCAGGCGTCGGCGGCGAGGCCGGTCGAGCCGTCGTCCCGGGTGAACTGCCCGACCTGGCCGATAAGATTCCCCTTGCCGTCGTCTACCCGGACGTCCTTGTAGCCGACGTTGATGGAGGTTATTCCGGCCTCCTTCAGGCTCATCGTTTCGCCTTCTTCGCAGACGCCGTCCTCGGTCTTCTCGACCCAGACGCGGAGTTTGTCCCAGATTTCGTCGTTTTCGTCGATAACGCCGTCGCCGTTACTGTCGTAACTCTAGAGCATTTCGAAGCCGTTGGCGTGGCCGTCCTGATTTCCGAACAACTGGCGGCCGTCGTGGACGAGGCCGTCGCCGTGGCTGTCGATGAACAGGAGGGCGTCGTCACCCTTGATAAAGCCCATGTTGGCGCGGGTGCCGTCGCCGTTCATGTCGAATTCGACGCCGTCCTCGGCGCCTTTCAGGTCGATGCCGTCGCCGGCGAGATCGAGGACGAGCGGGTCGACGATGACATTGCCGACGCCGATGATGAAGCTGGCGTCAAGCTGCTTGCCGTCGACGGTGACCGTGTTCCGGCCGCCAGAGGAATTGGCCGAAGCCAGGCCGGACACGACGGAGTTGATATTGAAGGACGCGTTCAGGGAGGCGCTGGCCATGGCGACCTGGCCGCCTCCCGACTTGACGCCGTTCACCAGCCTGGCGCTGGCGCCGGTGATGACGTTCCGGCGGCTGTCGAAGTCCGGGGCGGTGGTGTCGAGTTTGTCGAGGGCTTCCAGGGATTTTGTCCGGATGGTCTCGACGAGGGTGTCCGGGTCCTGTTCAAAAGCGGTGAAGTCGAGGCCGAAGACGGCGAGATCGCGGGCGATGGAGTCCATGCCCCAGGTGCTGCCGTTTCCGAGTCCGAGTTGGTTCGAAATATCTTTCGCCTGAGCGAGATTGGCGGCGAGCTGCGGATCGTCGGACGTTTCCTGGAGCGATTGGCCCGGAGTCAGTGTCGTCAGATTTTCGTCGTCCGTTTCGCCGGCGTAGCGGAGGACGACGCCGGCCTCGACGTCGACAATGGCGCCGCTCCTGAGGTAGACCGGTTCACTGCCGCTAATCGAGGTCAGGGATCGCTGCACCTTCTGGACGGCGGTCTGGAGGCTCAGGCGGGCATCCTGTCGGGTGAACAGGTCCATGTTGAAGGTGGCGGCGCCGCCCGACCCGCCGCCGGCGGTCGAGAAGCTGAATGTCGTCGTCTTCTGGGTACGACCGGACATCGCGGTGAAAATTTGGGAAATATCGAAAAGTTTGCCGTTTCCCTGAATGGTTATTGTCATGGCGCTCGCCTTCCCTTCAAAAGACGTGGCGTTAACGAAAACCGGGGCGGTTTCCGCCTGCTCCGTGACTGGTGAAAAGCCCGGAAAGACGACGGGGTTTGACCATTCACGTTTTTTCTGTCCTGTACCGCGCTTGTGTTTCGTGACCGAGTGAAGTCATCCAATATTAGCGGACGCGTTTAGGTTGACTTGAGGATTATCGGAAATTTTTTCTGAACTTCATGCGGACCTGGAATTCGATTACAAATGTAAGTCGTTCAATATCCACCGGATGTAAAATAATTAGCTAAAGGTTGCGGGATTCGGAACCGCCAAATATACTAGGAGGAGAGAAGTACATTGCCCAAGGATGGAGCAAAAAAATGAGCCTTTCCGCCATACAGGACAACCTGGTCAAGACCTCGCTGGTACAGCACACCCAATCGCGCGGCGAAGACATCAAGGCCGGCAGCGAAAACGCCGCCGTCGCCAAACAGCACGAGGTGAACCGCCAGGAGGACCAGGTGGTTATCCACACCCGGGAATCAGAGGGCCGGAACATCAGGGACGATGAAGAACGGCCGAAGCCCGAGCGGCGGAAAAAGCAGCAAGACGACGAGGAAATGGACGACGATGAAACCGTTCCGGAAGGCGAGGAAGACGACGGTCCCCGCGCCCGGATGCGGCGGATCAATATCGTCATCTGAATGTCTGCAAGAACGCCAGGGACAATGCGGGACCGTGTGGCTTACAGATGAATGCGAGGTGAGTGGACGTCACCGTGACGCAGCGACTCCCGCGGTTTTGGGTATCCTGAACACTTACCTGATAAGCGCGGCAAATCCGGCTCCGGCCGCCCGCGCCAGGTCGACCGGGTTGACGCGGAGTTGCAGACCGCGTTGACCGGCACTGACAAAAATATCGTCAAACAGCAAAGCCGTCTCGTCCAGCCAGGTCGGGAACGGCTTTTTCATTGCCAGCGGCGAACAGCCGCCCCGGACATAGCCGGTGATTTTCTGAAGATCCCGAAGCGGCAGCAGTTCCGCCCGTTTGGCGCCGGCCACGGCCGCCGCCCGCTTGAAGTCGAGTAATGTCCCGACCGGAATCACGCAGACGAAGTGGCCGTTGTCCCCCCGCAGCACCAACGTCTTGAAGACCCGTTCGCCGTCCGGCCCAAGCTGTTCCGCCAGATGTTCGGCCGACAGGTTCGACTCGTCCACCGAATAGGGCGTCAGTTCATAGGGAATGCCGGCGTTGTCGAGAAGCCGCGCCGCGTTGGTCTTGTGCGGCTTCATTTTTTCCCGCTCCTGGCGCGTCCCGATTCGCGTCCGGCTTTCGGACCGGAGATGGAACGGATCGGATCGGGCGCCACCCCGGTCACGGGCGGCGCGGCATAGACCCCGAGCATCTTCGCCGCCGCCACCGCCGCGCCGAAGCCGTTGTCGATATTCACAACCGTGACGCCGGGGGCGCAACTCGTCAGCATGCCGAGGAGGGCGGTGACGCCGCCGAGAGACGCTCCGTACCCCACCGAGGTCGGCACCGCCACCACCGGCGCCCTGACCAGCCCGGCGATGACGCTCGGGAGCGCACCCTCCATCCCGGCGACGGTGATGACGACCGCCGCCCCGGACAGGTCGTCCAGCCGCTCGAACAACCGGTGAATCCCGGCAATGCCGATATCGATGTGGCGTCGGCAGGGAATGCCGAGGGAGACAAGGGTCAGTTCCGCCTCCTCCACCACCGGCAGGTCGGACGTTCCGGCGGCGGCGAGGGCGACGTACCTGGCGTCGTCCCGCGGTTTCGGCACGACGCCGACCAGCGCCGCACCGTTCCGACTCCCGTACAGTCCCCTCGGCCAGGTCTTCCGGAGGAGGGCGCAGGTGGCGGCGTCGGCCCGGGTAACGAGAGCGAACCCCTGGCGCCTGACCAGGGCTTTGGCTACGGCCAGCGTTTCCTTGGGCGTTTTCCTGAGGGCGAAAATGGCTCCCGCCGCGCCGCCGCGCGCCCCCGGGCCACCGGCGGGGCGGGCAACCACCGCGCCGCGGGGGCCCCCCGGATGGGTGGCGCCGGCGGGCGCGGGTGAACGACCATCGCCGTTACGAACGGTCGGAACGGCAGTGCCGTTGTGTTCGCATTTCGATTGTTTACTCATGCCGTTCCTCTTTTGTCATGGTTACACGACCGGATTGAGACTGCCCATCCGGTATCCGGCCAGATCGATAGTCACCCGCTTGTAGCCAAGGGCGGACAGTTTTTTGACAACGTCGTTCCGCACCTCGTCCCGGAGAAAAACGGCGATGTCGACGGCATCGGTCTCGATACAGGCGACGCCGCCAAGGTCGCGGACCCGGACCCGGCCGGGCACGACCGCCGCGACCACCGCTTCCGCCCGTTCGACGCGGCGCAGCGCTTCGTCCGAGAGCGGCGTGCCGAAGGGAATTCGCGTCGCCAGGCAGGCCGCCGCCGGCACCCGGGCGGTGGGTAAACCGAGTTCGGCGGCCCAGCGCCGGATCATCGCCTTGGTCATCCCGGCCTCGCGGAACGGCCCCCGGAACCCGAGTTCCCGCATGGCGCGGACGCCCGGGCGGTAATCGTCGGCGTCGTCGGCGTTGTCGCCGTCCACCACCTGACCGTACCCTTCGCGGCGGGCGAGGTCGAGGAGTTGGGTCATTCCGGCCCGGCGGCAATGGTAGCAGCGATCGGGTTCGTTTCGTTGCACCTCCGGTACGGCCAGCTGGTTGACCGTGATTTCGAAATAACGGATGCCAAGGTGTTCGGCCGTGGCCCGGGCCCGTTCCAGTTCCGTCGCCGGATAGAGTTTTCCCGTCAGGGTGGCGGCGGCGCCGCCGACCCGCATGGCCCGCGCTGCCAGAAGGGCGCTGTCCACGCCGCCGGACAGGGCGACCATGGGCCGATCCAGCGAGGCGAGGATGGCGTCGACGCGTTCCCTGATGGCGAGTTCTTCGGGTGATACGGTTTCGATGGACATTCTCTGGCATTCCTCATTACTTCATGAAAACGAATACAACAAACTCTATCGTCCGTCGGTCGGCGGCACGGCGAGGAGGAGATCCCGGCAGACGCCGGAGTGGTCGAAGGCGTCGGCCGCCGCGACCGCGTCGAGATCGTCCGCGTAGTAACATATTTTCCCCTGGTCCATCACGGCGAGGCTGTCGGCCACCGCCGCCACCACCCGCATGTCGTGGGTGATGAACAGGTAGGCGGTTTTCCGGTCCCGCCGCAGCCGGGTCAGGAGTTCGATAATCCGCGCCTGGTTCAGCATGTCAAGGGAACTGACCGCCTCGTCCAGGACCAGCAGGTCAGGTCCCGGAGTGAGCGCCCGGGCGATGCAGAGACGTTGCAACTCGCCGCCGCTCCACTGGTGCGGATATTTATTCATCATGGCCGGATCAAGCCCGACCTCGGCCATGAGGTCGCCGACCCGCTCCGTCAGGGCCGGCCCCCGCAGGTGGAAGAAATTCCGGAGCGGTTCCGCGATGATGTCCTTGGCCGAAAACCGGGGATTCACCGCTCCGAGTGAATTCTGGAACACCGCCTGCACCGCCCGCCGGGCGTACGGGCCGGTCCGGGCGGCGACGGGTTGCCCCCGGAACAGGACTTCTCCGGAATCGGGCGTTTCGAGGCCGAGGACCAGCCGCGCCAGCGTGCTTTTCCCCGAGCCGCTCGGTCCGGCCAGGGCCAGGCAGCGGCCGGCCTCCAGCCGGAAGCTGACGCCGCCGACCGCGTCGACGCCGTCCCGGCGACCGAACAGGCTGCCGCGGCGGTAGTGTTTTCTCACGCTTCGGACTTCAAGGAGCGGTGCGGTGGCGCCGGTGGATTTCGTCATGGCGTCCCTCCGCCGGCGGCCCGGAGCATGGCGTCAAACCGGGGCGAATAGAGGTTGTGGTGGGCCTGGACCAGTTCCCGGGTGTAGGGGTGTTCGGGCTTACCGAGGATATCCCGGACGGCGCCCGATTCGACGATTTTTCCGTCCCGCATAATCGCCGCCGTTTCGGCAAGGGCCGCCGCCACCGCCAGGTCGTGGGTTATGAGGAGAAGGCCGAGGTGGCGGTCCCGGACCCGGTCCCGGAGGAGGTCGAGGACGCGGCGCTGGGACACAAGGTCGAGATCGGTGGTCGGCTCGTCCGCTATGAGGAATTCCGGGTTGTTGACCAACGCCAGCGCCACCATGACCCGTTGCAGCATGCCGCCGCTGAGCTGGAACGGGAAGGCGGACAGGACCGTCTCCGCCTCGGCAAGGCCGGCCTCCCGCATGGCGTCGGCGGCGACGGCGCGCCGGTCCCGGCGGGACAGGCGGCGGCCCGAGGCGGCGATGGTGTCGGCGAAATGGCTTTCCACCGTGAATACCGGGTCGAAAGCGCTCGTCGGGTTCTGCATGACGACGCCGAGGTCGCCGGCCCGCACCGCCCGGAGGCTTCGCCGGTCGAGGCCGCCCAAGTGGCGATCGCCAATAAAGACGTCCCCTCCCGTCCTGACGACGCCGTTCGGCAACAGGTCCATAATCGCCCGGGTGGTCATGCTCTTTCCCGCCCCGCTTTCCCCGACCACGGCAACGGTGCCGCCGGCCGGGACGACGAGGCTGACGTCGTCCACGAGGACGCGGGAGCCGTCCGCCAGCGCCACTGTCAGGTTACGGATTTCCAGTCGCGTGCAACTCATGCGCGGCCCTCCGCCAGGGTCGGGTCGAGGCGGTCCCGGAGGCGGTCCCCCGGGATGTTGAAGGCAAGGACGGTCAGGAGGATCATGGCGCCAGGCAGTATGACAAGCCCGGGGTTGGTCCAGAAATGCGGCCGGGCGTCACTAATCATGACGCCCCATTCCGGCGTCGGCGGCTGGATGCCGAGGCCAAGGAAGGACAGTCCGGAAACGTGGAGAAGCATGTGCCCGATGTCCAGGGTGGCGAGGATAAGCATCTGGTTCAGGACCGGCGCCGCGATGTGCCGGGTAAAGATGCCGGCCCGGCTTCCCCCGGCCAGGCGGGCGGCGGCGATGTACTCCCGGCCCTTCACCGCCTGCACCATGCCCCGGGTGATGCGGGCATACCAGGCCCAATGGGTGAGGACGATGGCGAGGACGACATTCGTCATGCCGCGCCCGAGCACCCCGGTCAGGAACATGGCGAGGATGAAGGTGGGAAAGGTCATGAACGCTTCGCAGATACGCATAATCAGGCTGTCGACCCAGCCCCCGAGCCAGCCGGACACCGACCCGACGACGAATCCGGTCCCGAGCACCAGTCCGGCGATAACGAGGACGGACCCGAGCGAAACCCTGGTCCCGGCCATCAGCCGCGACAGAACGTCCCGGCCCAGGTGGTCGGTTCCGAGCCAGTGGGAAGCGGAAAACGGCGCCAGGCGGTTGTCGAGGTCGATGGCGTTCGGGTCGTACGGGGTGAGGACCGGCGCGAAGACGGCAAGGACGACGAGGAATGCCAGGAGGCCGAGGGCGAGCCAGAGCAGCGGGTCGCGGCGGCGGCCGGCGGAGAGCGGGAGGGCGGTCATGCATTCCCTCCTTTGTCCAGCCGAATCCGGGGATCGATGGCGGCGCAAGCGATGTCCGTCAGAAGATTCGCGAAAACGAAAATGACCGTCATCATCAGGATGAAACACTGCATGACCGGGAAGTCCCGGTTATAGATGGCGGAGACGGCATAGCGTCCGACCCCGGGCCAGGAGAAGACAATTTCCGCCACCACCGCCCCGCCGAGGATCTCCCCGACATGCATGCCGATGGCGGTGACGACGGGGATGAGGGAGTTACGGAGGACGTGCTTTCCGACAATCACCCGGGGAGGCAGCCCCCGCATACGGGCGTAGAGTATATGCCGGGACGACATCTCCGCCACCATCCCGCCCCGAAGCAGGCGCATGTTGATGCACATGGACATGAGGGCCACGGAAAACGCCGGCATGATGACATGGGCCGGACCGCCTATCCCGACCGACGGCAGCCAGCCGAGTTTAACGGAAAAGATCAGGATAAACAGGAAGCCGAGCCAGAAACTCGGGGCCGACACCCCGACCGCCGCCAGAAGCCGGGTCAGATGATCCGGCCACTTGCCGCGCCAGACCGCGGCGGCGACGCCGAGGGGCAGGCTCAGGGCCAGGGTTAAAAACAGGGACACTCCGGCCAAATACAGGGTGTTCGGGAGGTAGTGGAGGAGGTGATCCGTCACCGGCGCCCCGGTGACGTAGGACCGGCCGAAGTCGAGCCGGACCGCCCGGCCGAGCCAGTCGAGATACTGGACAAGGACGGGCCGGTCGAGGCCGAGGGCGATCCTGGCGTCGGCGAGGGCGTCGTCGGTCGGCGGTATGCCGGACAGTCGGAGATAACTCATGGCCGGGTCGTTTTCACCGGTCCGGAGGAGGACAAACACCACGACAGACACGGCGAGGAGAACCGGGACAAGGGCGAGGAGCCGTTTTATAATAAACCGGATCATGGACGCGACCCCGGTTTTCGAAAGTCCTCGAACGGGATGAGCGTCCGGCCCGGCGCGAAGTGCACGCCGGCGAGGACGCTCGTCCGGTGGGCATAAAAGAGGCAGGTATAGTGAATGGGCAAGTAAACCGCCTCCTCGTGAAGGATGGTAAGGACGCGGTCAATGGCCGCCGCCCGGTCCGTTTCGTCCGTGCTTTCGAGCGCTCCTGTGATGTCCCGGTCGATCCCGGCCTTGTCCGGCAGCCCTGATTGGGCCTGGAAATCGGCATGGGCCGGCAGGCGCATCGAACCGAGGACGGTGTGGGGCTCGAACGGCGGACCCCAGGTCGGACTCATTATCATGCCGAAGTCGCCGTCACGCTGGCGGCGAAGAAACAGATCCTCCTCGACCCCCTGAAGGTTGATAAACACGCCTGCTCGTGCCGCCTGGCCCTGGATCGTTTCCGCGAGCGCCTTATGGGCGGCGTCGTTCCCGATATAGACAAGGTCGATGGCGAGGCGCACGCCGTCCCGTTCCCGGAATCCGCCGTTTCCCCGCCGATGCCAGCCGGCTTCGTCCAGAAGGCGGCCAGCGGCGTCCGGGTCGTAGGCGTACGGGACCAGCCCGACATCGGCATACGGGACGTCGGGCGCGAAAAGGAAATCGGCCCGGGGCTGGGAATCAAGGAGAATGCCCCGGACGATGGCGTCCTTGTCGACCATGTGCTGGAGGGCCTGCCGGACGCGCCGGTCGTCGGTGGGCGATTTTCCCGTATGGATGGCGAGGGCGACGGTGCCCATTGGGTCGGAGACGGCGGTCTCGAAATTCGGGTTCCGCCGGAGCGCCGCGAACACGTCGTAGGATATCTGGCCGTGGCCAAAGACCAGGTCGATTTCGCCCGTCTCCAGGGCCATGGCCCGGGACATCGGGTCCGGGATTATTTTCACGACGATGTCGTTTCCGGCCGGGGCGCCGCTCCAATGGTTCGGGTTCGGCGTGAACCGATCATGGATGCCGAGGCGGCTCTCAGCCAGGATGTAGCGGCCGGTGCCGACCGGCGCGTCGATGCCCCGGGCGCTGGTGCCGTTTGCCGGAATAGCCTCCGGACTGATGAAACGGAACGGCCGGGGGAGGGCGAGGTCGTTCAGGGTCGGGTAGTACGGCGCCGTCAGGGTGAGTTCGAACGTCAGATCGTCGACCGCCCGGTAGGAGGCGATTTTATTGGCCAGTTCAAGCCAGGCGTGGCGGGCCCGGTTCGCCAGGATGGCGTCGAAGTTCCGGACGACCGCGTCGGCGTCGAACGCTCTGCCGTCCGTGAAAACGACGCCGTCACGAAGATGGAATGTATAGACAAGCCCGTCCGCCGACACCGACCAGCGTTCGGCCAGGGCCGGTTCGATGTCGCCGGCATCGCCGGTCCGGACCAGCGGTTCGTAGACGAGTTCCTGGGCGTACATCTGGTTCGGGGAATAGAGGTGGGGGTTGAGCGGTCCGGCGTTGGCGAAATGCGAATAGACAATCGCTTCGCCGGCGTCGGTGCGGAAAACGGGAACGAGGCACGCGAAAATCAGGCCGAGGCACCAACGGCACAGGGACAGACGGTTCGTCACGAGATGCGTCCTCACCGGGTCAGGAAGCGGTTTACGTCCGGTACTATCCGGTCGGAAAAAAAGACCGGATTGCACCCAGCTTCACGTAAAAAAAGAATGCCGCTCCAAGGCGGCATTCCACATATTGTCGAGTCCACGCAGATATTGTCAAGGCGTATGGAAAATCCTTTGAAGCTCACGGGGAGAATGGAAAAAACCGGCTGTTATAACGTCGTTCGCGGGTCGAGGGCGTCCCGAAGCGCCTCCCCGACGAGGTTGTAGGCGAGGACGCTTATAAAGAGGACAAGGCCCGGGAACACGGCCAGCCACCAGTTCGCCAGCGGCGACTCCCGCGTTTCGGACAGGAGCTGCCCCCAGGTCGGCGTCGGCGGCGTCACGCCGAAGCCGATGAATGACAGCCCGGCCTCGGTGAGGATGGCGCCGGTAATGCCGAAGGATATCGAGACGAGGACGGGCGCCATGGCGTTCGGCAGGATGTGGCGGAAGATGGTCCGGGTGTCCGAGGCGCCAAGGGCGACGGAGGCGGAGACGTATTCCATTCGCTTCTGCCGGAGCATTTCGCCCCGGATAAGCCTGGCCACGCCGGTCCAACTGGTCAGGCCGATGACGAGCATGATATTGATGATGGACCGCCGTTCGAGAACGGCGATGACGGCGAGGATAAGGAAGAAGGACGGAAAACACATCATGATTTCCATGAACCGGGAAATAATCATGTCCACCTTCCCGCCGTAGTAGGCGGCGAGGGAACCCATGACCAGACCGATGACGGTGGCAAGGAACACGGAGACGAAACCGACCGACAGCGATACCCGGGCGCCGTGAATCATCCGGACAAGGACGTCGCGGCTCGATTCGTCGGTGCCGAAGACGTGGACGCCGGCGAGGTGGCGGGGCTTTTTCCAGCGTCCGGCCGGGGCCGATTCGAGTGCGCCCGGGACGGCCCGTTCGATTATGAGCCGGTTCATCCGTTCGCGGTCGGTCTCGGACAAATCCCGTCCGTCCATGGCCGCCTGGACATAGGGTCCAAGGTTCATGTCCCGCCGGTACTGGCTGCCGACGGCGTCGGTGTAAAGGTTCCCGTCCCGGATAACCGTGTTCAGCCGCTGACGGAGCGCCGCCAGGTCGGTGGCGTTGTAGTTGGAAGTAGAGGCGGTGGCGGTGGCGGCACCGCCGGCGATTGGCTCGGGCCGGGCGGCGAGGACGGCGGCGAGGCTTTCCGCCGCCGGACCGACCGGATTCAGGAGACGGTCCAGAAGAAGGGTCGGGGAGGCGATGGTTTCCGGTTCGATATACGGCGACGGCGATACCCAGAACGGCGGCAACTGCGGGCCGAACCCTTGTTCGTTCGGGCCATAGGGGATGAGGGGGAAGAGTCCGTAGCCGGCGCCGGCGGCGGCCAGTTCCCGGTAGGGGGTGTAATCGTGCCGGGCCGGCAGGCGGAAGGTCTGGGCCAGAAGGACGGCAATTGCCACAAGGACGAGCCACTTCGGGCTAAGGGAAAACTGCCAGGCGCCGGCCAGACAGATGTAGGTCAGGCCGAGAAGGACGAGAATCGACACCACGACCATGATAATGAACGTCGACCGGAACTGCCGCATCGGGAGAAGGAGGCCGGGCAGTTCGGTCTCGACCACCGTCCGGTTCCAGCGGGCCTGGTCGAGGGGGGTGACGAGGTTGTCCCGGTCGATACCCGGAGTGGCG
>JAJQFC010000298.1 GCA_021201355.1 Planctomycetaceae bacterium | reverse complement strand
GTCAGGTGCTGTCCTTTGCAATCCTGTCGACCCACATCATCGGGAACCGTGGCGTCCTCCGTCTCCGCTTTCTCCGGCCGCCCCTGGCATTGGTCGGCAAAATTATCAAGCGGGGCGTCCCCGAAATGATTACCCAGTTGTACCACCCCCTGACCGTGTTCTGCTACAACCTCGTCATCATCCGGACGGTGGGGGAGGACGGCATCGCCGCCTTTTCCATCATTACCTACATCGCCGCGATGTTTATCGGCATCTTCTCCGGGGTGACGCAGGGCATCCAGCCTCTCATTGGGAACAGCTTCGGCCGAAACGAACCGGTTAACGTCTCGTTCTTTTTCCGCGCCGGACTGGTCATCAACGTTTCCCTGTCCGTCGTTCTCTACAGCGCCATGGTCCTCGGCGGGCAGTGGATCTACGGCTTTTTCACGACAGACCCGGGCCTCATATCCCTCGCGGAAATGATCTGGAAATATAACGCCCTCGCCTTCGTCTTCGCGTCGGTGAACATCGTCTTCACCACCTACTTCTTTTCGACGAAGCAGACGCCGAACGCCGTCGTCACGGCGGGCAGCCGGGGACTGTTGTTCAATACGATCTGTATTTTCACTTTTCCCTACCTGTTCGCCCCGGACTACGTCTGGTTCGCCATTGTCGCCTCGGAAGTGGCGACAATCGCCCTGGCCGTATGGCTGAAAAGCCGCGCCGACGCCGCGCCGACGGCCACCGCCTGTCCGGCCCCGGTCGTTGTCACGACGAGCGCCAGCGCGCGCTTCTCGAACCGTTTCGGGAAATAACGGGTCCGGTCGGACGAGGGCGGGGGTAAGCGCCCCACCGGTCCGTCACCACGACTGCGGAGGAAAAATCGCGGTAAAACCGGCCCGCTAAATTTTCCGTCTCCCGCTTGACAAATGAAAATCATGAGGTATTATGCAATCGTTAAGCTAAGCATTTTAGGAAATTCTGCGAAAGTAGGATTTAGATGCGAGCTCGACCGGTAGCTGGGTTTCGCCCGGTGGTATGGGCGAAATCTAGCGTAAGGGAGATGGCGCAGCTAAATCCGTATTTTCACGAAGTTTCCTAAATTGCTGTAACTTTTCGAAATTGTGCGACCCCAGTCATATTCTCCCTCACATGAGGCAATTACCTATGGTGACGCTCAGGGACTTGGCGCAGGCCTGCGGATGTTCGGTTACATCCGCCTCGCGTGCCCTCAAGGACCACCCGAGCATCTCGAAGCGATTGCGGGAGAAAGTTCATCAGGTGGCGCTGGACATGGGGTACATCCCCAATGCCATCGCCGGCAGCATGCGGACGGGAATCACGAACACCATCGCCGTCATCATGCAGGACACGATGAACCCCTACTATTCCATCGTCACCAACACCATTGAAAAACACGCGGCCGCCCGCGGCTTCAACACGATTATCATAACAACGCGCTACGAACCGGAGCGGGAGATGGAAGCGGTCAACGTCGCCCTCCGGAAAAAGGTCGACGGCGTCCTCCTCTTCCCCATCCAGCAGGACGCGAACGCCCTCGACCTCCTCGAGCGGTCGGGAACGCCGTTCGTCCTCGTCGGCCGCACCTTCGACGACCGCGTCCACGACTGCGTGCTCCCGGACGACCGCCAGGGCGTCTACCTGACGACGAAGCACCTCCTGGAGCAGGGCCGGCGGCGCCTGATGATGATAAATTCCTTCCGCTTCATTTCGAGTTCGCGGATGCGGGAGGACGGCTTCCGCGCCGCCCTGGCCGAGTACGGCCTGAAGGCGGGCGACGGCGATGTCCACTATATCGGCACGGACAAAGGCATGTGCGCCGAGGTGATCCGGTCCGTTTTCACCGGCGGGTGTCCGTACGACGCCGTCTGCTGCTACAACGACGTCCTCGCCTACGAGGCCTATTACGAGTTGAAGCTCCTCGGCTGGAAGGTGCCGGAGGACGTCGCCCTCACCGGCGTCGACGACCTCCATGCCTACCTCACCTTCCCGGTCCGGGCCACGAGCGCCGGCTACGACATTCGCGGCCTCGGCACGCGAGCCGTCGAACTGCTCCTGTCGCGCCTCGGCGCCGCCCAGCAGGGAGCCGGCCCCGGCCAGCGGCAGCTCGTCGTCATGAACCAGTACCTGGTGGTGGGCGAGACAACGTAGAAAAGGGTGCGTCAGTCATTCTTAAAAACTCAAAAAACACCGATAAAACCGATTTGCGGTAAAACAATAATTTACATCGTTGCCCGAAGCCGCCCGACGCCCGCCACGCCTCTGGACGCGGAAACCGGCTTCCGTTATACATCACGCACGCTCTGCACGGCACCGCCGTCCCCACATCCATCGACCCTAACTACTTCCGCGCCGACGCCGCGCGCCCCCGGGCGGCGGTCAGGCGCAGCGTCGTTTGCATGTTTTCGAGACACACCCGTGAACACGGCGAAATGAAAGGACAGTCGAAGAGAAACACTCGGCGAAAATTTTTTATCCATTCTAGCTTAACGATTGCGTAAATGAGGCCGCGAAAGTCGGCCGCGATGCCGCACGTACACAGAACAACCGCGCGTGAACGATGCCGCGCCGTTCACCCAGGAAGGAGACGCCATGGAATACCGCGAATTAGTCGGAAAAGTGATTGAAGAAAACAAGACGGTCCTGGACAAGGTCGACCCGAAGCAGATCGATCAGTTCATCGACGAAATTATGAAGGCGAAAACAATCCAGCTTTACGCCATGGGCCGGATGCAACTGTCCGTTCGCGCCTTCGCCATGCGCCTGAAGCACATGGGCTTCGATACCTACGTCGTCTACGACACGACGACCCCCTGCATCGGCAAGGGTGACCTCCTCATCGGCCACTGCGCCGTCACCAATGTCGAACTGAACGTCGTCAAACTGGCGAAGGAAGCCGGCGCCCGCGTCGCCCTCCTCACCGCCCATCCGGAAAACGAACACGGACAGCTCGCCGGCCTCTGCGTCCGGGTGCCGGGCCAGATTTTCGGCGGTCCGGAAGAGGTGCCGTCCGTCCAGCCGATGGCGTCATTATTGGAACAGGCCCTGTTCCTCCTCACCGACATCATCGTCATGATGCTTATCGAAAAGAAGCACGTGTCGATTGAAGAAATGCACAAGCGCCACACCAATCTCGAAGGCATCCCGCACAAGTTCGCCTGACCCGCCGGGTCCGGCTTTTACGAAAGAGGAGACAACAACGATGGAAATGAAAGACGGCCAGATCGTACAGATTGCCCATCTCGTCCACGATCTGGACAAGACGGTCGAACGCTATTGGAACGACCTGAAAATGGGCCCGTGGGACTGCTACACCTACAGCCCGAAGAATGTCCAGAACTCGACCTACCGGGGAAAACCGTCGGATCACGTCTACCGCATCGCCGTCTGCTGGACCGGCCCGATGCAGATAGAAATCATCCAGCCCCTCACCGGCCGGAGCATCTACGACGAATTCCTTGAAACAAAAGGCGAGGGCATCCACCACTACAAGCTCTATTACAAGGACTGCGAGAAGGCGGTGAAGGACTACGAGGCGCGCGGTTATAAGGTTATCCAGAGCGGCGCCATCGGCGACGACGTGTTCTACTACCTGGACAGCGAAGACAAATTGTCCGGCGCCATCATAGAACTCGGCAACGCCGGTTCGATTCCCCCGCCGGAATCGGTCTATCCCGCGAAGTAGGAATTAGAAGCTTTTTATAACTGCGTAAAGAAAACCGCACCGCACCAGAAGACATTTTATAACGGCTTCCTGTTAGTTAACCGGCCCGGCCGCTGTCGACCGGCCGAAACATTCGTTCCCCTTCGAAGGAGAAGAAACATGCGTAAAGCATTCCTGCTCGGTCTCGCCCTGACCGTCTTCGCCACCGTCGCCGTCGCCGGCGAATACACCATGATCTCGGTGCCGAAGCTTCGTTCCCCCTGGTTCAACGATCTGGAAACCGGCGTCAAGCAGGCCGGCAAGGACTTCGGCATCAAGGAAGTCTACCAGCAGGCCCCGGCCTCCGCCGACGAAGCCCAACAGGTCAGGATCATCGAAGACGCCATCAGCCAGGGCGTCAACGCCATCATGGTCGTGCCGAACGACGCCAACTCGTGCGTCCCCGCCTTCAAGCGCGCCCGCGAAGCCGGCATTCCCGTCATGACCCACGAATCGCCGAACCAGCCGGAAGCCGACTACGACGTCGAAATGATCGACAACGTCAAGTTCGGCGAATACATGATGGACGTCTTCGTCAAGGACATGGGCGCGGACGACGGCGAATACGTCATTTTCGTCGGCTCCCTCACCGTTCCCGCCCACAACATCTGGGCCGACGCCGCCATCGGCCAGGCCAAGAAGAAATACCCGAACCTGAAGCTTGTCGCCGACCGCTTCCCGGTCTCGGAAGACCGTAACGCCGCCCGCCAGAAAACCCTCGAACTCATGATGACCTACCCGAACCTGAAGGGCGTCCTCGCCTTCGGGAGTCAGGGCGCGCCGGGCGCGGCCCAGGCCCTCAGGGAAAAGCGGATGATCGACAAGATCGCCGTCATCGGCACCACCTCCCCGAAAGAAGCCGCCTCCTTCCTGAAGGACGGATCGATGAACCACTCCGTCCTCTGGAGCCCGGGTGAAGCCGGCCGCGCCATGGTCTACCTGTCCAAGATGATCCTGGACGGCAAGCGGGGCGACATCAAGCAGGGCCTGGAAATCCCCGGCCTCGGCGTTCCGGAAATCAACGGCAACGTCATCCTCTTTGACCGTCCCCTCACCGTCGACGGCAACAACTGCGACGACTACGATTTCTAGAAAGCAGCTCTCCATGCACCCGGCGCGCCGGTTCGGGTCCGACGCGCCGGGTTGTCTTATTTTCCGACGACCACTACAGCTTTTTCTAAAAAGAATAATTCTCTCCGGTCCGGAAATTCTATAACCAGACTCCTAAACCGGTGAAATACTCATTTAGAAACCGCGCCAGCAGGTGGAACCGTATGAACTTTATCGATGCCAAACAAATTGTGAAACACTTCGGCGGCGTCCAGGCCCTGAAGGGCGTGGACTTCACTGTCCGCCAGGGCGAGATCATGGGCCTTATCGGCGAGAACGGCTGCGGCAAGTCGACCCTGATGAAAGTCATTTCGGGCGTGCACCAGCCCGATTCCGGCGTTCTTGAAATCGCCGGCAGACAGATTGTCGAAAACAACCCGTTCGAAGCGATCAAGCTGGGCGTCAGCGTCATCTACCAGGATCTCTCCCTCTTCCCGAACCTCTCGGTTCTGGAAAAGTCTGCCTCGGCCCCATCATCGGCGACGACTCGTTCCTCGCCCGCCAGAGGAAATACCGGGACAAGGCCACAGCCATCCTGAAAAGCCTCGGCGGCGACATCAACCCGCACGACCTCGTGGAAGACCTCCCCATAGCGAAGCAGCAACTGGTCGCCATCGCCCGGGCATTGGCGAACGATTCAAAACTGCTCATCCTGGACGAACCGACCACCGCCCTGACGCGGCGGGAAATCGTCCAACTCTTCGCCCTCTTGGGCGACCTGAAGGCGCAGGGCCTGTCCTTCGTCTTCATCAGCCACAAGCTCGGCGAAATCATGGAAATCTGCGACCGCGTCACCATCATGCGGGACGGCCTGGTGGTCGGCGTCGAAAACACCACAGACCTCACCGTCAATAAAATAGAATCCATGATGCTCGGCCATTCCCTCCAGTTCGCGAGAAAATCGGAAAGCTACGCCACCGGCGAGCCGGTGCTCCGGGTCGAACACCTTTCCAAGAAAAACAACTTCCGGGACGTCTCTTTCACCCTCCGTCCCGGCGAGGTTCTCGGCATCTCCGGCCTGCTCGGATCGGGCCGGACCGAACTGGCGTCCGCCCTCTTCGGCATCGCCCCGGCCGATTCCGGATCGGTGTCGATTCGCGGCGAAAAAGCCCACATCCGCCGCGTCTCCGACTCCATCCGCCGCGGCATTGCCTACGTGCCCGAGGACCGCCTCACCCAGGGCCTGGTGATGCCCCACAGCATCGCCAACAATATCGTCGTCGCCACCCTCGACAAATACCTGAATCCGCTTAATCTCCTCGATTTCAGAAAGATCAAGTCGACGGTGCGGGACTGGATAGACAAACTCGCCATCAAGACGGACGACGGGCGGAAGGCCGCGAACACCCTGTCCGGCGGCAACCAGCAGAAAATCGTCCTGGCCAAATGGCTCGCCATGTCCCCGTCCGTCCTCATCCTCGACGGCCCCACCGTCGGCATCGACGTCGGCGCCAAGCGGGGCATCTACGACACCATTCAGGAAAACGCCCGGAACGGCATGGCGGTGATTATCATCTCCGACGAAATCCCCGAACTCCTCGCCAACTGCGACCGCATCCTCATCATGCACGGCGGCCGGATATCGGCCGAGGTCGCCGCCGCCGACGCGGACGAGGAAACGCTCCGGACCCTGATGGAAAAGCGGCCCGGCGTCCCCGGCGCGGCAGAGAGCGGAAAGGTCCACGCATGACTGTAGAAAATCTCCTCAAGCGGCGCGAACTGATCCTCGCCGTCCTCATCGTCCTTCTCTGTATCGGCACGACCTACATCAACCCGAATTTTCTGTCCCTGGAGAACATCACCGATCTCTTGAAGGCCTTCACCGTTCTCGGCATTTTCTCTTTGGGCGTCCTGATGGTCATCGTCTCCGGCGGCTTCGACGTCTCCTTCACCGCGGTGGCGCAGGTCACGCAGTACGGCATCGTCGCCCTCATGATCCACATGGGCGGCGGCAACATCTATCTCGCCATCGGCGGCGCCGTCCTCTTCGGACTGGTCCTTGGCCTGGTGAACGGCGCGATCATTCACTTCTTCCGCATGCCCGCCATCATCGTCACCATCGCCACCCAAAGCCTGTTCTACGGGATAATGTACGTGGTGACGGAAGGCCGCCTCATCTACGACATCCCCGGCTATTTCTGGGAATTCGCCGACGCCCGGGTCGGAGAAATCACCTCCGCCGAAGGCTTCGGCTACGGCTTCAGCCTGGTAACGGTGCTGTGGGTGGTTCTCGGCGTTCTCCTGTACCTGTTTCTTGCCTATACGAAACTCGGCCGGAGCGTCTACGCCATCGGCGGCAACCGGATTTCGGCCGAACGCATCGGCTTCAACCTCTGCCGCACCACCCTCTTCGTCTACGGCGCCATGGGGGCGATAGCCGGGTTCGCCGGCATGGTCCACGTCGCCATCGTCCAGTCCGTCATCCCGAATTCCATCGTCGGGACGGAAATGCAGGTCATCGCGGCCGTGGTCCTTGGCGGCGCCTCGGTCACCGGCGGCAAGGGCACTGTCCTCGGAACGTTTATGGGCGTGCTCCTGTTCGCCATCCTGTCGAACAGCCTGACGCTCCTCAAGATTTCATCCTACTACTACAACGTATTCACCGGTCTCATCATCCTCGTCTCCATCACCGCGAACGCCATCCAGTCACAACGGCAGAAGCGGCGGCGTGTGCGGGTGCAGATTGAACCGGTCCTGGCGGAGGAACGGCACTCATGAGGAAACTATCGCGGGCGCTCGCCCTGGAAAACAGCGCCCTCTACATCACGCTTGTCGCCGTTTTTCTCCTGATGGCGCTCCTGAACGGCGAGAAATTCTTCAGCGCCCAGAACCTCGGATCGATGGCGTACCAGTTGCCCGTCATCGGCCTCCTGTCCGTCGGCATGATGATTGCCATGCTGACGGGCGGCATCAACCTCTCCATCATCGCCAACGCCAACCTGAACGGCATCCTCGTCTGGCTTGTCCTCGAGGCGTTCATGGGCCGTGAGCGGATGGCCGAGGCGGGAGTCGGCGTCATCATTTTAGCCGTCATTGCCGGTTTTCTCGGCAGCGTCGTCGTCGGGTTTGTGAACGGCTTCCTGATTTCCATTTTCGAAATCCCCGCCATCCTCGTCACCCTCGGCACCATGACGCTGGTTGGCGGCCTGAACATCGTCATCACGAAAGGCTACACCATTACCGGTTTCCCGCCGGCCCTGAACTTTATCGGGAACGGCAAAATCTTCGGCTTTATCCCGTTCCCCATTATCCTCTTCCTCGCCGCCGTGGCGGTGACGAGCGTGATTCTGAACCGCACCCGCTTCGGCTTCTCCCTCTACATGATGGGCGCCAACCCGGTGGCGGCGGAATATTCGTCCGTCGATATTCCGAAGATTACGATTATGCAGTACATCTTCTCCGCCTTCTTCGCGTCCCTGACGTCCCTCGTCATGATTGGCCAGTTGAATTCGGTCAAAGCCAGTTACGCCGAGTCGTACCTCCTTGTGGCGGTGCTGGCGAGCTTTTTCGGCGGCGTCGATCCGCTGGGCGGTTTCGGCCGCATCGGCGGCGTCCTGGCGGCGACCATCATTCTCCAGTTCATATCGAGCGGCCTGAACCTGCTTCGGATGGACCCGTTCATGATCACCGCCATGTGGGGCGCCATCGTCATCCTCGTCATCTTCGCGAAAGCCCTGGCCGGCTATGTCAAACGCCGCTGGAGCGGCCGGCCGACATAAAAAGGAAACCGCGTACGCAGTCCATGAAACAGTTCCGGCGCCAGGACATTCCTGGCGCCGGAATTTTTTTTAAGAAGAAAAGAATAAAAAGAAACACCGCCGCGCGTGAATAGGAGTACGATTCGCCCCTGAAGTGCAGGTTCGGCCGAACCCGGGCAGTGACGACGTTCTTCGGAACCGCCGGTCAATGCCCCCCGTAACACCCGTACCACCGGTACCACCAGTGCCATGCCTTTTCGAGGCCGGGTGATTCCCCCGGAGCCCGAAGGGCCTAAAAAAACCGGGTACGGTATGCAGCTTGTCGGTCCCTCATGACGGACTGGCGGTGAGTGGTGAGTGCATACCGTGACCCATTGCCGTGAGTGCCCGTTTACTCTGTGCGGCTAATTTTCCGACGACGTCGCCGACGCCCTGTCGCGACGAGGCGGAAAATGGTGAGTGGTGAGCGCACCGAGTGTATTCGGGCCCGGCACCCGTCCTTCGGGCTCCCGGAGCCGCCCGGCTTCGTTTTCCGCCAGCCTCCCGTTCCCGCCGCCAGGCGAGGGAACGGCGTCCCCCCGTTTCCCCCGGTTAATCCCTCTTGCAAACGACCCGAAAAAACGTTTATTACAGCACCCCGGTTTCCCCCGCTGCTTTTCGAATAATGAGACAACGACCGGCCAATCGCGCCGGTTGACCGCGCGACCTGAGGCGGCACGGTGACGGTATACCAAATGCGCCCAATCGTATGAACGGTTGCTGTCAATCGGAGGAACGGCTACCGTTTCGGAGCGGGAATGATATCGGTGTCATGGGGGGATCGCGTCGCGCCGCCGGTTTCCGGCGGAGCGGTCGTACCCGGAACCGGTGCCGGAGCCTGAACAGGAGCCGGGGTCGGCGTATCGTCACCGGAAGTCCCGGCCCGGCGCCGCCGCTTTTTCGCCGGCGGCGCCGGTTCGGGTTCTTCAAGGATGGAGAGGGCGATAAGGAGGCCGACCATGGCGCCGGCCCCTTCGGGCAAACTGTCCGTCCACATTCCGGAGATGCCGACGGCGATGACGCCGCCGAGGACGCCGCCGTGCCAGAGGCAGCGTCGGCCGAACCGGCCCATCGTCCGGGACGCCAGTTCGCCGAGAAGCACTATCCACATGCCGAGGCCGAGGACGCCGGAGCCGCCGAGGAGGGTGGCGTACCACGGGCTCGGGTTACAGGTGTCCACCGGCTCGTAGCCGGATCCGGCGATGAACTTTTCGGGGCCGTTTCCGAGGTAGGGCCTGACCTGAAACGTGTTAAGGGCCATCTGGTAATTGTCCCGGCACATGACGGCGGAATTGGCGAAGAGCTGTCGTTGGTTGACGTCGCGGCGGAGGTTGCGGTCGCCCTGGCCGAAGAGGAGGAGGCAGAGAAAAATCCCGAGTATCCAGGCATAGCTTCGCCAGGCCGCCCAGGCGACGACGAGGCCGGTCATGGCGGCGAGAATGCCCGGCAGGGAGTAGCAGGCCGCCAGGGCCAGGGCCGGAAGAAGAAAGGTGCAGAGGAGGGTCGACAGCGCCTTCCGTCCCCGGTCGCCGCCGCGCCAGGCGGCGAGAAGGGGGAGGGCGACGCCGATATGGAGGGAAAAGTCGTGCTGGTTGGTAAGGAGTCCGCCAAGCCCGAGAAGGTCGAGGCTCGGCGGAACATACCCGGCCAGTTGGCCCTGCCAGAAAATAACAACCGTGTTCGCCGCCACCCCCATGAACAACGCCCACATCAGCCGGTCGCGCCAGACCCGCATGGTGAAGAGGGGCAGAAACGCCATACTCGGGAATATCAGGTGAACGGCCCAGGACAACATGAGGTCGCCCCCGGCCGGGCCGGAACTGTTGACGAGGATGGCCAGGCCGACCGCGGCCAGCCAGAGCAGGGCGGGAACGATGGCGGAAATCCACAGGGGCAGGAGGGTTTTTCCCGGATGCGGCTGAGGGAAAGAAATCCCATGGACAAGGACAACACGCCGAGTGGGAGAAGCAGCCATTCGCCGAGGGAGAGAAGAGGAAAGAACCAGACGCCGTTCGCCAGCGGCATCCGCACAGCCAGGAGGAGGAACATGGCGAGGACGCAGGCCCAGCCGTACCAGTCGGGCGGGGTGAGTTTAGCCAGGGTGAGCCACTGCGATCGGGCAGGTATCGTCTTGTACCGTTCAGCCATGACCGGGACCTTTCAATGGGTAAGGCGGCGTCGTCTTCGGGAGATAACCGGGAAGGTTAGGGTACCGCTTTCCAAACGGTTTGACCAGTCAAAAAAAACCGCGCAGGCAATGCGGGCGGGATTGAAGGGAAGAGGCTATTCGGGGTGTTCCGGCCAGGATTTTCCAGGTTGAATGCCGCCCCCGACGCAAGTTTAAAGGTGGCGTTGCCATGTTGTCGTAAGGCCGACGTGAGGAAGTGAACTCAGGACAGGCTGTCCGAAATGATCCCGGCTTTATACTGCCTGACCGATTGCAGGAGCTGACCATAATACGTATTTATTTCACCCTCGGCGTCTTCAAGGCGGCGCCGTTCGTCTTCCCTAAGCGCGGCGAGGCGGTCGAGTTCGAGGCGGTTTTGCTCGTCAAAAACATACTGCAGTTCGGCCGCGCGTTGATCGATACGGCGCTGGTCGAGAATGCGTTGGACAAAGGACAGGAAATCGCGGCGCGCCTCCAGGGCCAGGGCGCCGAGACCGGTGGGGTCGTAAAATAGGAAATCGGACGGCGTCAATGCCCCCATTTCCCGAAGGTATGCGGCGGTCTGGGCCCGATCGTACCGGGCCAGGACGTCACTCGCCCGGAGAGCGCCGCGGGCATTGGCGGTCAACGGGGAAAAACGGAACCCGTCTGTCGAGGCGTATTGGAGCATGGCGGGGGTAAAAACGCCCTGGCCGGCCAACCAGCGGTCAATTGATTCGGCCATCGCCTCCCGATAGGCCCGCGTCGGCGTTTCGCTTCCGACGACGCCGAAGGCGAGATAATCGTTGTATTTACTGAGACGGAGGCGCGCCACCGGATCGGTCTCGGCGCCGAGGTCCCGTGGCGGGCCGTACCGGACAAACATGTTCAGGCCGGCGTCGTACCGGCGGCGGGCGGCGCTGTTGTCGTAGTTGGCGAAGGATTGGATAAGACCGCGAACGCCAAGGTTGTTCCGGATGCGGGCGGCATTCTCCAGCGGATCGCCGCTGACCGGCGGCATCCGGGAACCGGTCGGAGTGGGATTGGCGCTGTCGGACTCCCGATGGAGGGCTGCAAGGGTACGGACGGTATTCGACATAACGGCGGCGTCGGGCGGCGGCAGCGGCGCTTCCGATTCGGGGCGGTTTTCCTCGGACTCAACCGCCCGCACCGGCGTGATCGGATTGACTTCCGGCACCGGTTCCACATCCCGGTCATCGTCGACGCGGTCGGCGTTGTAATCGGGATAAGGCAGTGGAACCAGCGGCGCCAAAGCGGACATTGTCGCACCCTCCTCACCTGTACTTCGGAAGCAAACAAACTTCCTCCCGTACAATTATAAATATCATAGTCACCATATTAATCATGCACCGGCCGCCGGAACCGGACGGAACGCGGCCAAGGGACTGGTGATAGGTTGATGAAAAAAGTTGAAGGAAATGCCGGAGAAATCGCCTGTCAGGCGCACAACGTGAGAACGTACGGAGGGACTTCCGGTCGACCGGCGGGATTTTCCGGATGGTCGGCGAAATTCGGAACAAAGCCTTATTCGACTCGGATAATGCGCTGTTTACCCCGCAGTCAGCCGCGAGAGCGCCTCAAGGACGTATTCAATTTCCTCTGCCGAAGTATCGCAGCCGAAGCTGAACCGGAGCGTTCCCTGAGGAAATGTGCCGATTGTTTGGTGCGCGAGCGGGGCGCAGTGGAGGCCGCTTCGCGTCTCGATTTCATAGTCTTCGTAAAGCCGTCGGGCCAGGATTCCGGCGTCCTGACCGGGAACGTTCAGGGAAACGACCGGCGTCCGGTCGCGGTCGTCGAGGCGGCCGTAGAGAGTCACCGGCAATCGCCGCAGGCCGGTGACGAATTGGTCCATCAGTTCCTGTTCGTGGCGGTGGATCCGGTCGAGGCCGATGGCCGCGATGGCCCGAATCGCGGCGGCGAGGCTGATGATGCCAAGCGTGTTGGCCGTACCGGGTTCAAACTTGTCCGGCAAAACCGGCGGCATGTCGAGCGATTGGGACATACTTCCGGTACCGCCGGCCTTCCAGACGTCAAGGTGCTCGGAGACGGTTTCATTGAGAATAAGCCCGCCGATACCGGCCACGCCGCGAAGGCCTTTGTGACCGGTGAAGACGATAATATCCGTGTTGTCGTCCAGCCGCACCGGCAGGTGCCCTGCCGTTTGCGCGGCGTCGAGGACGGTGAAGAGTCCGTAGTGCTTGGCGACGGAAAAGGCCTCGGCCGCCGGAAGAACGGAGCCGAGCACGTTCGAGGCATGCGTCATGACGAGAAGGCGGGTGGTCGGCCTGACCGCCGAATGGATGGACAGGGGATTGAAAACGCCGTCCCGGCTGCAGGGCAGCCAGGTCACCTTGAGCCGTCCTTGTTGTTCCAAATGGTGCAG
>JAJQFC010000135.1 GCA_021201355.1 Planctomycetaceae bacterium | reverse complement strand
TACACGAAAGGTCAACTATGTCAACGCTTAAATTCAGTAATCATCATTTATTCTCAACAAAACCCGAATGGACCCGGGACGTTCCGGAACAGGTTTATCACGACGGCGCCGCAAAGGGTTATTACTTAACAAGTTCCATGCTCAAGGAATTCCGCGAATGTCCGGCCCGCTACCGCGACATTGTTGCCGGAAAAACAACAGTGGCGGGAAAAAACGCTTTTCGGATCGGTCGTGCCGTTCACAAAATCGTCCTCGAGGGCGAGGCCGCCTACCGGCGCGCCTTCCATGTCGGCGGCCCGATCAACGACCGCACCGGCCGCGGCTACGGCGTCGCCTCCCGCGCCTTCCACCGCTGGCTGGCCGAATCCGGCCTCGATCCCCGGACCGTCCTCACCCGCTCGGAAAACCGCCTCGTCACCCGCATCCGGGACGCCGTTCTCCGTCACCGGGAGGCGGCCCGCCTCCTCGCCGGCGGCTGGCCGGAGCTGGTAACCGAGGCGGAACTGGCCGGAATGCCCTGCCGGGCCCGCCTCGACTGGCTCCGGCCGGACGGCATCGTCGTCGATCTGAAAACCGTCGCCGATCTCGGCCGCTTCGAGGAAAACGCCCGTAAGTTCGGCTACCTCCACCAGTTCGCCTTCTACCGGGCGGTGTCCGAAGCCGCCGGCGGCACAGCCCTGACCATCCACGCCGTCGTCGTCGAAAAGTGCCCGCCGCACCGGGTCGGCGTCTGGACTTTTTCGTCGTCTGTCCTCGATTCCTACCACCATCTCAATATGGCAAATATAAACGATCTGCGTTCATGCATGGAAAAAAATACCTGGCCGACCGGTTACGAACAAGCGCGGAGTTTTCCGCCAGTCGGGATGCATTCATTTATGCTGAATTAATCTTCAACTATTCAATTATACTTTATTATAATGTGTAAATTATCATTCGAGGAAATTTATGAAACATTTCTACATTAACTCTGTTATTAATTCAATCGCACTAACAGCCGGCCCGGATCAACCCGGCACCTGGCTTTTTTCCTGCGGCGACCGTTGGCTCCTCCTGACGCCGCCCCGGCTCCAGCGCCTCGCCATCCTCCTGGGCATCAGGGACAGGCGCATCGCCCCTCTCGTGACGGCGGTGCGCCGGGAGTCGCCGTGGGCCGCCGAATTCAGCCGGAGGCTCGGATTGGTCGAACCGGAACCGGTCGTCGCCGCCCTCCGTCCCCGCTGCGACGGCCTCCACGAGACCCATTCCGACGACGTCTCCCTTCCCTGCCCGGACTGCCGGAGACGGGAGGCGGAGGAAGCCAGGCAGGCGCCGACCCCGCCGGTCCTTCGCGACCGCGAGCGCGACCGGGAAGTGCGGAACCGTCTCGCCGAAACAGACCCGTGCCTCTTCCACAATGGCGAATTGTCGCCGAACTGGAAATATAATGCCAGTCGCCGTTTGGAATTGGACTGGGATGCGGCGGCGCGGCGCGTTCTTATGGGCGCGCGGTACCGCCAGGTGGCCAGGGAGCTTGGCTGTTCGGTGGGGATTCTCCACCGGGAAGTGCATAAGCGGAAATATTGGGAAGACAATTAGCGCTTTTTACCTAATGATTGGTTTCTTTACTGTGTTTTACGGTGAGTACCGGATGCCGAAAAAGCGCAGGGGAAGGTTTTTATTCACTTGAAAACGCTAACGTGTACAGGAATTGCCGGTGCGACAGGGAACCGTCAGGGCGTTTTACTTAATGGACGCGTTGGCTCGGGATCTGTTGTTCCCCGAGTTCAGACCGATCAGCGCCGCTTGGTAAACGATGTCAGTCCGCCGTCAGCGGTTGACAGCACCGTTCCCCTTCGTTCCGGGCGTTATTGACATACGGGTCGACCTCCCACAGGGCCAGGTCGACGGCGGAACCGGGACGGGAAAACCGCGCCAGGCGGTCCGGCGGCGTGGCCGGGTCGAGCCATTCGGCCCAGTCGTCCGGAGCGATGCAGACAGGCATGCGGTGGTGGATGGCCTGGAGCGGCGCCGTTGCTTCGGTCGTAAGGATGGCGAAGGTGGTTATGCCGCCCGAACCGTCAAACCAGTCGCCTGCAATACCGGCCAGGGCGAGGGGCTGATCCGGGTCGGCATTCGAGATGTAAAAGGGTGTCCGCGCCTTGCCGTTCCGCCGCCACTCGTAATAGCCCGACGCCGGAACCAGGCAGCGCCGAGTGAGGAAGGCGTCCCGGAACGTCGGTTTGTCCCTGACCGTTTCGATACGGGCATTGATGTGACGCATGCCTTCCGACGCGTTCCGGGCATGGCTCGGAACAAACCCCCAGCGCATGTCGCAGAATTCCGCCGTGGCCGGGGCGGGCGCCGGCTGGCGGATAACCGGAACAGTCACGGACGGCGCGATATTGAACCGGACCGGAATGGCAAAGCCGTCCAGTCCGAGGCGCCTGAAGAGATGGATGGCCCGCTGGTGCCGCCCGAGATTTTGTGAAAAACGCCCGCACACCGGTTTCTCCCGATTTTGTCTTCAATTTGATCCGACCATGCCCCGGTCACGCCGGACCGGAACGTCTTTCCAAAACAAGACGACCGACGCGGCCGGGGCGTTTCTCCTTCCCGAAGTTTCCCCGGACGCTCTTCGCCAAAACGTGCCGTCCAAAAAAACGCACCGGATTATTCGCTCCCATCCAGTATGGTCCCGTCCCGCCGCATCGCCACCCGAAGGGCCCGGCACGGGCCGTTCGGCAACCGCACCCGGTTCGCCAGCCTGAACGGCCAGAGCCAGACGCCGCCGGCATGGTCGGCCAGGAGGCGCGGCATCTGCCGGAGACGCCGGGGCACCTTCAGGTCCATCAGGATATCGTGGATTTTCCGGCTTCCCGGCGCGCCGATGGCGCGGAACCGTTCGCCCGGCGCCGGCGTCCGCACCCGGAGCGGCCAGCGGATACTGTCTTCGCGGAGCCATTCGACCTCCGGATCGGCGCGGTCGTCGTCCGGAATCGTCCCGGCGAAATCCCGTCGCTCCACCGTGACCCGGAACCCGTGGACGGCGATGTCGAACGGCGGATCCGGAAGGATGACTTCCCCGTCCCCGTCCCCGGAGGCGGCGACCGCGTCGGGGAAAAAGAAGAACAGGCCGTCCGACTCCCGCCTGACCCGGAGGTTGCCCGGGAGGCTGACCGTCTCGCCGATACGGCCGCGTTCGCCGACTTCGGCAATGCGGGACAGGACGGCGCCGTAGGGCAGGCGGGCGCCCAGTTCCTCCTCGACGATATGGCGGAGCGCGTACAGGTACCGTTCCCGTTCGCCCGTCACTTCCGGACGGAGGAGAAGGGCGCGGCCGCCGCCTTCCCGGCGGCCGAACGTTTCGGCCAGGTCGCGTCCGGCTTCCGCCAGGGCCGTTTCCTCGGCGGACAACCGTTCCGCCTGGGCGAGGAGGCTGTCCTGAAAGCCGGGCATAAGGTGCTCGAGAAGGGGAATCACCTTGTGGCGGAAGTGGTTTCGCCGGTAGGTGACGTCCTCGTTGGTGTGGTCTTCCCGCCAGGACAGATTTTCCCGGGCGGCATATTCGAGGAGCCGTTCCCGCCGCACCGCCAGGAGCGGCCGGCCGACGCGGACGGCCAGCCCGGGCGGCAGCGGCAGACGGGACAATTCCCGCATGCCGGACAGCCCGCGCCGGTGCGCGCCCCGGCGAAGATTGAGAAGGATGGTCTCGGCTTGATCCCCCGCGTGGTGGCCGGTGAGGACGAGGCCGTCGTCACCGGCGATGTCCCGAAAGAACCGGTAACGGAGGAGCCGTCCCGCTTCCTCGACGCCGAGGCTGTTTTCCCTGGCAAAGGCGGCCGCGTCGACGCGCCGTTCCCGGAACGCCAGTCCGAGCCGGTCCGCGACGGTCCGGCAGTGTTCCCGGTCGCCGTCCGACTCCGGGCCCCGGAGGCCGTGGTCGAGGTGGGCGGCGACGAGCTGCCGCGACCCGAGTCCGATGTCGTTCCGGAATCGGTCGGCCAGATGGACCAGCACCATGGAATCGACGCCGCCGGACAGGGCGAGCACCACGGTCGGCGCCGTTCCGGCCTGGTCGAGGATGCGGCGCATGGCGTGGCGAAACAGATCCTCCGGCATGATATCGCGCTCCCGTTAAATTCGTCCCGGCCCGTTCTCTGGAGCCTGCCCGACAAGCAAGGGGAAAGTATAGCACATGGCCGCCGCCTGTCCACCGTGGTGGCACTGCGGGGCGGTGGGCTTCGGGTCGCCTGTCACAGGCGGTAAACGGCCCCCGGCCCTTGATTGTACGGAAAAGTGATTCACGAAAAAACCCTCCCGAATGGGAGGGTTTCTGGGATGGTTTGGTGCTGAGGGGCAGAGTCGAACTGCCGACACCGGCCTTTTCAGGGCCGTGCTCTACCAACTGAGCTACCTCAGCGGGGAGAGGACAAGTATAGGGTTTTCGCCTTCCGTGTCAATGAACTTTACTCCTAATTTTTTCGCGTTTCTCCCGTCGCCGAAACGGTCGGGAACGCGCCGTTTTACGACCGGCCCGCGGTCGGTTCCCGGACATCGACCTGGCACGTTACTCGTCGGTTCGCGGCCTGGCTTCGACCTGGCGCGTCTCTCGCCGGTTCGCGGCCGGACATCGACCTGGCACGTCACTCGTCGCGGTCGGGCGTCGACCAAGCACGTCACTCGGCGTCCGGGAAGAGATTTTCCGGAAGCGGTGCGCTGGGCACGCCGACTTTCGGGTCATACACGAATTTCTGTCCGAGCGTCGCAAACGGGAGCGGTCGCAGTTCCGGAACAAAACCCCCTTCCACGAGCGCCTCCAGGGAGGGCGGGCTGGTGGCGCCGTGGCTCCGTTGGTAATGGATGACGGCGCGCATGAGGTAATCGAGATACTGCCGCGTCTCCATGTCGCCGAGGATGCGGCTCCGGAAGCTCCCGTCCGGCAGGGGGACGAGGCGGTCGAGGCCGTTTTCCGAATCGAGGGGCAGGGTCATCGGTACTTCCCGGACAATTCCGGAACCGACAAGATCGCCAGGCATCGCCGGCGGCCGGCCGTAGCGGCGGAGGAATTCCCGTCCGGCCTCGGAGAGGGCGTCCTGGATGGCGCGGGTGGCGACGACGTCTTCCACAAACTTCCGGTCCCGGCCAATCCGGTCCTCCAGTTCCTCCATCATGCCCTCGTCCCGGCGGCGTGCCGCTTCCCGGTACAGTTCCTCCCACACGGACAGCATGGCCAGTCTCGTGTTGACGAGATCGCCCCCCTGGAGGCCGTCCTGGTAGCCGACGGCGGCGAGGACGACAAAAAACGGCGCATTCGGCGATTTGGCGGCGAGGAGAAATTCCTCCTCCGCCCGCTGCTTGGCCCGGGCCGCTCCGGCCGGGTCGCCTTCCCGTTGGAGCCGGGAAGAAATGCCGACCTCGAAAGTCGTCGCCTGCATAAGATGAAACAGCCAGCGCGGATCGATCGGCACCCGTTCGCTCCTGGCTTCGAGGGAGTCGTATTCGGCCGTGCCTTTTTCCAGGAGGGCGATGCTGTTCAGGTTTGATCGGAGGCTCTGGGACGACGCCAGGGCGAAGGCGCCGATCTGGTAGGCGCGGATGAACCGGGGGTTCAGATCGGTGACGATGTCGAACAGTTCGTAGGTGTAGTCCCGGCCCTTGGCGGCGAGGGCGCCGAGCGGGCCGCTTTGGTCACTCCGGCGAAGGACGTTGTTTGAAAAATAAATCTGCCCCTTGATGTACAAGGCGTCGGCGAGGGGCGTGTCGAATCCGCAGGCGATAATTTTCATCGCGTCGCCGCGGGGAAGGTAGACGACCTCTTCCCCGACGTTCCGGAACGGCTCGACAATGGCATCGAGCGCCAGGCGCACCCGTCCCGTGCCGATAACCGCGGCAAGGAAGAGGAGGATGACCAGGGGATAGCCTTTTCGCGGAAGCATGGCAATCCTTTCATTGGGTGAACCGGCGGCGCCCGGCCGATCCGGCCGGGCAGACCTTTCCGCCGCGACGGACGCGGGAAATCCGCCGGACAATGACCAGTTTATTGTGGCAAATGGATCCGCCATCCATACCATATTTGCATTGAGCCGTTCCCGGGTTGTCTCTTCGTGTATCAAGACGTATTGTCACCCGGAACGGATAATGGCGCACCGCCGGTGACGCAGGCGGCACAGCCAATGGTACCAACCCGCCTGGCGCCCGACAAGGGCCGGGCTTGACCGGCGCGGCGGAAGCCGGTATAGTCGCGAAAACGGCGCCGGGAATCCGCCGGCGTGGAGAACGACGATGGCCGACGACGGTCGCGAGTACCAGATAATTCTCGAGCGGGTACCGGAGGACAGGCAGCCGGAGACGGCATTGTTCCTGTCCGGCTGTTTTTCCCTGCCGCCCGCCTCGACGAAGGGGATAGCGGCGTCCGGCCCCATCGCCATCATATCCGACCTGGAAAAGGGCCAGGCCGAGGCCATTCTCGCCGATCTGGCGCCGTCGCTGCCGCCGGACGTTGTGCTCCGCCTCGCCGACGGGTCGGAAGCGACCCGGGTCAGCCGGCTCCAGTGGCCGCGCCCGCCCCGGATTTACGGCCGGGATCTGGACGACTTCCTCGTCCGGGAAGAAAGCGGCGACATCAAATGTCCCCTATGCGGCGGCCTTATCCGGGTGTCGCAGGAGTCGGGCGTTCTCAAGGCCGTACCGGCCGGCGGGGAAAAGCGAAAATCCGACACCCTTATCCGTCCGGCCCCGTTCCCTTCCGACAACGATCCGCTCTTTTCCGGCATCAAGCCCCTCGCCACCGGCACCGCCAACTACGCCTCCATCCGTTCGCTTCAGGCCGGCGACACCGGCTTCTGGATGGATCACGGCCACAACCTGTTCGCGCCGCCGCCGCCGGCCGACAGCGAGGAATCGGTGCGGAAGAAGAGCGGCGAGACGTCGAACGCCAAACGGAGTTCCGGTAAAATCACCGCCGGCCTCGCCGCCTTCATGAAGCCGGGGGCGTTTTCCCTGGTCGTCGGCCGGACCAAGGATCCGGCGGCGGTGAAGATGATCGCGGAAATCCTCGGCATCTCCGAAAGCGAAGCGCGGGAAAAGTGCCTCAGCCTCGGCCTCTGCGTCGCCCGGGACATCTCCCTCGACGAAGCGCAAAACCTCCTTGCCCGCTTCCGCAGCCTGAACGCCAAGGCCCGTATCGTCAAGCCGATGTAACGCCGTCCGACTCCCGCCGCGGCAGGCTGTCGTATAATGCATTCCCCTTAAAAAACAAATGGCAGTGGCTTTTCGGGCCACTGCCATTCGCTTTGCATGTTGTTTTTTTTCGGACGCGTTCGCGGCCGGACACACCCAAAAAGCGCGCCTCCCGTTCCCGACCGTCCGTTGCCTGTTCCTACCGTTTCGTCTGGAGCGCGGTCTGAAGCATTTCATCCGACGTCATGACCACCTTGGAATTGAACTGGTAGCCGCGTTCGATCTGGATCATGTTGGAGAATTCCATGGCCAGGTCGACATTGGACGATTCCAGCACGTGGGTCTGGATGGCTCCGGCGCCTATGGGGTCGAGGCCGAGGCTGCCCGACGAGTCGCCGGCGATGCCGATCTGGATGCCGCCGGAGGCGATGCCGGGATAAAACAGCGTGCCGCTCGAGCCCTCGAGGCCGTTCAGGTTCGCCACCGTGCCGATGGCCAGTTGGGCGTGGGTGACGGTGCGCTGGTTGGTATAGTGGCCAATGATTTTGCCGTTCGCGTCGATGCTGATTTCGGTCATGGTGCCGTCCCGGTAGCCGTCCTGCTCCTTGATCATCATCGTCGCTTCGTAGTTGGTGTTCATGACGTCTTCAAAGTTGTACTGGACCGTGTTCCCTTCTTGGGTGGAGTTGACCAGTTCGCCCCGGGTGTTGAACTTGAGTTCGCCCGAATCGCCGCCCATTGTCGACTCCCACGACCAGGTGTGGCCGGTTTCATCCGAGTCGGTGCGGCTGAAGAGGATGGTATTCTCCCGGGTCTCCACCACGCGCACCGGCTGGTAGGTTTCGAGGCCGTTTTCGTCGGCGACCAGTTGGAAATCGGTGTATTCGTCGAACAGGCTGAGGGTCCGGACCATGGTGCCGGTCGGGTTCCCGTTGACGTGCCAAGTTTCGACGCCGGAGCCGGTGGGGGAGTCGTTCAGGTTGGTGAGGCGGGAAATGTCGACCGTGAAGTCGGACGGCAGCCTGAAGGTGGAGCGGATGGTGTTTCCTTCCTCGTCCACCGTATCGGTGCTGACCCGGGACTGCCCCGGTTCGACCTTGCCGGAGACCGACTGGCCGGCGCCGACCTTGAGGGAGGTGCTGCCGGTGGCGTGGAACGCCATCTCGCCCTGGCTGAAATTCGGGTCGCCCTCGGCCGGATAGACCTGCACGCCCGGGTTGCCAGGGTTCGGCCAGTCCACCGTGGTCATGGTCCAGGTGTAGGTGTTTGTTGTGCCATCGGCCGACAGGGTCGGTCCGGAAAAGACGATTTCCACGTCGATTTTCTGGATCTCGTCCTTGATGGCGGAGCCGTTCGACGACTGGGTGACCGGGGCGTAGATCTGGGTTCGGAGGGTCTGGCCGTCGCCCTGGAGGTTTCCGGAAAGGGTCAGGGTATCGGTCTGTTTCCCGGCGAAATCGGCGTCCTTGGAAACTGTCGGGAGAACGCCGGTCAGTTTGACCTCGGAGGTCGACTGCCCTTCCATCTTGTCGCCGATGGCGGGTAGGAGGATGTCTTCGGTGGTCTGGGACGGGGTGATGACGCCGTCCCGGGCGTTCCAGCCCTGGATTGGCAGGCCTTCGCCGACGCAGAGCATGCGTTCGTTCGGATTGTTGGTCGGGTCGAGGTAGAACGATCCGTTCCGGGTGAGGGCGGTGCCGTTCCGGGTGCCGGCGAGGAAGAAGCCGTTGCCGCCGATGTAGCAGTCGAGGGGGTTCCCGGTCTGTTCGGTGCCGCCCTGCTTGAAATTGGTGGAAATGGTGCCGGTGGTGGTGCCGAGGCCGACCCCGATGGGATTGGTGGCGCTCCGGCCGTCGGCTTCGGGATTGCCGCCGCTGATGGCTTTCTTGAAAATGCTGCTGAACATGAATTCGGATTTTTTATAGCCGACGGTGTTGACGTTGGCCAGGTTGTTACTGAGGTTGTCCATGCTCCGCTGGTGCGTGTGCAGGCCGGAATACCCGATGTAGAGGCTTTGCGAAAGTCCCATAATGTAATCCTCCCGGTGACGATACGGCGGTCCCTCGGCCATGACAACCACGGCACCCGGGGCGCTGGCCGGTCGAAAAGACCGCCGCCTCGCCGTCCGCCGTCGGTTCCGTCGCGCCGTATCGGCGACAACGGGTGAACCGCCGGTACGGCGGCGACGCCACGACGCGGTCGAGATCCGGAACTTCCGGCACACCACGGCACGCCTGGGCGGGACACGCCCTTATCCCGCCACCTATGCAAACACGCTGCCACACGCGGGACAACGTCCCCGTCAGTGGCAAACACGGTTGTCGGTATTATCGGCCGTTTTTCAGAAAAACTGGCGGGAAACCGCCGTTGGCGGGCTATTTTGTCATTATTCAGCCCGGAGGAAAAATGTCCCGGTCCCTGTCAGGAACCGGTGATGAGGTGATCGTGCCACCAGTCCGCCCCTTCGTTCCGGCGCAGGTACACCGGCTGCAAGGTCATCGGATCGGCATATTCTTCCCGCAGAAACTGCCGGTCCGCGAGCACGCCGACCGCGCCCGGATCGACCCGGCCGGGGACGACGGTGAGTTCCCGGAACACGTCAAAATAGGTGGAAAAGCCGCTGCCGACGAGGTGGACGGCGGCGTCCGGGTGTTCGGCGCGGAGATCCCGGAGATACCCGGCCGCCTCTTCCGGCGTGATGGCGGCGTCGGCGGTGCAGGGGCGGACCATGCCGCCGACGTTTTCGTAGAGGCCGGCATAGACTTCGTCCCGGCGGGCGTCCTGGAGGGTAAAGATAATATCCCCGGGCCGGCTGTCCCGGCTCAGGACAAAGGACTGCGCCAGCGCCGCCAGGCTTGACACGGCGATCAGTTTGGCGCCGCACGAGAAGGCGAGGGCCTTCGCCGCCATGACGCCGACGCGGATGCCGGTGTACGACCCCGGTCCCATGGACACGGCGACGGCGGCCAGATCGGCCGGCCGGATGCCCTGGGCGCGGGTCAGCCCGGCGGCGGCCGGAAGGAGTTCCCGGCCGTGGCGAAGCCCTTCGGACAACCGTTCGACCGCGACGACCTCGCCGTCCCGGAGGAGGGCGGCGCCGCCGTGGGCGGTGGAACTTTCGAGTGCGAGCAGCCAGCGGGGCGTCGTGGTCATGAGATTCCTTCGTGCCTCTGTAAAACAGATTTATTTGAAGCGATGCGGCCCATGCCCGTCGCCGGTGCGCCACACGCGCCGGCGAAAATTCGCCGGAGCGAATCAGTACCGCCGTCATGGGAAAGAACATTGTATCCGGTTGCCCGGCGTTTTCAATCGTCCACCCCGGACCGGAGGCAAAAAGGGATGTTTGGATAACGCTTCGCAACGGTTTTTTTGAAACGGTTTCCAGTAAACCGGCAAATGTATGGTGACATCATACCAATCGACCGGTGACGACGCGCCTGCGCCGTGCCGGCCGGTCACCGAATCCGCCGGGTTATTCCCGGGTACGAAGGAGTCCTCGCCCGCCGACGGGTGAGCGATGAGAAGGGGAACTGCCATGACGAGACGCCTTTGGTGCGCCGCGTGCGGAGTTATGTTTGCCATCGCCGTGATACTTCCCGCCAACGGCGCGGACGATTCGGTCGCGGAAGACCCGCCGCCGGAACGCTATCACCACACCGCCAGTTACGATCTTCTGGACGAGACGGCGGCCGTTCCGACGGGCGGCTGGGCCGTCGCCGGAGAGGACGATCGCGTCTGGTACCGGGTCGGGGAAAACGCCCGCCTGGACAATCCGGCCGAGGGCGGCGGCATCGAAGTCCACAAGCTTGGCGGCCTCGAATTCCAGGCCGGGTCGTCCTACCGGGGCGGCGGTTTCGTTGCCCTTGAAGGCGGCAACGACACGCCGTCCGCCGCCCGCTTCGATGCGGAATCCGGCCTCGCCGCCGAGCTGTTCACGGACGCTCCCCGCCTCGACATCCGAAGCGACGTCGCCGGTTTTCGGGACGACGAAGCCGTCTCCGGCCTCGGTACCGCCGACCTGTTCCGGGACACCGTCCTTCGGGACGGCGCCGTCCTCGCCGTCGGCGGCGACGAATTCGCCCGCGACCTTGTCCTGAATGCGGAAAGCCGGGACAGTCTCGTCCACATAGACGACGACGCCGTCTTCAAGGGAAAACTTGACATCGGCCGCGACAGCGGGAACGCCCTGGTCGTCGCCGGCGCCGCGCCGGACCGGCGATTGGACGTCCGGTTTCAGGAAGACGTCACCGCTTCGGAAGTCGGCCTCCACAACGCCGCCGTCAGTTTGGCCGGCGGGACCACCGTCACCACGAACACCCTGACAGCCGGACGGAACAGCGTCCTCGCCGTCGACGGCGACGCCACTATCGCCGGCAGCGCCGTCTTCGCCGGCGGCTCACGGTTGAAGCTCGACACCAGCACATTGACCATACAAGGGGACGCCACCTTCCGGGCGGATTCGACCTACGACGCCAGGCTCGGCCTGGAAAAACCGGTCGCGTCGCCGTCGATAACGATGTCATCATAGAGGACGGCGCGCGGATACGGATTGGCGGCGTCACCCTGGACGAAGCCGCGTCCAGGACCGTCCTGACGGCGGGCGGTACGCTGACGGGAACTTTCGAGAACAAACTCTATGAATTGGAAACGCGCGACGACAACTCAATCGCCGTCACCGGCATCCGGAACACCGGGGACGCCCTCGGTCTCGACGCGCCGCTGTATTCCAGCAACATCAGCATCAAAAACGCCGCCGAACTCTACGATCGCATCACCCGGGACGCGAGCTTGTCCGAAGAATACCGGACCAAGCTTCTCGCCGCCCTCGAGGAGGTCTCCGAGTACCGGGAATCGAACGCCGAACTGGGCGACGTCGCCATGTCGCAACTGTTCGGCCAGCACGCCATCACCGCCGGCGAAAGCATCCGGGAAACGTCCCGCGCCTTCCGGAGCGGCATCGGGAACCGCCTCACCGTCATCCATCAGGCCCGCGCCGCCGGCGCCGGATTGGGCGGCACGGCGAGCGCGGCGTCCGATGGCGCCGTCGCTTCCCTCGGCTCCGGCTTTCACGACGATTCCCTGTACGTCGACCGGATGGACCGGCTCTGGGTCGGCGCCCTCGGCGCCTGGGGCAAGCAGGACAACCGCTACGGCACCTACGGCTACAAGTACGACAGCCAGGGCGTCATCGCCGGGTACGACTGGGAACGGGGCGACTTCACCATCGGCGCTTCCGTGGGCTGGACCACCGGCGATATGCGGACAAACGATCTTGCCACGCAAACCGACGTCGACACCATGAATGTCGGCCTCTATGCCAGTTACGATCCGGTCAGCGGCTTTTTCGCCGACGCCAACGTCGGCTACGGCCGGTCGTGGAACAAGGCGACGACCATCGTCAACCTCCCGAGCGGCGCCGGCACGAATTACGGGAACTTTTCCAACTCGGCCCTCCACGCCGGGCTGAACATGGGCTACACCCTCGAATGCGCCGAGTTCCGTATCACGCCGACCCTCGGCGTCCAGTGGACCCGGGTCAAGCAGGACGGCTGGACCGAATCGGGAACGGAGACGAGTCTCATCAACAACTGGTTCGGTGATTCGACAAACGACTACTTCGAGGTGCCGATTGCGGTGCGCCTGAGCCGGGCCTTTCAGTTCAGTAACGGCGTCGTCCTCACCCCGGAAGCGCGGGCGGCCTATATAGCGAACATCGGCGATTCCGCCCCGACCATCAGGATGGGCTATGTCGGCAGTTCCGACTCGACCACCCTCCACGGTATCGATCCGGGCGCCGGCCGCGGCCTCGTCGGCGGCGGGGTCAAGGCGAACATCAACCATTTCCTCGACGCCTACCTCGACTACAACTACGAGTTCCGCAGCGGCTACCGGAACAACAGCTTCACCGGCGGCGTCGGGTTTTCGTTCTGAAGCGCGTCTTTTTATATC
>JAJQFC010000186.1 GCA_021201355.1 Planctomycetaceae bacterium | reverse complement strand
ATTGTTAACAAAAGAATATCTCCTTGCCCTAACCATATACTTACCTCTCCCTGCGCCGCCGACCCCCAAGGTCAACGCACGCCCAATTAGGAGGCCTCCCGGCCATAAAACCGCGACCGTGACGCCATGACAAAAAAAGCCGTCCCCATACCATTATGAGGCCGGTACCGACTATCCAAACAGTTTACAAATTTTCAGTCACGCTGGATAGGGAAATTTCCGGATTAGAGGCGATTTCCCATACTGTTTATCATAAAAAAGCCCGGCGCCTTCGCGGCCGGACGATTCTGGAAGAAATTCCCGTGTCAACCATATTTATAAAAATTTCACAACATGCCCTGCCAGGCGAACCGATATTGACGGAATATTGTTCCCTCTCGACAGCATCTCGTTGTTCATGACGATGGCAATCGTGTCCTACTCCGGGTTCCTATCTTCCTTGCAGTGTTTCAGCAGTTCGCAGTTTTCAGCCTGAATCAGGGTGGCCATGACCGACCCAAGCGGCTTCGGCAGTTCGGCAGACACCTGAACGGGAATGCGGGTGTTCTTTTCAAGCCATATCCGTTCGCCGCCACGGGTGGCGATGAAATTGCCGGACAGGTTGGTGCCGTCGCTGAACGGCTCGACAATAATGCAGTCGAAGGTGCCGATGCCCTGAACCTTGACCTCTTCTTCGCCGACGACGGTCATTTTGGTGATGACCGGCTTTTTCCTGCCGCCAAGAAGGAAGCTGCAACTGTCGCCGACTTCGGACAGGTCAAGACCGCGGATATAATAGACGGTGGACAGGATATCCTGCATATTGCCGGGAATGGGGAACGGCTGGTTGTCCTCTTCCTTGCCGTCCTCGCCGATGCGGGAATACTTGCTGACCGGATCGGGAATGCTGTTGTCGCGACGGAAATCATACTTGAATTCCAGGCGGTCTTTATAGTCGCGGTTCCGTTCGGAGACGCGGCGGCGGACCAGGTAGCTCCGGCCGGTGTCGGCGTCGACGTAGGAATTGATGTTGGTTTTAATGGGGTAGAACGCGTTCAGGAAGTCGTTCGATTCGACGCTCATTTCAAAAACGAAGACCGGACGGTTTTTCAGCATGGCGACGCGCTTGGCGGCGCAACGAATGCTTCCGGCGGGGAGGCCGCGCCACTTGGCCTGGTAACGGAGCTCTTCGCCGGGCTTGACATAATCCTGGATACGGACATCCGGGTTGTTGATGGTTTTGAACAGGGAGAGGTAGCTGGCGTCCTGGTTCAGGACTTCGGAGACGCGTTCCTCTTCGCGGATTTCGTCGGAGGCTTTTTCGGAAAGGCCAAGCAGGTTACCAATTCGCGGGAATTCGAGGGAAGTTGAAACGCCGGTGACAGCTATAAAAACAGCCACAACCAATACGGCGATTCGCGGAAGCGGCGCGCAACCTGACATGGGTGGGACGGTCGTCCATATGTCCCGAACAGCTCGTGTCATTTTCGTTGTTTCCCAATCCTCAAATTTGCATCCGTGCCCTTGCGGAACGCCACTCATCCGTACGGGTCGTTCCCATCGGACGCATCAAACAAACATTCGCGCGACGTGAGGCCTTCCGGCCGCCGCATACGAATGAAGTTGACACTATACCGCGTTACGGAAAAAACGCAATGGGTAAAACGCGATTTTTTTCCTGCTCCCGACCGGGACCGATCGCCATCCTGCCGGTTTACCCGACGGGTTTCCACTGTCCCATTGTCGCACGATCCTTCATTATAATAGTTCATCGACTCTTGGCAACAAAAATCACACTGAAAACCCGGCCTTCACGCTGAATTTCCAGGATTTTTCGGCCCGTTTTCCAGCCTGTATAACTCTGGTGTATACGTGCCGTTACAGCGTTAATGGCGTAAAAATCGGCGGAAGGACCGGAGAAATCGGCGGGAACCGTAAGAAATTCTGGCCGATTTTCGAATTTTCCATACAATTCAACCGGAGAAACCGTCGATTTATCCTATTCATTCTCTCGCAGTTGCCGTGCGGAGAGGAGTCCGATTGCCCATAAACCGTCTCCTGGCCCAAGCCGTCAAGGGCCTTCAAGCCCGTCTGGAACTCGAGGAAGGCCTCGGGTCCCGGTATATAACTGTCTCGCGACACCTACCGAACGCCGTGACTTCGCTTCGGGAAACTCTCGAATCGCCCGATCCGGCCGTCCAGATGCCGGCGATCCGTTCCCGGCGTGCCGATCCGGGCCGTCCGGCCGTAACTGCCGCCGGAACGCCGGACCGTGAGCGGGGCACCCCTACCGGGACCGCATTACTACGCCAGGGCGCGTCATCGGCGTCGGCCGACGCTTCCCCCGGCCCGGTCCCGAAACCATTGCCGGATCCGGGCGACCGGCACGCCCCCCCTTCCCGGCCGGTGCCTCCCGGCTACGTCTCCCTTGTTCCCTACCGGCCCGAACCGGCGCAGCCCGAACGGGAGGCGGCCCTGGCCGCGCTCCGGGACGAATGCCTCCACTGCACCCGGTGCGACCTATGCGCCAAACGGACCAACGTCGCCTGGGGCGAAGGCAACCTGGCGGCCGAGGTCATGTTTATCGGCGAAGGGCCGGGCAAGGACGAGGACATCGAGGGTCGGCCGTTTGTCGGCCGCTCCGGGCGGCTGCTTACGGATATTATCGAAAAAGCGATGAAGGTGCCGCGGCCGGAAGTGTACATCACGAACGTCGTCAAATGCCGCCCGCCCGGAAACCGCGATCCGCGCCCGGACGAGGTCGCGGCCTGCTCCCGATACCTCGACCGGCAAATCGAAGTCATCGCGCCGAAGATTCTGGTCGCGGTCGGCGCCGTGGCCGGTCGGTCCCTTCTCGGGCTGGCACCCGGGGCGTCCGGACTTCGGGGACGGTGGCACGATTATAACGGAACGCCGCTTCGGGTCGTCTACCATCCGTCCTACCTTCTCCGCATGCGCCGGAGCGAGAGCGACCGGACCTCGGCCGACCGGCAAATGTACGAGGACATCCTGGAAGTGCTCTCCCGTCTTCAGGCGGCGCGCTGACGCCCGCCACATCTGAAAGGATTTGGTCATGAAAATGTCGATTGTTTTCTATTCCCGGAGCGGCAACACGAGGCGCATGGCCGAGGTCATAGCGGAAGGAATGCGCGGCGCCGGCGATGTCGAGGTCCGCATCTTCGCCCTGGACGGGATTGACAAGGACTTCATCAACGACTCCGCCTGCGTCGTCTTCGGCACGCCGACCTATCTCGCCACCATGGCCGGAGCGGTAAAGACCTTTCTCGAGGAAGGAAACGGCATCGTCCTGGCCGGAAAACTGGGCGGCGCCTTCGCGACGCAGGATTACGTCCATGGCGGCGCCGATATTGGCATTCAGGCGATTCTTTCCCACCTCCTGGTCAAGGGCATGCTCGTCTATTCGGGTGGCGGCGCGCTTGGGAAACCGGTAATCCATCTCGGTCCGGTGGCCCTGAAGGACACGATGGCCGAGGCCGACGAGACGTTCCGGCTGTACGGCGAAAGAATGGCTAAAAAGGCGCTGGAACTGTTTGGATAGCCGATTCCTGCCCGGGTGTTCGATCGTACGGGCGACAACCCGTCCGCGCCGACCGCTGGCACGGAGCGGGCAATACCATGTTTCCCGGCATTCTATTAATGCAGAAACGGACTACCAGTCCCCCTGACGGCGCCGCCGTTCGGGGGGCTTTTTTGGTGACGAAGCAATGACGGTCTTCGGGGAATTACAAACGGGTGAACGTCCAGCCGAGCGGTTTCTCCCTGTCATATGGCATGAAACCGTGGAATGGTCTCGGATCGCCGTCGAAGACGAGGGGAAGAAAGTGCCTGTCCCCTTCCCACATTGGTAGTTCGGCCAGGCGGTCTACGTCCACCCAGGACAGCGGACCTTCCGCGCTTTCCGGAAACGGTTCGCCGTCGAAGGCAGTGATGAGGAAAACGAAGCCGAGCCAGTCCTCGCCCTTGGGCCCGAAGTTGGTCCAGTTGATGGTGCCGCGAAGGGACATGGCGGTGACGTCGATACCGGCTTCCTCCCGGATTTCCCGTATCATGCAGGTGGCGATGTCCTCGTCCCGGTCCATCTTGCCGCCGAGGCCGTTGTATTTTCCCAACTGATCGTCGTGGGAGCGGGCGATGCGGTGCACCATGAGAACCTGCTTTCCATCGGGCGAGAGGATATATCCGAGCGTTCCGACAATAGGCGTGTACGGCATGTTTGTCCTCTTTTTCATTATTACTGTATTTTATTACTGTATTTTCGAAAACCGCGCCGGTGTCGCCGGCAATGAAAAACCGCCAACCATTCGGCATGGCGGGCGGCGTTGAGTCGGATTTTTCGGTGCCGAGGACGGCGACCGGTTTTATAGAACAGTCACCGACCGGCCGTCTTTATCGGGCGGCACCGGCGGACCAAATTCGGGCTGTGTCAGTTTGATGTATCATACGGCCGCGCTACCAGGTGATGGAATATGGTCCGGGAACCACAAGACGCGGCGGCCGCTGCGGCACGTCGCGGCTACCGGATGTCGAAGCCCATTTCCTTGGCGATGGTGGATACCCGCTGGATGATGAGCGGGTTGTCCGGCGTCGAGTCGTCGAAGGTATCGGGGTCGATGCCCTTCATAATAAGCTTAATCTTCAAGGGCGCGACCAGGGCGCGTTCGCCCCGGGTGCGCAATTGGATAAGCTCCTCGATCATCGCTTTGACTTTACCAGGCATAATGCGTGCGCCTTATCGATGTTTCTTTGAATGAAACCTGCAATTAATTCCTGGCCGGCGTATCCGGTCACGATCGTTTGCCACTCACATTGTGAATTGTTGAATATGGGACCGCGTTTGTCAATAGTGAAGTCCATTCATAACCTGTCCAAAGTCATCGAAGTAATTCGATTCAACTTGCTCCCGAACCATTGTTCGGTATCGGGCATGTGATTCGCCAAGTAGCTTGAAGAGTGGATAAATTACCATTCACCCATTGTTTTCGCGCTCCGCCGGCCTGTCGCCGCCACCATTTCGCTATCGGGTGAACCGGCAAATTCACGCTTTGGCGAGGGTCCGGTTTTTTCCGGTTTTGGGGGATGGCCAATCAACATTTTTTGCAAAGGTTTTGTCAGTGTAGAGCGGCGGCCGTCTCCCATCGGAATGGACGGCCGCACAGATTGTTCGTAAAAGCGGACGAAGGACGACGCCGGTTCAGCGACGCTTGGCGCTGGCGGCCTGGCCGATGTTGCCTTCATTCGGAAGGCGAAGCTGTTGGTTCGGCTGGATTATCGGATTGCCGCGCCGGTCGGACTTAATCTTGTTTTCCCGAATGACCCAGGCAACCACCTCGGGGTTCCACGTGCCCAGCACGCGGTAGACGACCTGCGCCACACCTTCGCCTTTCTTGACCGTCGCCAGAACTTCCCCGGGCCTGGCCGTGGTTTGGGCCTTGGCCTGGCCGGATCGTTGGCGCCCGTCGTTGGCGGCGGCGGCATTTACCCTGGCGGCGTCGCCGCCGGGACGGAGAGACCGGGCGTCCGTACGGGCGACGGCGCTGACCTGCATCCGGCCGCCGGACTGGCCGGCTCCGGCCGGCCGGACCGCAACCTGGTCTTCGCCCTGGTTCCGCGCCCGGTTCATCGCCACCACCTGTTCAATGCTTCCGGCCGGGTCGCGGACTTCGTTGACATGGAGCCTGCCGCCGGCGGGCGGCGTGGCCTGGAGGGCCATGGTCGATGCCCTGGTCGGCGTGCCGCCGGTGGCGGATTCGGGCCGGAAAACGGCGATGTCGGAGTCCGGCTGCATCACCCGGGTTCGAACCTGGGCCAGTTCCTGATTCTTCGACTGAAGGTCGACAATCTGCGCCCGGGCCAGACCTATCTTGTTTTGCAGTTCGACGATTTCGTTCTGCGCCCGGATGTTCTGCTCCACCTCGGACTGGAGGTTGTCGCGGAGTTCGCTGAGAAGCTGCTCATTCGCCGCCGTTTCCCGGGCGCGCTCCGACGACTTAAGCCAGTTCATAACGGGAAGGGCGACAAGCACCAGACTGGCGGCGACGCCGAGGCCGTAGCCGACGGTAAGGCGGCGGCGGGTGGCGCCGAGCTGGGACCGGACCTGGCGTTCTTCCGCGCACTGCCGTTCGACCGTCAGGGCCAGGTCGTCCCGTTCGTTCTGCAGGGTCGGCATAACGTCGGTGACGACTTCGTTGTACGCTTTACGAAGATCCTCGAATTCATTGAAGAGGCGCTGGTGTTCGTCACGGAGGCCCCTGACCCGATCGAGTTCGCGTTCCCGGGAATTCATTTCGGCCGTGGTGCATTCGAGGCGGCGGGCCAGGTCGGCCTTGGCCTCCTCCTCCTTGGCGAGGCGGGCTTTCATCGCGTCGAGAACGGCGGCGCGGGCATCGAGTTCAGCCTTGGCGTTTTGCAGGTTTTCCTCGGTCCGGGCCCCGGCGGTCTGGACGTCGAGGAGCCGGGCGGCAAAGGCGTCGAGACGAATCTGGTACTCTTCCTCGAGGTCGCGGCGGAGTTCCTGTTCCCTTGCATAGAGAAGCGGGTAGTCCGGGAACGGTTCCAGCGAAACGATGGCGTGTTCCCGTTCCGCGTCGTTCCCGGGTTGCGGATAGTCGATGGCGTCCGACAGATCCACCATCTCGTCATCCGTGCCGGAACCGTACAGCGCCACGAGGAGACCTTCCCGCGACCCGTCCGTAAGGTAGTCGCCGGTCGGCGCGGAGAAGGCGAGCGCGGCCGGAGCCGCCGGCTCCGCCGCCGCCGACATGGTGTTCTGGAGAAGCGGTTGTTCGGCCATGGCGATGGCCGCCATGCCGGTTTCGCCGTCGGCGGCGACGTCGTCCAGGGCACTGTCGTCGCTGTCCACATCGGCGACCGGGGGGAGCAGGTGGAGGACCGGGCCGCCGTCAAGGAGGGCGATGGCGTTGTCGTCACCGTCGTCTTCCTCGTCGTCCCGGGCGAAGAAGGGGAAGTTTTCCCTGAACAGGATAACGTTGGCGCCGCCGTCGAATTCGCCGGCCGCCTCGGCCGCCACGGCCGGATCGGCTGTTTCCTCCGTGTTTTCGGAAACGTCTTCCGGCGCGTCGCATGATTGAACGGCTGCTACGGCACTATCGGTTTCGGCTTCGTATTCGGCCTCGTCCGTCCCAGAGACGGCATCGGGTCCGACCAGATGGAGTGCGGCGATTTCATCCTGGTGGACACCGCCGTTGGCGATAATCATATAATGATCATCGCCGGAATACGTGTCTGCGATGTCCGTGTCGGCACCGTCGTCATGACCGTTTTCAACGCCGGCAACGACGCCGTCGTCGCGGTCGGCCGCGTCAGCCGCGTCGTCCGGCCGGACGATGGACAACTGCGGGCCTTCCATATCGGCCATGGCGGCGGCAAAGAGGGTGACGAAGGAGGCGGAGTCGGCGTCTTCGAAAACGTCGTTCGGCGTGACCAGGCTCATTGGCCGGCTCATGCGCGGCCGGTCAGGGCCGGATCCGGCGACATCGGCCTCTCCGTTTTCTCCGGCAGCGTCGGTGACGGCGGCTTCGGCGGCCGGGACGGCGGCGTCTTGGCTATAGGCGTGTTCCGCCGTGGTGGCCGACTTGGCGGCGTTGTCAAAGCTGTCCGACTCGTCGACGGCGGCGGTGAAATCGCCGGCTTCGGAATCGCTCTCGGCGACCGGCGTCAGCGTCTCGGTGCCTTCGGAGCGGGTAAGGACGATTTCAGGAAGGGCGGCCTTGTCGGCTTTGGCGAGCTTGCGTTTCCGCCTCTTTTCGGCCCGGTCCAGGCGACGGCGTTCGCGACGGGAGACCTTGCAGTCTTCGTTCGCTTCGGCGGCGGCGGGTTCGGCAGTCAAAGGCGCGGGGTGGTCTTCGGTCGTTTCGGCGACCGCTTCCTCCGCCGGCGTCGTCGCTTCCGGAGCGGCATCAGTCTCCGCTTCCGCCGACCCCTGCGGGTTCGTATTCACTTCATGCTCCGGTTCGGATATCACATCCGAAAAAATTTCTCCGAGCCGTTCCTCTTCCGTTGCCGATTCCGTGTGCGCATCCGGTTCCGTGACCTGGGCGATCAGCGGCTCCGCCGCTGACTTCTCTTCCGATTCCAATTCCAATTCCGGTTCCGCTCCCGCTCCCGCTTCTGTGACCAAGTGATCGGTCGCGTCGGACAACGGTTCCCGGTCCTCCGAAACGAAGGAATCGGCCACGGCATCCCGTGACGAATCGACACATTCTTCCGGGACTGCTTCCGACGCCGTGTCCGCGGCGACGTCCTGTTCCTCGTCCTGACGCGTCTCCCGGACTTCTTTCGCCGCTTCGTCCCGGATGGCTTCCGGCGCGGACTCCTCCTCATACACCGCGTCTGCTTCGGAATCGTCGTACAAGGCAACGACGGATCCGGGAAGGTAATCGGAACTCATTTCCGAACCGACTTCGACGTCGCTTCCGACCGCATCCGGTTCAGCGGCCGTTTCCGCCACCGGTTCGGCAGGCTCGGACGCGGCTTCCGGTTCAGCCGATGCGACGGGATCGAAGGAATTGTCTGAATACTCTGTTTGATAAACGACCGATTCAGTATGAGACGCTGGGGCGTCCGCCTCCGCCATAACGGAAACCGCCTCGGATACGGCGTCGGTCGCCGCCGCTTGGGGAGCGTCGGTCGCGTCGGCTGTCGGTGCATCGGTCGCGGTTTCGGGAACGTCGATAACCTGTTCACCCTGTTCCGGCTCGTCATTGGACCCGGCCATCTCACGGTCCGGTTCGGCAGTCATGTCCCGAACCGCATGGGCGGCCGGTTCGTTGACCGGATTCGCAGCCGCTTCCGCGCCGGACGGAACAACCGACTCCGCCGCTGCGGCTTCAGCCAGACTGAAGTCTGGTTTGTCCGAGGCGACAGCATCGTCGGACTCGTCCACGGCGAACATAACCGGTTCTTCCGCATCCATCATTGGATCGACGGCGGCGAAGGCGTCTTCGTGAGAGGACGTTTTGTCGTCGATGGTATTGTCGTGTGATACAACGTCGGACAGGCGAACGGATGGCGCAACAGACGGCGCCACGGACGGGACCGGCCCGCCCGCCACCCTGGTCCAGAGGCGGCTCCAGATACCGGCCTCTTCGTCCTCCGCCATGGCCCGGGCGCCGGCGTCGGCGGCATGGATGATGTCGGAACCGTCAGTCTCGCCAATGACGATGTCGGCGATGGACTCCTCTTCCAGAACAGGCGATTCGACCGAAGCGGACCCGCCCTGCAGTATGTCGAAGTCGATGCCGTCCGTCGCGGCTTCGGGCTCTTCTCCGGGTCCTATAAGGAAAACGGCTTCTTCGCCGGCCGACACCGCGTGGTACATGGCGGTCTCGCAGGCCACTTCCGAGGCGTCGGACTGTTCGCTGACGGCGAGGCGTTCGGCCCGGCGCCGGGCGCATTCCTTGGCCGCGACGACGGCGCGTATCTCGTCGGCCAGCGGCTGTTCGCAGTCCATGGCGAGAAGTCGGACGTCTTCAAGGCTGTACCCGCGTTCAAGGTTGTCGTTGACGAACTGTTCGGCGCTAGTCATGTTTTCCTCCTGGCCGGCGTCCCGCACCCGTGCGGACGCCCTGGAACCATTTGACGGTGTCTCAGGTATCTATCGGCCGATAACGATTTTTTTTTCACCGCTAATATTTTTCGGATGATAATTTTTCAGCGGAACGGACGGCGTTTCCGGGCGAACGCACCTGTCCCGTCCTCCCCTGACCGTACGGGTCGGCCCGGTAAATCCGGGCGGTGACGGGAAAGCGATGCCGGCACATAACCGCTCCCGTCGCCCCGTATCGCCGGCAAATCCGACTCACGGCGTATTTTCCCCCGGTCCGACCGACCATGGCGGTTATGAAACAATGTGTGACAAAAATAAATCCCCCGAGGTGCAAGTCCTTGACACTAGGAATCTTGACGACTACCATGTACTCTTGGAATGTACGGGAGGGTCAGGCTCCCGCCGGTGCACCGTTTAAACGCCTGTATATCGGATAAAGTGGACGCATGATTTCAGAAGAACTCCTGCAGAGCTTCATCGCCGAGGCCTCCGACCTCCTGGACGACATCGAGCCGTCACTGGTGGAGTATCCGCGGATTGACGATGTGGACGAACGAACCGAAATCGTCAACCGGGTGTTCCGCCATTTTCACTCGATCAAGGGAAGCGCGGGGTTTGTCGGCCTCCACGATATCGCCCGTTTGACCCACGAGGCGGAAACGCTGCTCGAACAATACCGCAAAATGCCGGACCGGATAATTCCGGGGAACGACATCGCCCTCCTCTGCCGGACCGTCGACCTCCTTCGGGCCATCTTCTCGGCCGGCGGCGAAAGCGTCGATCAGGACGGGAACGAACTCGGCATCGACGCCCTTATCGGCGAAATCGTCCTGGCGACGAAACAGATGAAAGCCGGCTCACGGCCGACCGGGATAATGACAATTAATCTGACCGATTCGCCGAACGCCGCCAAGGCGGACGACATCGGACCGGACGCCACCCAGGTGGTGGACATGGCCACGGTGGACCGGTTGACGGAATCGATTGAAAATTCGGACAAGGTGGAAGCGGAAAAACCGGCCAGGGCGGAAAAGGACGGCGCCCATACCCCGCCGCAGGAAATAATGCCGTCGGGCCGGAGCAAGACGAGTATTTCCCAGAAGGATACGCGGTCCCGGCGGCGGTCCTCCGACACCGCCAGGGTCATCAAGACCCGCGATCTCGCCCGCCGTGAGACTCCCGCCGCCACCAACGAGTTCGCCGCCAAATACGTCACCGAAGCCAACGAACTTCTGGAGCAAATCGAGCAGTCCCTCCTCCAGGCGGAACAGCACCCGGATTCCGGCAACGACGCCATCCAGGAGGCGCTCCGCTGCCTCCATTCATTCAAGGGCAATTCCGGCTTCATGAATCTGGTCGATCTGGAGCGGCTGAGCCATCGGATGGAATCGGAAGTCGAAACGAATATCGGCCGTTCCCTCGGCCTCGACTCCCAGACCTTCGACGCCCTCCTCCAGATGATCGACGTCCTCCGGCAGGGCGTCCTCGATTTTTCCTGCGGCGGTTCCGGGGCGATTCCGGAAGCCGACGCCTATATCGCCATGCTGGACGAATTCGGCACGGCAAGGGACACGGAAGTGAAACAGCATTCGACCCAGGTGCTCCGGCTCGGAGACGCGAAAAACGCCGCCGCCACGCCGCCGACGCCACTGCCCCCGCCGGCCAGGGAAGAACAGAAAAAGCCGGAAGAAACGCCGACCCGGCGCATCCCGACGCCCAAACTGGACGATCCCCGGCGCCGCGTCACCGACACCACCCGCCTCATGCTTCGGGGCAAGACGTCGACCCAGGAGAACCTGGCCGAACTGCCGAAGAGCGACAATATCGTCATCAGCAGCGAACTCCCGGAAGGCGCTCCCGCCACCGCCGCCGCCGCGAACACCGGCGCCGCGTCCGGCGGATCGTCCACATCGACCCAGCCGCGCCCGTCCGACACGACCAAGCGGTTCCGTGACACCCGGGCCCTGGCGGCGGCCAAGGCCGGCCACAAGGACACGGCGGCCAAAAGCAGCGACACCGGCCAGAAGCGCCGCACCGCCGAACAGTTGGCGGCGCGGAACGACATCCGGGTCGATCTCCGGAAGCTGGACAGCATGCTCGATCTCGTCGGCGAACTGGTCATCGCCGAGGCCATGGTCACCCGGCATCCAGTGGTATGGAACGCGGACAACGAATCCCTTGAACGGGCGGTCCACCAACTGCGCCGCGTCGCCAGTTCCCTGCAGGACATGGCGACGTCGGTCCGGATGATCCCCCTCGCCCCGACGTTCCGCCGCATGACCCGACTTGTCTACGACCTTTCGGTCAAGGCGGGAAAACAGGTCGACCTCATCCTCCTCGGCGAAGACACCGAAGTGGACCGGACCGTTATCGAGCGGATTTCCGATCCGCTCGTCCATATCATCCGGAACGCCATCGACCACGGCATCGAACCGCCGGACGAACGGGTCAACCTCGGCAAGCCGGAGACGGGCAGGCTGACGATTGAAGGCCACCACGAAGGCGGCGAGGTCTGGATTATCATTTCGGACGACGGACGCGGCCTCGACCGGGAAGCCATTCTCAGGCGGGCGATTTCCCGGGGCCTTATCCAGGGGGACGGCTCCGACCTGACGGACGGACAGATATACCATTTCATTTTTGAACCCGGTTTCTCCACCGCCGAAAAGGTGACGGACATCTCCGGCCGCGGCTTCGGCATGGACGTCGTGAAAAAGAACATCGAAAAACTCTCCGGCCGCATCGACATTCGCACCCGGCCAGGGGAAGGCACCGCCGTCGTCCTCCGTATCCCCCTTACCCTCGCCATTATCGACGGCATGCTGGTCAGTTCCGGCGACACCCGGTACATTATTCCCCTCCTCTCCATCCGGGAATCGCTCCGTCCGGATGAGAGCCAGATCATGTCGACGCCGGACGGCCAGCACATGGTCAAACTCCGGGACGAACTCATCCCCATCGTCCGGCTGGATGAAATTTTCACCCGGGTAAGCAGCACCCGGAGCATGATTGAGGGCATCCTCATGATTGTCGAAGGGGAAGACGGCGACGTCGTCGCCCTCTTTGCCGATGAACTCCTCGGCCAGCAGGAGACGGTCATCAAGGGATTGTCCGGGTGGCTGAAGCGGTCGCGGGGCGTTTCCGGCTGCACCATCCTAGGGGACGGCGAGGTCGGGCTCATCCTGGACATCGGCGCCATCGTCCGCCTGGCCCGGCAACAGTCCATCGACTTCGACGCCGCCGCCGGCGGCAGCCGGACCGGGGCCTAACCGGAAAACACGACAGTTTGAAGGCAACCGGGAAGACGTCTGATCCCGCTTTTCAGCCAGTAGTGCACCGGTCTACTCACGTTCTCCGGTGCGGGCAGAACAACCGTTTCCGCGGAACGCCGGTAAAAAACGGGCGTACCCGTCGGTAGGAGAATGAACCATGCGGCAATCGATGATTGACGATTTTTGGGACGACGTGGATGAAGACGACGATACCTAGAAAGACAAGTACCTCACCTTCAGGCTGGATGTGGAAGACTACGGCCTGGAAATTCGCCACGTCAAGGAAATCATCTCCATTCAGAAAATCACCGACGTGCCGGATCTTCCGGATTTCGTCAAGGGTGTCATCAACCTGCGCGGCCAAGTCATACCCACGCTCGATCTCCGGCTCCGTTTCGGTTTGCCGGCCAAGGAATACGACGAGCGGACCTGCATCATCATCACCCACATGAACGACATTCCGGTCGGGGTCATCGTCGACACGGTGAATGAGGTTCTGGACATTCCGCCGGAGATGATTTCGGCGCCGCCGACGGTGCAGAAGGGCGTGGCGCACCGCTTCATCCAGGGGCTTGGCCGGGTCGGCGACGATGTCAAGATCATCCTGAACGCCGAAAAGCTTCTCCACGAAGACGAAATCGAGGCGCTGGAGGCGTCGTATTGACGCGGGCGGCGTAAGAGCGCCAGGCTTCTTAGCCGAATAGTTC
>JAJQFC010000353.1 GCA_021201355.1 Planctomycetaceae bacterium | reverse complement strand
GCATGCAGCTCATCATGTGCCAGACGCCGGGGACGGCGTGGCAGAAGGTGTGGACGCGGCCTTCCGGTTCTGTTTCCATGGAATCGGTATAGGCGAAGATGACGCCGGACGTCCCCATCATGGCGGAGACGACGCCCTTTTTGACAATGCCGTTCCCGACCGCGCCCATGGCCTGGTCGCCGCCGCCGCCGGCGACCGGCGTGCCGACGGCGAGGCCGGTCGCTTTTGCGGCGAGCGGGCCGACGGTTCCGGAGACGACGGGCGATTCGAAGGCGGGCGGCAGGATGTCCATGTCGAGGTCGAGCTTGGCCATGAGTTTCTTCGACCAGGCGCGTTTTCCGACGTCAAGTAAAAGGGTGCCGCTGGCGTCGGACATTTCCGTCGCGTACTCGCCGGTAAGGCGGTAGCGGATATAGTCCTTCGGGAGAAGGACTTTCCTGACCTTGTCGAAGTTGCGTTTTTCATTATTCCGGAGCCAGAGGATTTTCGGGGCGGTGAAACCGGTAAAGGCCGGGTTGGCCACCATGCGGAGCAGACTTTTCAATCCGCCGGCCCGGCGGGTAATTTCGGCGCATTCCTTGCCGGTCCGTTGATCGTTCCAGAGCAGGGCGGGGCGGATGACGGCGCCGTTCTTGTCCAGGAAGACAGACCCGTGCATCTGTCCGGACAGGCCGATACCGGCGACGTCTTTTCCTTTTATACCGGCCTTGGCGAGGACGGCCTTGACGGATTTGACGCTCCCCTTCCACCAGTCCTCCGGCGATTGTTCCGACCAGCCGGGTTTCGGCGAAGAGACGGGATATTCCACCGTGGCGTCGGCGACGATGCGCCCCGTTTCATCGCAGAGGATGCTTTTCGTCCCGCTGGTCCCGATATCGATTCCAAGAACGTAGGCCATGTTCATACTCCTGTAGAGAGGAACTACCGTTATATGCACGCGGTGCCGCGTGGCGCCGGAGGGAGGTGGAGTCATCTGGCGAAAACTAACGAACCTACTTTTATAAATGGTATTTTATAATGTTCTTGTACAATGTCAAATGAAAAAACAAACGCTGAAGCTGGACACATACGGTGCAGTGCTGACAGTCACAAAGGCTGCATTTCCGACAATATTATGAAAACGATTGCATTTTGGACAATCCGTAATTCCGGTTTCCCGGACCGGGATCGGCAACAAATTCTCCCGGACAGCCGACCATGCCGGTGGCGGGAGCGACGCCAGGTTTTTCGAATTTCTTCTACGACGGCCGGCGGTCCTGTCTTTATGGCCTCAAGAAATAATTTTCTGAAAAATTTAGCCAAAAGCCTTGACAAGCGAAGAATATGGTGTAGTGTGAATGTAATCGATTTCAAAAGCTATTTCTTCGCCTTCGCCTCCGAACATAACCGGTATCGCCGGTCCCGGGTGTGGAATTTCTTCTCCTGTCGCCAGTGCCACAACGCATGGCGATGACGGGTGGATTGCGGAGATATTACTCAAGCGATAAGAGTCCATTACTCACGTACCTATCCCTATATGCGGCGTTAGCTCCCTACTCATTCTCAACGTGAACAATCAGAAGGTTTTCGCCGGTCGCACCACCCTCTGGAGACGTCGGAACCAGCGCTTTCACTCTGGAAAGCGCTCCTCCGGAACCACCGAGGCGGCGTTTGTTTTTCGGTGGCGCAGCGGGAGTTTATTGCCGTTACATGTAAACGATTACATTGAAATAAACGTGTCTTGCAGCCGTCGCCGCTGGAAAGGATGGATCCGTCATGCCTGAGCGAATCGTGATGTCCGGGATTTCCAAGCGCTTTCCCGGCGTGGTGGCACTGGACAACGTCAGGCTCAGCGTTCAGCCGGGGGAAGTGCATGCGGTCGTCGGGGAAAACGGCGCCGGAAAAAGCACGCTTATGAAAATCCTGGCCGGCGCTTATGAAAAGGACGGAGGCCGTCTTTTTCTGGATGGAAACGAAGTCGATATTCGCGGCCCGCTGCACGCCCAGGAACTCGGCATCGCCATCATCTACCAGAACCTCAACATGGTGCCGGATCTCACCGCGGCGGAAAACATCTTCATCGGCCGGTTTCCCCGGCGCGGCAGGCGCATCGATTACCGGAGCATGAACGCCCGGGCCGCGACGCTCCTGTCCGAGGTCGGCGCCAGGTTCTCGCCCGGATCCGTCGTCGGCGCCCTTTCCCTCGCCGACCGGCAGCTCGTCGCCATCGCCAAGGCATTGTCCTTCGCCGCGTCGGTGGTGGTGATGGACGAGCCGACCTCTTCCCTGACGCCGGCGGAGGTGGAGATGCTGTTCGGGATTGTCAGGAAGATTACCTCGGCCGGGGCAAGCGTCATCTTCATCAGCCATCACATGGAAGAGATTTTCAGCATCACCGACCGGGTGACGGTCCTGCGGGACGGCCGCCTGGTCGGCTCGTGGGACACCCGGGATCTGACGGAGGAGTCGCTGGTCGGGCACATGATCGGAAGGCCGGTCGACAACCTCTTCCCCAAAGACAACGTGCCGTCGGGAGAGAAGGTGCTGGAGGTGCGCGGGCTGTCGGCGAAGGGGCTGTTCGAGGATGTCTCGTTTTCCCTCCGGAAGGGCGAGATTCTCGGTATCGGCGGCCTGGTCGGCTCCGGGCGGACGGAACTGGTCAAGACCATTTTCGGCGACATCCCCCGGAGCGCCGGCAGCGTCCGCGTGGACGGGCGGGAGGTGAACATCCGGTCGCCCATGGACGCGGTAAAGGCCGGTATGGCGCTGGTCCCGGAGGACCGGGGCGGTGAAGGCGCGCTTCTCGACGACGACGTCTGCCAGAACATCAGCCTGCCGGTCCTGAGAAAATACTTCCGGCGGGGCCGGCTGGACCGGGCGTCGGAGCGGTCGTCGGCCACCTCCTACATCGAGTCTTTACGCATCAAAACGCCGAGTCCGGAACAGCGGGTCGAAAACCTCTCCGGCGGCAACCAGCAAAAGGTGGTGCTGGCCAAATGGTTCGAAACCAGGCCGAAGATTCTCATTCTCGACGAGCCGACGCGGGGCATCGATGTCGGGGCCAAGGCGGAGATTTACCGTCTTATCAGCGAAATGGCGGCGCGGGGCGTCGGCGTTTTGATGATCAGCTCCGAACTGCCCGAACTTATGGGACTGAGCGACAGGGTGCTCGTCATGTGTCGGGGGCGGCTCGCCACATCCATGGATCGGGATGCCGCCACGTCCGAACGGGTCATGCTTGCCGCGGCAGGAGGAAAACTGTGATGAACGCCATTGTCAAGAATCACGACGCAACGCCGGGCTGGAAAAAGGGAGACGTGTTCAGGAAGTTCAGCGCCTTTTTCGGGTTGATTCTCCTCTGCCTCATTCTCACCCTGTTGTCCGACGCGTTTCTCAAAACGACCAATATCAGAAATATTCTCTCCCAGGTTGCCGTCATTTCGGTAATGGCGGCGGGCGCCACCTTCGTCATCCTGACGGGCGGCATCGATTTGTCGGTCGGCTCGATTCTCGGGCTGTGCGGCGTGCTGGCCGCCGGCGTCCTGAAGTGGAGCGGCAGTCCGGCCCTGGCCATCGCGGCCTGCCTGTTCGTCGGCCTGGCCTGCGGCGTCGCCAACGGCTACCTGGTCTCGTTTCTCAAACTGCCGCCCTTTGTGGCGACGCTCGGCATCATGTCGATAGCGCGGGGTTTCTCTTTCATCTATACCCAGGGGAAGCCCATCAGCTCCTTTCCGCCGTCGTTCCGCTATCTCGGCACCGGAGAATTTTTCGGCGTTCCGGTCCTGGTTATCGTCACCGCCATCGTCTACATCGCGTCCTGGTACATCCTGCGGAAAACGCCGTTCGGCCGCTACGTCCACGCCATCGGTTCCAATGAAACAGCCACCCGCCTGTCCGGCATCCACACCAATCTGAACAAGGCGCTGGCCTATGTGATATGCGGCGGGCTGTGCGGGTTTGCCGCGCTCCTGTTCTGCGGCCGGATCAATTCCGCCCACCCCCTCTCCGGTCAGGGCTACGAACTCAATGCCATCGCCGCGGTGGTCATCGGCGGCACCAGCCTGTCGGGCGGGCGGGGCAGCGTCGGCGGGACGCTGATCGGGGCCCTGATTATGGGGGTCATCACCAACGGGCTCAATCTCCTGAACGTCGATACCTACTGGCAGGGCGTGGTCCTTGGCGTGGTCATCATCATCGCCGTGACGATAGACATGCGGTCGAAAAAGGGCGCGGCGTAGAGAGGCGGCGCGGAGCGTGGCGGTGCCGCTCCCATAGGGCAATGTGGGAACGTTCGTGAAAGTACGGATGTCGGCGCGCCATCTTCCGTACGGCGTATTTTCGCCCAGATCGCCGGGCGAATCCCGGCTCCGGTCGATGTCGCATCTCGATCCTGCTTCGCGGAATTTCATCATAGTACTCCAAAAAGAAAACGCTTTTCGCACGTCCGGATATGGGTCCGGCGTTATCCGGAAAGCGCCTGGCATGAAAGGGAGGATGATGGGTAAGGTTTTGACGACGCGGCTGGCCTGCGCGGTTTTTTTGGCGGCATTGTTCGCCTGCGCCCCGGAAGCCGGCGAGAAAAAGGTGTCCATCGGCTATGTGGTGCAGGATCTGGGCAACCAGTACTGGGTGGCGATGGCCGAAGGGGTCAAGGCGCGGGCGGCGGAGCTGGGCTGGGAGGCGACGGTTCTGGACACCCGGACCGATCCCGCCCGCGAGCTGGCGAATACCGAGGATCTCATCGAGAAGGGCGTTGATTACCTCCTTGTTTCGCCCTGGGATCCGGATACCGGCAGAACGGTGGTGGAGGTGGCGAACAAGGCCGGCATTCCGGTGGCGATCCTGGACATCGGCGTCGCCGGCGGCGAGGTCGACACGTTTATCATTTCCGAGAACTACGAAGGCGGCCGTCTGGCCGGCGAGTACGTCGCCTCCCTTCTCGGCAATCAGGGCAAGGTGGCGAGTATTGAATCGAACCCGGGCTACGTGATTGTCGCCTTGCGGAACAAGGGCTTTATCGACGTCATGAACGAGAAGGGCATCGCAGTGGTCGCCCGGCAGAACGCGGACGGACAACGCAGCCTCGGCATGACGGTTATGCAAAACATGCTCCAGGCCAATCCGGATCTGAACGCCGTCTTTTGCATGTCGGACGAGGCCGCCCTCGGCGCCCTCGAAGCGGTGGATGCCGCCGGGCTGTCCAGAAAGGTTCATGTGGTCGGGTTCGACGGCACGTCGGACGCTCTCGAATCCATTCGCCAGGGCGGGATGACCGCCACCGTCGCCCAGCAACCCTTTGACATCGGGGTGATGGGAGTGGATGCCGCGGCGAGGAAATTGTCAGGCGGCAGCAACCCGGAAACCACCTATGTTCCGGTCAAGCTGTTGACCAAGAAAGATCTTTAGAACGTTCAGACATTCACCGGACAGTCGTTTCGAGGGCGCCATACGATGTGCCGGGGTGTGCGGCGACGGGATCGGTGACGGATGGCTATGGCGCGTAAAACGGCAATGTAATCGATTTTTTTTAAACGCTTCACCGGATATGGAATATACATTAGAATGGTTTTCGGGTGCCGGGCGGCTCCTGCCGCGAGGACGGGCGCCGCCCGGGAAAAGACGTTCTTATGTACAGGCAATTCGATACCTGCCGCACCGTTGTCGGCCAAGGAAAAAAGATTCCGGCAATCTCGCTTGCAGCCGGCGGTGTGGGCGGCGGCATGCCGGAAGGAAGGCATGACGACGCGTTCGGCGGCGGGACGGCAGGCGTCGAAAAGCTTCAAGCACGGAGAGTACCATGTCGTCCATAGCCGATGTCGCCAAACTCGCCAATGTCTCCACCGCCACCGCTTCCCGGGCCTTGAGCGGCAAATCGACAGTCACCGCCGCAACCAGGGCGAAGGTGCTCGCCGCCGCCAAAAAGTTGGACTATACTCCGAACGCGGCGGCCAAGAGCCTCCGCATGAACCGGTCGAGCCTGCTCGGACTGATCGTCCCGGACATCGAAAATCCATTTTACTCAACCCTCGCCAAGCATGTCGGGGATCACGCCCGGCGCCTCGAGTACAATATCGTGCTTTGCAATACCGGGTTTTCCAACGCGGTGGAAAAGGAGTTTTTCGATCTTCTCGTCGGCGGGCAGGTGGCTGGGCTGCTTCTTTGCCGGACCGACAGCGAGAACCCGCTCTATCCGCAGAAGAGGCAGGGGAGCAAATTTCCGGTCGTGGTCATGGACCGCGTGGCCAGCCGCGAAGAAGAATCCTTCGTCACCGTCAACAACACCCGGGTGGGTAAAATCGCCGCCCGGCACCTCCTCGGGCTGGGACACCGCCGGTTCGCCTGCGTCGCCGAGCACCTGAACCATTCGGTCGTCAAGGAACGCATCGAGGAATTCGCCCGCTCCGTCGACGGTTCGTTTCTCGAGCAGGTGCTCACGGTTGACGAAGGGTTTCGCGGCGCCAAGGCGGCGGCGGCGAAGCTTCTCGTCCAGCCGAAGTCCAAACGGCCCACCGCCTTCTACTGCACCAACGACATGCTGGCGCTGGGTGTCATCCAGGCGGCGCAGGAGTGCGGTATGCGGGTGCCCGACGACGTGTCGGTGATGGGAACGGACGGGATTTTTCAAGGAGAATTCTTTTCCGTGCCGCTGACGACGGTGAGTCAGCCGTTCGACGAACTGGCGCGGCTGGCGGTGAAAACCCTGTTGGATATTATCGAAAATCCGCATCCCCATACCGTCGGGCTGGCGGTGGAACCGGCTCTGACCATACGGAAATCCACCGGCCCTGTCGGACAGGGAGGTCGAAAATAAGCGGCGTTGACGGCATGATCCGAAATTTTCCGGGCCGAGCGGATCAAACTGTTGTTTTGCTTTTCTCGGCGCGTGTTCGCCCAAAACGCCGGTCGACAGTAACCTGCCAGAACTTCTTTTCTCGTCGCCGACGACGATCCGGCAGGTACGCGGACAGCTTTATCAAGAAAAATCTAAAACCGCTTCCATAGCGATTGACGAACTCTCAAAAAACAGGCCTTACTCGGCGCATCGGGATCAATCCGAATGCGGAGCGGTTGCTTTGTGTTTTGCGGGAGCGTGACGAATCCATCAGAGGAGAGGACATGAAGGCGGCAATTCTGGAAGGTTTGGACACGATGGCGGTGCGGGACGTGCCCGAACCGGCGTGCGGGGACGACGAGGCGCTTCTCCGCGTCAGGGCTTGCGCGGTCTGCGGATCGGACATCCGCATCTACCATTACGGCAACGACCGGGTCACCATGCCGGCCATCATGGGACATGAAATTGCCGGCGACATCGTCGCGGTCGGGAAAAACGTCACGCGCGTTGCCGTGGGCGACCGGGTCGCACTGGGAGCCGACGTTCCCTGCGGAAAATGTTACTGGTGCCAGAACGGCATGGGGACCAACTGTTCCATCAACTACGCCGTCGGCTACCAGTTCGCCGGCGGCTTTCAGGAGGTCATGGTCCTGAACCGCACCATTCTCGACTACGGTCCGGTGACCATTATCCCCGATTCCCTGTCATATGCCGAGGCCGCCATCGCCGAACCGTTGGCCTGCGCCATTAACGGCCTGGAACTGGCCAATTTCTCCCTGGGGAAATCGCTCTGCGTCATCGGGCTCGGCCCCATCGGCTGCATGATGCTGGAATTGTCCAGGGTTTTCGGTGCGAAGAAGGTGTTTGCCGCCCAGCGTTCGCGGCAACGAATGGAAATGGCGCGGGCGTTTCTCCCCGGCGCCCGGTTCATCGCCACCGAGGACGAAGACCTGGTGGAAACGGTCATGCGCGAGACCGGCGGCCACGGGGTCGACTGCGTCGTCACCACCGCCGGGACGGTGCAGGCCCATGCCGACGCCATCAATATGGTGGCGCACCGGGGATATGTCAATCTTTTCGGCGGGCTGAAAAACCAGCCGCCGCTCACCATCGATTCCAACCTCATCCATTACCGGGAATGTTTTGTCATGGGGAGTCACGGATCGCTTCCCAGACACCACCGGACGGCCGTCGACCTGATAGAGGCCGGACATGTGTCGGCCTCCAGGTATGTTTCCAAAACCTTTCCCCTGGAAAACATCCACGACGCATTCCGTTACCACGAATCCCGCGCCGGCCTCAAGGTCGTTATTGTCCCGTGACGCGCGGGCGGAAATTACGCAGTCCCCCAATGCTTCGGGAAGGAGCCGTATCGCCATGAAAACCGTCATGCTTTCTCCGTCGATGATGTGCGCGGATTTTCTACATCTTGAAAATGACCTTGAAGTGATGGCGGAAAACGGTGTCGAATTGCTGCACGTCGATATCATGGACGGCCATTTCGTCCCCAACTTCACCCTGGGGCCGGATTATTGCCGCGCTCTGGCGGAGTGGGGAAAAATAGCGCTCGACATCCATCTCATGAACGAGGACGTCGACCGGCTGGCCGAACTGTTCCTCGGTTTTTCGGGCGCCTACCTCGCCTTCCACCCGGAGACGGTCTACCATCCGGTACGAACCCTGCAACTGTTCCGGGACAGAGGCGTGCGGCCGGGCATCGTCATTTCCCCGAGCATCACCCTGGAGCAGGTCGTCCCGTTGCTGCCCCATATCGATCTGGCCTGCGTCATGACGGTCAGCCCCGGGTATGCCGGGCAAAGCCTTATTCCCGAGACGCTGGAAAAGATTTCCTCCCTCCGCGCCAGACGGGAGCGCCTCGGGCTCTCCTTCGCCATCGAGGTGGACGGGAATGTCAGTTGGGAAAACATCCCGCGCATGATCGCCGCCGGCGCCGAGATTCTCGTGGCCGGAACCAGTTCCATCTTTCGGAAAGGCGAAGATCTGGGCGCGAATATCCGGCGCTTTCGGCGCCTGGCCGAATCGCCGGATGTCCTCGGCGGACTCCCGCAAAAAACCGGTTGCGCGGTTTGATTGTCGTCTCCCCCACTACGAAGGATTACCGAATGAAAGCGCTTGTCCTGGAAGAAAACGCCACGTTGACCTACAAGGACGTGCCGCCGCCACGCCGCGACGGCGACGATTGGGTCGGCATCGAAGTGAAGGCGTCGGGAATATGCGGGTCCGATCTCCATCGCGGGTTTGGCGGCGGAGCCTATAACGTCCCCCTGGTGATGGGGCACGAATTTTCCGGCGTGGTGGACGAACCGGTGGCGGGCGGCGAGTTCGCCAGGGGCGACCGCGTCGTCGTCTATCCCCTCCTGTGGTGCGGAAAATGTCCTTCGTGCCAGGTGGGGGAATATGCCCTGTGTTCGTCCTACGACTATTTCGGGTCGCGTCGCGACGGCGGGTTCGGGGAATACCTCTACGTTCCCGAGCGGAACCTTCTCCGCATTCCGGATCACGTGGATATCGTCCACGCGGCGATGTGCGAGCCGGCCGCGGTGGCCCTGCACGGGGTGAAACAGATGCGAATCCGGCCCGGTGCGACGGGGGCGGTCTTCGGCGGCGGCCCCATCGGCAACATGGTCGCGCAATGGCTGCGGATAAACGGCTGCCGCCGGGTGTTCGTCGTCGACGTGGACGAGGCGAAGCTGGCGACGGCCGAACGGATGGGGCTGGCGCCGGTGTCCGGCCAGGGGCGCGACCCGGTGGCGGCCATTCGCGACGCCACGGACGGGCGCGGCGCCGACAAGGTGGTGGAAGCGATTGGTCTGCCGCAGACTTTTCTTCAGGCGGTGCAAAGCGCCGCGACTTTCGGCGAAGTTGTTTTTATGGGGAATATTTCCGGAACCTTCGCCGTGGCCGAGCGTGATTTTTCCTCGATTTTACGCCGCGAATTGACCATTCACGGCACGTGGAACTCGCGGTGGACGCCGCGCGGCCAGGACGACTGGACGACGGCATTGTCGTTCATGGACAGGGAACTGAGCGTCGGTCCCCTTATCAGCCATACCCCGCGCCTCGACGAGGGCGTCGAGGTGTTCGCTGCCGTTCATGAAAAACGGATGCCCTATTCCAAGGTTATTTTCACCCTGTAAGGCGGCGGCGCGGCGGTCGCACGGAGAACATGGTCATGAGTGTTTTGGCTCTCGATGCCGGCACGACGAATTTCAAGGTGGCGGTCTTTTCGGCGGACGGACCGGTCGCCAAGGCGTCCGGCTGCTATCCGGATCAAATACGTGAACGGGATGTGGCGGAATTGAACGCCGCGTCGGCCTGGAACTGCGTCAAGGCGGCGGCCCGGCGGGTCGTTGACGAAAGCCGTGGGTTGTGCGATCCGGTGACGGCGGTGTCGTTCAGCTCCATGGGGGAGGCCATGGTGCCCGTGACCCGGGACCGACGCGTCCTGGTCAGTTCCCTCCTCGCCGTCGATCAGCGCGGGGACGGCTACGTCCGCGAGCTCGAGGACAGGCTGGGGGTCGAGGATGTCTACCGAATCAACGGGAACGTCGTCGCCCCGTTTTACGGTTTCAGCAAGCTCATGTGGATAAAGGAAAATCGTCCGGAAGTGTATGCGGAGGCGGACAGGTTCCTTCTCTGGGCCGATTTCTTCGGCTTTATGCTGGGAGCTGAACCCTACGCCACCACCTCGCTGGCGAACCGCACCATGCTGTTCGACATCACGACAGGCGACTGGTCGGACGATCTGCTGGCGGCCTGCGGCCTGGATCGGGACAAGTTCGGGCCGGTCGTCCGGAGCGGCCGGAAGATAGGCACTGTCGCCCCGGCGCTGGCGCGGGAACTGGGACTTTCCGGAGAGGTCGACATCATTTCCGGAGGCCATGACCAGGGCTGCAACTCGCTGGGGAGCGGCCGGATTCATGCCGGTGACATGGTCGTCGGCATCGGTACGTATGAAACATATTGTCCAACCTTTTCCCGTCCCGCCACCATCGACGAATTCATGCGGCTCGGCGTCAGTATCGAACACCACGTCCTGGACGGCTTGTACGTGTCCATAATGGCCAACCATTCCGGCATCATGCTGGAATGGTTCCGTCGCTGTTTCAGCGATGCCGGCGAAGAAAAAGGATTTCCCGCCCTGGAACGAGAAATGCCGGACAGGCCCACCGGCCTGCTGGTTCTTCCCCATTTCGAGCCGCCGCAATGGCCCGAGTACATGAACGACACTTCCGGCGCCATCGTCGGGCTGAAGTCGTCGACGACGCGCGGCGAAATTTTCAAGGCGCTTCTGGAATCGATAACGTTCTATTTCGCCGACGGCCTCGCCCCCATGTCCGGCATAGGCATTGCGCCGGCCGAGTTCGCGGCCAACGGCGGCGGGTCGAAGTCCGACGCCTGGCTGCAAATCAAGGCGGACATTTTCGGTAAACCTTTCAAACGACTGGCTACGTCGGAAGGCAGCCTGTGCGGAGCCGCCATGCTGGCCGGAGTGCAAACGGGTCTATTCGCCTCCTATGAGGAAGCGGTGGAACGGCTGGTCGATTACGACCGTGTTTTCGAACCCGACCCCGGCCGGCACGCCCGCTACCTGGATATCATGGAGAATTACCGGATGCTTTTGCCGTCGCTCCGGCCTGTCATGTCTTCCCTGTACGCGTCTGGACAGGACCGGCACGGGGCGCGGTGTCGGAAAATGGCGACAGCATAGTCAGCTTTTACCGAAAATTGGTTGTACTGTATTGCCGATTGCTCGCCTCCCGGATCTTTCAAGAACATAGCTGTATCATTTACCGACTTTGCCGGAGCGCGCCTTAAGGAGTAGCGGCGGCCACACGCGCGACCAACAGGTGGTCGTCAGCCGGCGTATGTTTAAAAGCCGTACACAAGCCAATTGTCACCCGATCAATAGGTATAATTCTCCACTTCCACCTTGTCCTTTTCCTGGTACGGCGCGAGCGTGCTGACCATCTTTATCGGCTTGTCCGATTTGTTCACGACGTAGTGGATCTCGCCCGGCTCGATATGGATCAAGTCGCCGGCTTTGAGGTGATTTACCGTGCCGTCGACGATGATATCGACCTCGCCCTCGAGGATGAAAAAATTCTCCTCCATAATGTTGTGGTAGTGCGCCTTGAAGTCCTGACCGGCCTGGAACTGCACCAGAGCGAAGTTGCTGCGCGGGCCCTGCATCAGGTATTTGGGACCGCTGTCGCCGAATCGGTAATCACGCTCGTTCTCGTTAATGATAAACATGTCCGCCCTTTCCTCTCAATGACGGGTTACAATCCAGGCGCTCTCCACATGTGGCGGGTCAGGCCCTCGTCCGCCAGCGCCAACTGCGCCGCATAAACCTGTCGCCACGGTTCATACAGTGCGTCGTACACGCGCTTCGCTTCTTCGTTAGGCTCATACACCCGGTCCCAACGGACCATCGCTTCCGCCGCCGACGGGATGTCCGGATAAAGCCGCACGCCGTATCCGGCCAGTATCGCCGCACCCAACGCCGACGCCTCCTTCACTTCCGGCACCCGAACCGGCATGCCGAGCACGTCGGCAACGATCTGGCACCACAGCGGGCTCTTCGCCGCACCGTTCGCGAAGACGATGGCGTCCGGGCGGTTGCCGGTCGCTTCGTGGACCAGGTCGACGTGGCCCCGCGTCACCATGGCGGTGTTTTCCATAATGGCGCGGTAAAAAGTGTATTTGTTGAAAAGCGCCGCGTCGAAATCGAAATTCGTGAAGGTCGGCGACGCGTGTTTCCAGGAGATGAAATTCATGACATCCGAGAAGGCGCAGAGCATGCCGTGGCATCCGGCGGGGATTTTGGCCGCTTCAGCGTCCATGAGGGCATAGGGATCGGTGCCTGTCCGATCGCCTTCGCGTTTTTCCTCCTGGCAGAAGCCGTCCCGGAACCAGCGCATGGCGAGGCCCGGTTTGAAGGCGAGGGCTTCGTACTGCCAGACGCCGGGAACGGCATGGCAATTGACCCGCACGCGGCAGCCGGGATCGGTTGCGCCGCTGGCGGTGTTAAACTCGTATTGCCAAAAACTGCCGCCGAACACGGCCGCCTGGCCCGGCTTGACTACGCCGACGCCGACACAGCCGAGTTGGGCGTCGCCGCCGCCCACGACCAGCGGCGTTCCTTCGGCCAGGCCCGTTTCGCTCGCACCCTTCGCGCTGACGCGGGCAACGACGTCGCCGCATTCGCGCACCGGCGGGAAAATGTCTCCCCGCAAACCGCACCGTTCCGGAATTGCCGGTTCCCAATCGCGTTTCCGCAAGTTGAGAAGGCCGGTCGTCGACGCGTTGGACGGGTCTACCTCGAGCACGCCGGAGAGGCGGTAGATAAGCCAGTCGTTAAACATGCCCATTCTGGCGATGCGCGCGTAAATGTCCGGCTGCTTGTTCTTGACCCAGAGAAGCCGGGGCAGGGCGCCCAACGCGTATGTCTCGCCCGATTCCGCGTAAATGTCCCGTTCCATCTGCGGGTTCAACCGGATCAGTTCGCCGACCTCGTCGACGGCACGGGCATCGACGTTGGCGCAGGCCCAAATCTCCCTGCCGTCCTTGTCGTAAAGGACTATTCCCTCCCGCATGCAGGTGGTGGCGACGGCGGCGACCGCCGACGGGTCGATACCGGTTTCCGTCAGGACCGAGCGGATGCAGGTCGCCGCCAGCGTCCAATTGTTTTCCCAGTCGAAGTCCATGCTGCCGGGATAATGCGGATCCTGGCGGTGTTCCCATTCGCGCGCGACACAGCCGATTTGGTTGCCGTGGGCGTCGAACACCACGGCGCGCACGCTGCCGGTTCCCGCGTCCACCGCAACCAGGAAACTGTCGTGAAGCTCTGCCATGCGTGTCTCCTAATCAGTCAAGGTCAGTACCGCTTCGGCCGTGTCTTCGCCGGTGATGAGCACGTCCAGGTATTCACCCAACAGGGCGGCGCGAATCGCCTCGG
>JAJQFC010000183.1 GCA_021201355.1 Planctomycetaceae bacterium | reverse complement strand
GGGCGTGGGAACTGACTTCGGACCCGTTCGCCGACAATATCCCCGGGATGGAAATTCCCGCCCCCAAAATGCCCCGCCGCTCCTGGCCCGATTCGTCTATCAGTTCGTCGATTTCCCGGGCGAGAAGATCGACATAGGCGGGTTCAGGCGAAAACGGAATGCTCCGCTGCCGGTGCTTGATAATGTTTCCTTCGAGATCGACGATGGCGGACACAATGCGGTCAAGCGCGATATCGACGCCGACGGCGGTGCGGGCGGCGGGGACGATGGCCAGGGTCGCGGCTTTACGCCCTCCGGTGGATTCGAGGCTGCCGTTTTCGCAGATGAGGCCGTCGTCCAGAAGCGACTTGATGTTATTAATCACCGTCGGCAGGCTGGCCCTGACCTTGACCGCCAGTTCCGGACGGGTAATGCCGGTGTTTTGGTATACGGCATTGTACAGGGCGTTTCGGTTGGCTTTTTTGATGTCCTTGGTGCTTGAGGTCGTAATCATTCAAATTCCTTGTGGCAGGTCATCATTCGCTCTTACTTCCGTAAAGGTCTGATATAGTATACCCCATCCGCCACTGTTGCTTGAATAAATGTTCTTTAGTTTCTAAGGTTCCAATCTTAACGGGTGATGTCTCCATGACGGGAAAACTTCTTGAGCATTGCTTCACCGAATTCCCTGCCGGTGGCGAAAAGCCTGTCCACGTCTTCCTGATCGAGGCCGGCCGCCAGGGCGATTTTTTCTGCAAAGGCGCGGGTCGGCATGTCGCCGACAGTGTGGGCGTCGGAGCCGAAAATAAGGGTGGCGCCGCATTCCCGGGCCAGGCGGGCGACGTGGCCGTTTGCCACGTTGTGGCCGCGTTTTCCCGAGATTTCCAGTTTGACGCCGCGTTCCGCCGCCAGCGCCGCCTCTTCCCGGGTGATGAGTCCCGGGTGGGCGAGGATGTCGGCTCCGGCCAGGATGGCGGCGCGGTTGGTCCCGGGCGCCACCGGTTCCATCAGGGTCTCCCCGTGGACGACGACGAACCAGGCGCCGAGGCTGCGGGCGAGGGCAACGGCTTCGGCCATCTGGTCCGGCCGGACGTGGGTGATTTCGGTGCCGGGAAATACGGTCAGGCCGGAGCCGCTCCGGTTTTCCGCTTCGGCGACGCGGATAACCTGCGGCATCTGGACAGACAGGGTGGCGAGATCGGAATGGTCGGCGAGGCCGAGCATGCGGTAGCCGGCCACCTGGGCCCGGCGGACGCTCTCGGCCGGAGTGAAGGCGCCGTCGGAAAGGATGGTGTGAGTGTGGAAATCGCACATTTCCTCGGTTGGAGTCGGCATGTCCCTTGCCTTTCAATATGGAACGGTGAACAATAGGAGCGCGGCTGGCGCGGCCTCCGGAAAAGGGCAATGATTGTGGCGCCATGCGCCACGGTCGATCATGCCGAAAAGGCCGCACCTGTGAAAGAAAAAACGCCGCCGCTGCCTTGCCGTTTCCTCGTGAGCGGCCGGCCCGCGGCCGTGAACGGCCCGGTTTCAGAGGACGCGTTTCGGAACCGAGAAACGGTAAAAGGAAGAGTATGTCGCTACCAGTGCACAATTTCATCCGTTCCACCGCCGGCGGCGGCAAGTTCGTCGTCCTGAAAAACACCCGGGACGGCGAAACAGGCGCCTTCCTTATTTCCGACTTCTCCGTCGATTCCCAGCACACGGACATTGTCCGCCGTTTTGAACGCGGCACCGGCCTGTCCCTTCGCGACCACGGCCTCGCGGTTCGCGGCGGCGGCTGGTGGAAGCTGGACGACGGCCGCCTCGTCCTTTACGGCCGTTCGGCCGCCTATGGCCGGTTCGACCCGGACTGGCTCCGGGACCGCCTCGAACCCGGCACCGTCACCGGTGAACGCGTCATCGTCATCGAAGGGTGACGCTTTCCGCCGGCCTGGCGAACCCTCCATATACATGCCTGCTCCATACCGCGCCTTCCCATATTTCTCGCCGGGCGACGGCGGCGTCGTGCCGCGTTTATCGGAAGCCGGGCGCGATTCCCCGCATTATCCGGCCCGTTCTTGAAAATTTCCGGAAAGACTCCGCCCTCGGCCGGCAAGTTAGGATGGACAGAAATTCTCTATCCGAAAATGCTTCGCCGGAGGGCACGTCATGCGTCGAGAGTCAATGCACATTCTTCTTCTTTCCCTTGTGGTGTGCCTGCTGACGGCCGCCGCCGCGCCGGCCGCGCAGCGTACGGCCAGACGCTTCGGCAAGCAGGAGGCGGAAAGGAAATCGTATTCCCTTGACGACATTATGGCATCGCCCCGCGAATATCTCGAACGGGACGTCCTCTTCTACTGCCGCTTCGCCACCACGTCGAACCTGCTCAAGAATGTCAACACCCGGTTCAATTCGACCCAGCACGTCAATTTCGCCGTGTGGCCGGACAAGGCCATCCTGTGGGAGGAGAGCGGCAGGAAGAACGTCCTGCCGACCCTGTACGTCGCGAAAAACGATCCGGATACCCTCGAGGAACTCCGGACGGTGAAGAAGTACGAACTCCTCGCCGTCACCGGACGGGTTCTGAACGTCTACGCCGGCTATCCGTGGATTCAGATAACGAAGATCGAACGGGTGGAAAAACCGTCCGAACGCCTCTGCGAACAGGTTATCGAACATATGCAGAGCGGTCACGAGGCGCTCCGGGCCGAAGCCGGCGGCGCCGCCGCCCGGCACTACGAACAGGCCCTGACGATGGGCCTGCCGTGCGAATTCCGCGCCAAGGCCTATGAACAACTGGCCCACGCCTACCTCCTCGACAATCGCCTCGACCTCGCCCGCGACTATCTCCGCCAGGCGGTCGAGCTGAACCGGAACGATCCCATCCTTCATCTCGCCCTTGCCGACGTCACGCTCCGGATGGGGGACGCCGGCGAAGCCATCGCCCACAGCCAGTTCGCCCTGGAACGGTCGGGAAAATATCCGCAGGCGTACGGCATCATGGGTGAAGCCCTGTCTCTTCTCGGCGACTACGCGAAAGCCTTCTCCAACCTGAACACCGCCGCCGGCACGCCCGGAATCACTCCCCGGGAAAAGGCCATGGTCAACGTCCGCCGGGCGAGAATCTACGCCCGTTCCGGCCGCGAACCCGACGCCGCCAGGCTCTACGTCGCCCTGTCCGAACCGGGCGAGATACTGTCCGGCGACCCGGCCATCCATGCCGAAATCGGCCTGTTCTACGAACGGATGTACCTCATGACCGGCGAAGCCCGGTATCTCGACAGCGCCCTCGCCGCCTTCGAGGAATCGGCCCGCCTCGGCCGGGTCAATCCGGCCATGTACTATAACGCCGCCGAAGTCGAGTTCCGCCGGGTGCGGCTGGACGGCGGCGAAGACTTCGGCAAGGTCGTCCAGCTCATGGACAAGGTCTACCAGATTGAACCGGACTACGCCGCCGCCCGCGTGCTCGAAGGCCGTCTTCTCTACCACCTCGGCAATGTCGAGGAGGCGGAGTTCCGCTACCAGTCCGTGGCCGGCCGCATCGGCGAAGACGCCATGGCCCTCCTCGCCCTGGCCGAAGCCTATATCGATCTCGAACAGTACGAGGCCGCCGCCCGCGCCGTCGACCGCGCCCGCCTTCTGGAGCCGTGGAACGAACGGGTCCAGGCGATTGGCGAATTCCTTGCCGACACCTCCCTTCTCGCCACAGGCGAACCGGCCGTGGTGGTGGACGAGACAGGCGAGGCGTACGATATGTACGAGATGGACGGCGACGGTCGTTATCCGGTCGAACAGCAGGTGTATGAAGACGAAATCCCTGTCGCCGCCACCGATGATTTCAACACCGGCATTGCCGACGTCGACGGCGTCCTGGCGTCCGCCGCCACCGCCTTCGTCGACGCGGACATGCGGGCCGAAACGGCATCGGCCGGCGGGAGCGCCAAGTGGGACGGCATCGTCTACGAAGCGCCCGCCTCCCTGTCCGACGCGTCCACGGCGCTGGACAGCGCCATCGCCAGGGCGGAAGCGGCCGCCATTGCCGAAGCCATTCTTCATGCCTCGGGCGAGGAAATGCCGTCTGACGTAATGACGCACGAAACACCGGTCGTCACCTCGTTTGAAACGCCGGGTGTGAGTTTGGGTGAAGAACCGATGGCGACGCAGAACCGGGCAGCGCCGCCGGCGGCGACACCGGTCACGGTTACGGTTCGGGCAACGGTGGAACCGGCTGCGGCACGGTCATCGGCGGCATACGCCAGGCCGACCGTCACCACGGAGCCCGCCGGGTCGTCCGCGCCGGAAGCGTCCTTTGCCTCGTCCACGGCCGCGCCGAAGGCCGGAGCCGCCGCCGTGACCGTCCCGGTGGTGAAGACCCCGAAGAATGCGGACGGCGTGTATGTGACCGAAGAAGATTTATCCGCGCCGTTGTCCCAGGCGGTCAACGATGGCGGTTGGGTCATCCTCGCCACCGACACCGACGGTGAATGGGTGCCGGCCGACGGCGTCGTCGTCACGCCGCCGCCGGCGAACGTCACCTGGTTCACGCCGGAAGGCGCCGCCGCCGACAACGGCTCGGCGAAGAGTGTCGCGCCATCGTCCGGCAGCGCTGTCCAGTCGAACGCTGCCGCGGACCCGGCCAATTCCCTGCGGCCGGCGCCGGCGACGATGAGTCAAAGCGGCGCCCTCCGGCCGGCCCAGCCCGCCGTGCCTCAGGAATACCAGACCATTCGCGCTCCGAATCTGCCGGCGAGCCACGGCGGACGGACCGGTCGCCTGCCCATGACCCGGGTGACATTGCCGCCGGCCCTCGGCGTGCAGCCCGGCGGCGCGGACGACGGGTACCAGGACGACTATTTCACCCTTGAACGGTTCGGCCTGGATGAAATTCAACAGACGGAATTCAATCCGCTCGAGTTCGGATACCGGAATGGCGCGGCTCCGGCCCTGGCTCCGGCAGCGCAAAGGCCGTCCGAATCGTCCGTGACGTCCGACGGGTTTAATCCCGACTTTGGCCGCGATTTCGATTGGAACGCGACGCCGGCGAACCCGCCGACCCGCGAGACTTTCCTGCAAATCGGCCAGGCGGTCCGGTCGGACAACGCCTACGCCATGATCCCGCCGCCCGGCACCCAGGCGAAACAGCGGCACGACGGCGATATGGCGAAGATTCCGCCCGCCTTCAGTTTTACCTCGGACGACTCGCCCATAATCCTCGCTTCGGTGATGTCCCCAGGCACGGACGGCGAGGATGTCCGCGAACGGAACGCCAATGTTTACCGTCGCCAGGGCGGCAAACGCCGTCCGGCCGAAATTACCGAAAACGAACCGCTTTCGCCGCGATTGGTGCTGGATGCGTCGGTGATGGTGCCGCCGGCCGGCGGCGCCGTGCCCCGGACCGAAGTGCGGCTCCCCATGGCGTCGCGCGGTCTCGGCACGGCCGACGTATACCGACACTCACGGTAGGAAACCGCGGCCATCAACGTCCAACCGGTACCGGCGCGGCCTTTCGCCCAGGCGAAAGGCCGCGTCTGTTACATGGCAGTTCATACTCTCTAATACGGAAAAATGGCGCCTCGAATCAGGACGGAATGCCGATCTCCCCGAGCCAGGCTTCGACCAACGAGTCAAGCCGATCGCCGCCGTCGCCCGAGACGACCAGGGCGGTTTTCACGTCGGCGCCGGGACAAGCCGCCCTGATGTCCTGTTCGATATGACCGCCGCCGCCGCCGCCGTGGGAACAGAACGGCGCCACGACTTTCCCGGCAAGGTCATGGCGGCTGAGGAATGTCTTTAGTGGCGGCGCCATAGTGCTCCACCAGTTCGGCGTGCCGACAAACACCACGTCAAACGGTTCCGTCCGGGCGTCGCCGGCGAGGTCAGGCATGGTTCCGGCCCGGATCTCCTTTTTCGCTTGCTCGACAACGGCGTCATAGGCTTTCGGGTAGGCTTGGATCGGAAAGATGCTTGTCACCGTGCCGCCGGTCCTCCGGCCGATGCACTCGGCGATGGCCCGGGTGTTTCCGGAATGACTGTAGTACGCCACCAGTACGTCGCTCATGGCAATCCTTCCATTGAAATTTTAACTGTGCCGAAAAAAAACCTGTTGTCGTCCTGAGAGCCGATGCAATACCGCCGGCAGCCAGAACAACTTCAGACAAGCCCGTTGAGAACCCAGTCTACAGGCTTGGCAAAGGTATTTCAAATACTTATATAAAATACCATGATATGCTTTTCAGGTATACTGGCGAAGCGGGGCCGGCCGGGTAATTTCTTATCTATTCGTCACCATCCGTTCTTCACGCTTTGGTGGTGTCGTTATGGACAACCTCAAACTTAATCCCGTCCGGATCCTTAAAAAAGCAGGCATAGTAATTCGGCCCGTGTTCCGGAAAGATTCGCGGGGCATGGACGATAGCGGCGCCAATGTCCAAGATTTCCCGGTACAACCGGTCGACCTCGGCCCGATCCCGGGCCCGGAAGGCGAGGTGGTGCAGGGAGCCCGGTTTCCGCCGGTGCACGGTCTCTTCCTGAAATGCCTGCCGCGGCGAACAGATCCCGAAGTCCATTTCCGGATGGAGATATTTAACCACATAAAGGTCGTGTTCCTCGATGACGGCGCTGATTTTATCGGCAAGGTCGTAGCCGAGGATCGGCATGAGCCGATCGTAAAACGGTTCCGCCGCCGCCATGTTCCGCACGGTTATCTGAATGTGGTCGATGGGTACCAACGCCATAAAACTTCTCCCTGAAGAAAAACTCATACAAACCTTCCGCGTAGCGGCCCGAACACCCTGTCGCCGAAGCCGCGACGGGACGCTGGCGTCGCCGTCCGGCCGACCGCTACCTACCGCATAAACGGAAAGGACGCCATCATGGTTTGCAAATAGTAGGCGTCCCACGGCAGGTGCTCGGCAAAGCTGAAGCCGACCACATCCGCCGCCGCGGCGACGTCCCGGACGAGTTCGGTAAAGCGCTGGATGCCGAGGCGGCCCTCCGCCGCCTGGACCTCTACCCTCTCGATGGAGTTCCAGTGGAACTGGGAGCGGAACGACTGCCTGTCGAGAACGTCCAGATCGAAATGAATGGCGATCTGTTTGAAACCGTTGTCGCCTATCCACTCCGTCACCGGAGCGCTCGTTCCGGCCACCGCTTCCGGCGGAATAATACCGAGGCCGAGGCGGCCGACGGTTTCTATTTCGTTGTCATGCATATCGTGAACGCCGACGAGCCTGACCTGTTCCGGCCGGTAGGGAATCCGCACCTCTTCGGCCAGGGCCGGGTCGCCGTGGCCCAGGAGGGAGCCGAGAACATAGGTATGGGCCGCTTCGTATGCGTCCGGGGTGGTGATGTCCGGATGCGAGTCTATCCAAAGAAGGCCGACGGCGCCGCCGTACCGCTCGTTCAGGTAGGCGAACGGAGCGAGGCTCACCAGGCAGTCGCCGCCGAACATAATCACCCGGTCCGGACTGTGGGCGTCGATAATTTTCCTGGCCGCCCGCGCCTGTTTCAGGACGACACGGTGCCAGGCGACCTTGTCCTCGATGGGCCGGGGCAATCCGGAATACGGTTCGACCGGCACCTCCACCGTCGGTGCGTCGCTGTCCGGCGCGAGAAACCGGAGCAGCCTCGCACCAAGGGGATAGACCTTCCCCGGATAGGCCATGCCGCCGTCGGCGCCCTGCCACTGCGGCATCACCAACCGTAACGTCTTTTTCGCAGTCATGCCATTTCACTCCCGTGCGTCCACACACTCTAAGGCAATAAACAATGTTTCGACCATAGCCCGAGGCGACCGTTTTTCCGGACAACCGGTCAGGCATCGACGTCTATCCGCTCCAGTTTGAAAACAACCGGCCTGGTGCCGTCGTTGCAGCAGGCGACCATGACCTTTTCGTCGTTGGTCCAGCCGCGCATGATCGAGCCGCCCTGGAGGGCGGTGTAGACGTAGCGGCTGATGCAGTCCCAGGCCTCGGCGCAGAACCCCCCGTTCAGCATGCGGAAATACTCGGTCGTGTCGACGAGAAACTCCTGCCCGTCCTGAAAAACCGGGCATTTGCCGGACTGCGGATCGGCCAGATACTGGTCGGCAAGATCCTGGAACAGTTCCCGGCGGAGCACGGTAATTTTGCAGAAATGCTTCATGGCTGTCTCCTTTAGGGCAGGTGCGGCGAAGAGAAACGGGGCGGCCCGGTCGGGAAAAGGTGGGCCGGTCCGTTCATTATAAACGCTGTCCGTCCAAAAGTCAGCACCTTGTATTTAGTGGTACGCCGCGTAGTGGTTCGGTCGTTGGTCGCCGCGACCCGGCCGCCCGGCGGTGCAGCCGGAGGGACAAAGTGTTTCCCCGCCCATACCCGGGGCGGTATACTTTATGGCGAGGGACTGGAAATGCAAGGAGAACCAGAGCATGTCTGTGGAAGAATTGTCAAATTACCGGAAACCGGTCGGCAAGGCCGGCGAGGCGGTTGTCGAAAAAATGTATGTCGGCCACGCCGACATGACCCGGGCGTTTGTCGATGTCCTGAAGCCGGCGCCGGACGATGTCGTCCTCGACGTCGGCTGCGGCGGCGGTTTTGCCATATCGCTTCTGGCCGAAAAGGCGGCCATGGTCTACGGCATTGATTATTCGGACGTTTCCGTCGCCAAGGCCGAGGCCTACAACCGGGACGCGGTCAAGGCCGGCCGGGTGATTGTCAGGCAGGCGGAAGTGCTCGACATGCCGTTCGACCGGGGCCTGTTTTCCCTGGTTACCGCCATCGAGACGGTGTATTTCTGGGAGCGGGTGGACGACTGCTACAAGGCCGTCTACGACATTCTGAAACCGGCCGGCCGCTTCGCCATTCTTATGACCTCCTGGAAAAACGGCGACGCCATCGTCAACGAGCCGGAACATATGGACATCCTCCGCCTCAATCTGTACAGCCCGGACGAATTCGCCGCCAGCCTGAAACAGGCCGGTTTTTCTTCGGTGGAATGGCGCGAACTCACCGACGACCGCTGCCTGTGCGTCATCGCGACGAAAGATTGAAAAACCGCAGCGGCAACTCGCCACGCAAATGTCGGCCAAAAAAATCAACCGCGCCGGGAGCCCGGGGCGGCTGATTTTCTAAATCGTTCGTATGGGCCTTCAAAGTTGCGTTATAGGCATACCACTCGTTTACGGAGCGACCTAGAAATCGTCCGATTCATCCAGCGGAATAACTTCCGACGCCGGCAACATCTTCATCGGACTCTGCCGCGGGGTGGTGGTGGAGGACGGCGGCATCGAGCTGGACTCGATCTGCCGCACCTTCATGACCCGGCCGCCGGCGTGGGGGCTGAGGCGGCTTTGGGAGCCGGCCGAGCGCGGACGGCCTTCCACCATCGCCACTAGGTCGTCCACCATGCCGTTCAGGGCGGAGGCCTGGGCCGACAGTTCCTCGGCGGCCGACGCGGCCTGTTCCGCCGTGGCGGCGTTCGACTGGGTAACCTTGTCCATCTGGGCAACAGCCGTGTTCACCTAGTCCACGCCCTGGGCCTGTTCGTTGGTGGCGGAGGTGATTTCCGAAATGAGTCTGGCGACGGAATGGGAGCCTTCCTCGATTTCCTTGAAGCTCACGTCCAACTGGCCGGCGATTTCCGATCCGTTCCGGACCCGTTCGATCGTCGTCTGAATAAGCTGCGTCGTGTCCCTTGCCGCCTGGGCGGAACGGCCGGCCAGATTTCTGACCTCGTCCGCGACGACGGCAAAGCCCTTTCCGGCCTCGCCGGCGCGGGCCGCTTCGACGGCGGCGTTCAGGGCCAGTAGATTCGTCTGGAAGGCGATGTCTTCGATGGTTTTGATGATGCGGTTGATCTGCTCGGCCGAATCGCTGATTTCCGCCATCGCCTGGGACATGTTGTTGACCGCTTCCGACCCGGTGGCGATAAGCTTGTTGTTGTTCTGGGTGGTGTCGTTCGTCTTGTTCGCGTTGTCCGCGTTCTGCCTGGTCATGGACGCCATTTCCTCGAGGGCGGAAGACGTCTCCTCGAGGCTTGCCGCCTGTTCCGTCGACCCTTCCGCGAGGCTCTGGGAGGAGTCCGAAATCTGGCCGGCGGCGGAATTCACCTGGCTCGAACTTTCGTTCAGGTTGCCGATGATGTTATTCAGGTTCTTGATAATGGCCGAGACGGTGATATAGGCGACGACGAGGGAGACGACCACGCCGATAAGGCCGATGACGAGCATGGTATAAATGACCCGGCGGCCGGTGACGGCGCTCTGTTCGATAGAGTTCGACAGGTTGGCCATGGCCTCGGCGATGATGTCGTTCGTATAGCCGTTGAGGCGCTGCCGGGCGACGAGGCCTTCCCCGTTCAGGAGAGCGTAGGCCCGGACGTTCGAGCTCTGACGGACAAGGGCGAGAATCTGCTGGAAGGCGGGAGCGGCGGTGTTCACCAGCCGGCTGGCGATGTCCCGAGCCTGGGTGCCGCCTTTTGAAGGTTCAAAAGCGTTGGCGATATCGGCCATTTCCTTGTCAAGGCCCTACATGAGGGCAATGACTTCCTTTTCATAGTTGGCTATGCGGGTCGGGTCGGTCTCGGGGATAAACTTTGTCACGACGTAGCGGTAGCGCATGATGTCGTGCCGGACTTCCTGGATATGGGGCACCCAGATGGCGGCCAATTCTTCCTCGTTCGTCTGGGCGACAAGCGTAGCCAGCTTATTCAGATCGGCGTCGATCGTTTCCCAGAAGTCGTACATGCCCTCGTTCAGGACGTTGGCTTTCTGGTTGGAGTTTTCGTAGGAAGTGGCGGCAATCTGGTTGGTTACTTTGACGTATTCATTCCAGTAATTCTTGATACTGTTTATGTAGGTGGTCTGCTGCTGGGTCAGCGGCTGTTCAAAATTGTCGGCGAATTCCTGAATGGCGGCCGCCATCGATGTTTCGACAGCCTTCATGTCCTTGTCCATCCAGGCCTTCATCTGGTTCTCGTCGACGGATTCGATGATTTGGGTGGTGATGATACGACGTTCCAGCGTGTGCTTGTCAACCAGGTTGAGGCTGACGGCGCGCTGGGACTGACGGCCAAGACTCGCCATGGTGGCGTTCAGGGTCGAGACGCTGTAAATGCCAAGGCCGAGAATAGCCACAGCTACAACGAGGAGGATAAAAACAATGGAATAAATCTTTCTGGCCATTGACATACGCATGCTTTCCCCTTTCCGGTACTTGAACGGATGGAATCAATTCCGTGAACTCGATATAACAAAACGATTGTTAGGCATCGCGGACGCCGTGCCGTGGACTACGGCTTCGGAAACTATGAGGATTCCGATAGGTGATTTTTTCGACATTTATATGATTTGACAATACCATATACTCTATGTGCAAGTATCGGTCGCGTCCAGTGAGAAATTGAATAAATTCTTTGGTGGTATGTAACCGGAAAAAAGTATTTTGCGGATGGGAACACTGATGCATCCCTATCCACCGTACTGTTCCCGTTGAAAAACCACCAGTCGCCGGCCCTGATCGGAACCGGGCAATACATACTGTTTGTCCAGCGTGCAGTTAAATATGCCGGCAAACCGCGATTCGGCCTCGCGGACTTCGTCGTCGGCCGACGGGCCTTTCATGAAAATGACGCGTCCGCCCGGCTCGACAAACGGAAGAACCCGCTCGAGGGTCGGCGGAATCGTCTCGAGAGCGCGGGTGATGACGTCGCCGACCGGCTGTCCGTAATCGCGGCCGAGCGGCGAATCCTCCCGCACCGATTTCGGGAAGATGGTGACGTTTTTCAGTTTAAGCGCCTGGACGACCTCGCCCAGAAAACCCACCCGTTTTCCCCGGCTTTCGCCGAGGATGACCTTGAGATCCGGCCGCATGACGGCAATCGGCACGCCGGGGAAACCGGGACCGCTGCCGATGTCCAGGAGCGGGCCGTTCGGCTCGATGTAGTCGAGGATGACGGCGGAATCGACGAAATGCTTGAGCACGGTGGCTTCGATACCCATAATCCGGGTAAGATCGAGGCTGGCGTTGTGTTCGCGCAGGAGTTCGTAGTAACGCCAGAAAAGGCCGAGCTGGCGGTCGTCCACCCGAAATGAATGGCTTTGGAACAACCGGGACATATACTCCGGGGTGGCCGGTTCCGATTCGTAAAACGCATAATCATAGGGCCGGTCGCCGCCGGCAAAGCCGTCCCGGCGGTTGGCGCTGACATGGGATCGGGGCCGGGCGTCGGCGGATCGGTGTCCTGTCCGGTCACCTTTCGGGCGTCCGCGGGCGGCGCCCTTCGACGTGAAGGGCTGGTTCGGGCCGGGCCGGGACGGTTTTTTTCTAGCCATTGTTTTCGTGTCCTTGTGAATCCTGTTCCATTCGAGCGCATTTTTCGGCAATGCCAAATCCGTCACAGCCACCGGGCGGGGCAATGCCGACCGGCGCGCGGGTGACGTACCATAACACCATCGTACCCAGTATAAGGAATTGCGACGTGCCTGAAAGCCCTGTCCCGGCGTTTCCGGAAATCCTCCTGGCGGACAACCACCTTATCGCCGTCAACAAGCCGGCCGGAATGCCGAGCCAGCCCGATTCGTCCGGCGATACCGCCCTCGACGCCGCCGTCCGGGACTGGTGCAAGCGGGAGTATAACAAGCCGGGTAACGTGTACCTGGCCCTGTTGCACCGGCTGGACCGGCCGACGAGCGGGGCTGTCCTGTTCGCGAAAACCGACAAGGCGGCGGGGCGGATGGCCGATCTGTTCCGGAAGCGTTTGGTTGACAAACTGTATTGTGCCGTGGTGGAATGCCACCGCGAACCCGGGCGTGAGGCGGAACTGACCGATTGGCTGGCCGCCGGGCCGTCCGGGATGCGGGTGGCGGCGAACGGCGCGCCGGGCGCCCGCGAGGCCCGGCTCCGCTACCGGGTCCTCTCCCGAAGCCGCGACCGGCGCCGCGCCTTCCTGGAGATTGACCTCCTGACCGGCGTCAAACACCAGATCCGCTGCCAATTGGCCGCGCGCGGGCTGACCGTGGTCGGGGATTTTCGCTACGGGCCGCTCGGCAAACCGGCCCGGCCGGAACCGGTGTCGGACGGACGGGCCATCCTCCTTCATGCCCGGCGGATCGGGTTTGTCCATCCGGTGCGGAAGGAGCCGGTCGTGGTCGAGGCGCCGCTTCCCGCCGCATGGACTCGGTTCATGGCGGAATTCTCCGGATGCGATAGCATTCTATAAGCGCTGTTCATAACCGGTCCCGGCGCCATATACTTCGTCAATTTCCGTTTCTCGGCGTAAGTCCCTCGTCATCGAGTGACAAATTTGAGTATGAATCCGCTCCTGTGAAAGACGTTGTGCGTGAATACAATTAAAGACGAAGCCATCATTCTCCGGAACCGGCGGTTCAGCGAATCAAGCCTGGTCGCCACCCTCCTCAGCCGCGATCACGGCCGGGTGGACGTTCTTGCCAAAGGCTGCCGACGGGAAAAAAGCCCGATGTTCGGCCACCTCGACCTCTACCAGAAAGAGGAGGTGCTTATTTTTCGGCGCCAGTCCGGCGGCCTCGATCTTCTGACGGAAGCCGCTTTCGTGGACGAACACGCGGGACTCCGGTTTTTCCCGCCCGCCTTCGCCGCCGCCGGCATGCTGGCCGACTTCGCGGCCGAGGCGACGCTCCCCGGGGAACCGCAGCCGGAGCTGTACCGCGTTCTCGCCGGCTCTCTTGAGGTGCTGTCCGCCTTCGGGGACGTCCGGTCGCGGGCCGGTCTCGGCGAGGCGTCAACGTTTAACCGGGACGAGAAAACCTTCCTTGTCGGGCGCGCCCTCAAACTGTCCCTTCTCGACATGCTGGGCTGGCTCGGGTTCGGCCTCGAACTCGGCCGCTGCGTCCTCTGCGGCACGCCGCGCCAGGACAACGACGCCGGAACGGCGTTCCTGAGCGGCCGCCACGGCGGGCTGGGCTGCGGGCGCTGCCGGTCGAACGAGGCGGGCGGGCTGGTCACCGTCCGCGGCGCCGCGCTCCAGTCG
>JAJQFC010000258.1 GCA_021201355.1 Planctomycetaceae bacterium | reverse complement strand
AGGTAGATATGCTTTAGTTAACAATGTCATTTCCGACGAGGAACTGAACCGGGAACTCACCGAGGCGATGGGCGGCCAGACCCAGATGGACGAAGGCTTTGCCGTTCGTAATCTCGAGGCCGGCTCGATTGTCAAGGGCCGCGTCACGCGCGTCAGCCGCGAAGACGTGGTCGTCGACATCAACTACAAAGCCGAAGGCATCGTTCCCATTCTCGAATTCACCGCCGAAGAGATTCCGAACGTCGGCGACGAAATCGAAGTCCTTCTCGAGGAAATCGACGAGGAAAACGGCGAGATCGTGCTGTCGAAACGCAAAGCCGACCGTATCCGCAACTGGGAACGGATCATGGAAAAGCACGACGTCGGCGATATCGTCAAGGGAAAAGCCATCCGGAAGATCAAGGGCGGCCTTCTCGTGGATATCGGCGTTCCCGTCTTCCTTCCCGCCTCGCAGGTTGATATCCGCCGCTCGGCGGATGCGTCCGAATATATCGGCCGCGAGCTCGAATGCAAAATCATTAAGATCGATCGCGATCGCCGGAACATCGTCCTGTCCCGCCGGAAGATGATGGAAGAAGAGCGCGAACGCCGGAAGGCGGACGTCCTTGGCTCCCTCGTCAAAGGTGAGATCAGGAAGGGTGTCGTCAAGAACATCACCGATTTCGGCGCCTTTGTCGATCTCGGCGGCATCGACGGTCTTCTTCACATCACCGACATGTCCTGGGGCCGCGTCTCGCACCCGACCGAAGTGGTCAAGCTGGGCCAGCAGATCGACGTCAAGGTTCTCGACTTCGATCTCCAGCGCGAACGCATCTCCCTCGGCCTCAAGCAGGCCCAGGAATCGCCGTGGGAAAACATCGAGGAACGCTTCCCCATCGGTTCCCGGCACACCGGCCCGGTCGTCAACATCATGCCCTACGGCTGCTTTGTCAAGCTGGCGGACGGCATCGAGGGTCTTGTTCACATCAGCGAAATGTCCTGGACCCGCCAGGTCGCGCACCCGTCCGAACTGGTCAATGTCGGCGACAATGTCGAAGTTGTCGTCCTCGACATCAACAAGGACAAGCACGAACTATCCCTCGGCATGAAGCAGACCGAGGAAAACCCCTGGACCCAGGTGGAAGCCAAGTACCCCATCGGCACCATCATCGAGGGCAAAGTCAGGAACATGACGAACTACGGCGCCTTCATCGAACTGGAAGAAGGCATCGACGGTCTCCTCCACGTCAACGACATGTCCTGGACCAAGAAGTTCGCCCACCCGTCCGCCCTCCTGAAGAAGGGCGACCTCGTCCGCGCCGTCGTTCTGGCGGTGGATCAGGAGAGGAAGCGCGTCACCCTCGGCATCAAGCAGCTCAAGGACGACCCGTGGGCCAAGCGGATTCCGGAAAAGTACCACACTTCGGACATCGTCACCGGCACCGTCACCAAGCTGACGAACTTCGGCGCCTTTGTCGAAATCGAACCCGATCTCGAAGGCCTCCTCCACATCAGCGAAATGGCCGACTGGAAGATCGAGAAGCCGGAAGAGGTGGTCAAGGTTGGCGACAATGTTACGGTCATGATTATAAACGTCGACCTGAACGATCGGAAGATCGGCCTCTCCCTCCGTGCCGCCGAAGGCGTCGCCGCCAGCAGCACTCCGGAAGAGCAGATGGCGAAGCGGAAGGATCAGGGCGGCAGCTCCGATTCGAACGAAGCCTCCCGCGAAGACATCGACCGCTACATCAAGAGGGACTAACCTCCCTATCGCATTACAAAGGATCAACTGAGAAAGGCGACCGCAGCACGCGGTCGCCTTTCCTTTTATGTTGGTCGGGCCGTTACCCTAATACCCGAAAAACTGCAACGTTGCCGGCGTGCCGGTTCATTCATTCAGGTGCGTGCGGTTTCGGCACGTTAGCCGTCCTACTTCATCTTCTCGACCAATTCGGCGATGACCTTGTCGGCGTCGGCATACGGCACCTGGCAGGTACCGACCTGCGGGTGACCGCCGCCGCCGTATTTCAGCATCAGTTCGCCGACGTTTGTCTTCGACGTCCGGTTGAGGATACTGTGGCCGACGGCGATGGGGCAGTTCTGCTTGCCCCGGCCGTCCACCGCCCAGATGGAGATATTCTGGTCCGGGTACATGGCGTAAATGAGGAAGCGGTTGCCGGTATAGATGGTCTCGACTCCCCGGAGGTCGGAGATGATGACATTTGCGTCGGTTCGGGTGACCTTTTTTATCATTTCCTTGAAAAGGGCGGTTTGTTCGTTATAGAGTTCGATACGTTCCTGGATGTCCGGTTTTGCGATTATCTCATCGATGGTCTGGGTGCGGCAGGCGTCGATGAGGACTTCCATGAGTTGGTAATTGGAAATGCGGAAGTTCCTGAACCGGCCGAGACCGATGCGCGGATCCATGAGGAATCCGAGAAGAATCCAGCCCTGCGGGTTTTGGATTTCGTCGATGGACAATTTGCCGGAATCCACCTTGTCCACCTCCCGGACCATTTCCTTGAACTTCCCGAGTTTGGCGTCGCCGCCGTAGTACTCGTAAATTACCCTGGCGGCGGAGTCGGCCTTGCGGCTCTCGCCTTCGAAATTGATGTCGCCGAGACGGTCCTTTTCACTGCTGTGGTGGTCGAACCACATCTTGCAGCCGGGAACGTAAGGGACGTTGGCGAGGACGTCGTCCCCTTTCACCTCTTCCACGCCATCCTGCATGTCTTTCGGGTGGACGAACTTCCACGAATCAATAACGCCAAGCTCCTTCAGGAGGGCGCCGCAGGCCAGTCCGTCGAAATCGGCTCTCGTGAGTAAACGCATCGCATGTCCTCCTCTTTCCAGAGGGTGAGAAAAAACGGCGGGAGAAAATAATAACGGAAAATCTTCTTGAATTCCTTCCGTAGACGATTATAGTCGGCTTTACAGGCATTTGCAAGCGGGAAGGAAGTTGCAGGGCGTCGTTCGCGTCGAAGGTTTTTTGACTCGTAGCGACATGAATTTCGGTTGAAACCTCCCGGTCATGCTTTTTATCCGGAGGAATCAATCTCCTACCCGAACCGTAAGGCAGCCGAGGTCGTTATCGTGTGATAACGAATTGCTGTGACAGGCTGCTGCTGAAACCGTCCGAGGACGGCCCGTATAGAGTGAATGGTCAGCTTCCGGTGTTGGCACCACCGGGTTTCGGGCGCCATTCTAGATTTCGACATTTGAGGAGACCGCCATGAATTCCGCAATGAGTACCAAACGTGTTTTTCTGGAAAAGCCAGGTAATCTGAAGCTTCAAACGTATGGATGGCTTGCCGCCTTGGTGATTGGCATCGTGTTTTTCGTTGCCGGTATCCACACCGGCCTGACAGCCCTTTTGATTCCGGGGTTTGTCGGTCTGGCCGGAGGCATCCTCTATTTCAATGTTCTCCTGTGGGCCAAAATTTTTGCGAAAAAGCCGTACACTCTGGAAACCCGTATCAGCCGGCTTCCGAGGGTTTAACGATAAACACCCTTCCATTCGAGCCTCCGACCCTGTGGTCGGGGGCTTTTTCGCGGTGTTTCGGGAAAGTGGGCCACGCCGTGGCTGGAATGCCGGAATAGTACAGGTTGTCTTTCCGGTTGGGCTGCAATCGTTTTCGTGCTAAGGATTTGAGTATGCCAGTTGATTCATCCCGGGTAGAGAAGCATATCATTATCGGCGGCGGCGTCGGTCCCATGGCCGGTGTGGCGTTGCATGGCAAAATTATCGAAGCAACCCGGGCGCCGGCCGGCGACGCCTCCCATATCGCCGTCATCCACCTGTCCGATTCGGCCGCCATCCCCGACCGGACCGGATACCTGGATGCTCTCGCGAGGGGCGCAGCGAACCTGGTCAACCCCGGTCATGCCATGGCCGCCGTAGTCGGCCGCGCCGCCCGGGCGCTCCCGGCGAACACGGCGGCGGTGGCCGGCATCCCATGTAACACTTTCCACGCCGAACCCATTTATTCTGCCTTTCAGGACGAGGTGGAAAAGACCGGACCCGCCCTGACCGTTATCAACATGCTGACCGCCACCGTCGACCTCCTGAAGGAGCGTATCGGTTCCGGGACGGGGCAGCGGGTCGGTGTTTTCGCCACGAACGGCACCCGGTCGAGCCGCATCTACGACAGCCTTCTTGCCGCGCACGGGTACCGCATCGTCCAGGTGCCGGAAGCGCTTCAGCCGCTCGTGCACGATGCGATATACAATCCGGAATGGGGGATTAAGGCAGTCAGTCCGGTCACGGGTAAAGCGGCGGCCGCAGTGCGGGAAATGGCGTTGCACCTTGTCCGCGACAGGGTCGAGGCGATTATCCCCGCCTGTACCGAACTGCCGCTGGCGCTTCCCGGCACGGAATTTGAAGCCATTCCCCTTGTCGACCCGGTCCTTGCCCTGGCCCGGGCCCTCGTCCGGGACGCGGCACCGGACAAACTGATGCCGCTTCCCGCGTAGCTGTTCCGTATCACCACAAGATCCCCGTTCCTGTACGGCCGCACTCGCCATGGGTGCGGCCGGCTGTTTGGAAAGGCGATAAACATTCGCGTCGGAAACGCCGTATCCGAAAAAGCTCATGCGGCGAGTAATTTTGGTCGATAAAAGGCATTGTGTGTCTTCATGGTCGGACGGATGGGCTGTCCGGGGAAATGCCCGATGCCGGAAACAGGTAAACGACAAACCCGCTCCAGCCGGACCACGCCTCTCAGGGGCGGTCGCGGCGCATCCGGCGTGATTCTCGCCTGGATGCTCGTCCTGACGCTGGCGGTGCAGGGGTGCTTTTCCATACCGGACCCGGTCGGAGACCGGGACGAGCGCGTCCTCGAAGCCCTCGCCATCGACGAGGAACGGCCGTATCCGCCAAGCCCGTTGTCGCCGGAAGCGGCGGTGGCGTACGCTCTGTCCCACAACCTTGACATCAGGGTGTCGGAAATCGAGGCCGCCTACCAGAACGAATCGCTGGTGGCGAGCCGTCGGCGCATGCTGCCGAGCCTGACCGCCCGCTACTCCCTCGAACATTCGAACCACCCGAACGCCCGCTGGTCCATGTCTACCAGTTCCGGTTCGCAGTCCCTGGAATCGTCGTATTCGTCCGAACCGAACTCCCACCGAAGCGACCTCGGCGCCATGTGGAGCATCCTCGATTTCGGCGTCGGCTACCTGAAATCGCGACAGCAGGGTGAACGGGTCAGGAACGCGGAAGAGCAGCGCCGCCGTGTCCGCCAGCAGATTGTCCTGGACGTCCTGACCCATTACTGGCGCGCTACCGTCGCCGAAGCGATATCGCGGAAGGCCGAATTGCTCAGGAGCGAACTGGAAGAACAGGCCGCCGCCATCCGGGATTCCGTCGACATGCGAATCCTCTCCCAGGCCGAAGGGGCGCGACGGGAATTGTCTGTCCACAGCGGCCTGGCCGAACTGGAACAGTGGCGCCGCCTCGCGACGCAGGCCCGTCTCGAACTGGCCCGGATACTGGGCGCCGGTTCCGCCGCCGATTTCGAACTGGCCGAATTCCCGGACGAATTGCCGGACCTCCCGGATCTGCCCGGAGGCGATCCGGAAGTTCTCCAGGCCGCCGCCCTTCGCCGCCGGCCCGAACTGTTCCAGCAGGACGCCCAGGAACGCATCGCCGTCGAGGAGGCCAAACTGGCTATTCTCCAGATGGCGCCGAACGCCAATCTGTCCCTCAACCTTTACCACGATCCGGATAAGTTCCTCGAATGGAATAACTGGATGACGGTCGGCGCCAGGGTCAGTTGGAATCTCTTCAACATTCCGGCCCGCCTCAGCGAACGGCGGATGGCGCATCTCCAGAAGGACCTCGCCCACAACCGGGGCCTGGTCCTCGCCGCCGGCATCATGGCCCAGGTCGGCATCGCCTATTCGGACTGGAAGCTTTCCAGGCAGTATGCGGAAAAATTGTTTGAACGCGCCGCCACCCGGCGGCGGCTGGTCGAAGCCCTCGCCGCCGGCGAGCAGGACGGCCAGACCCGTCCCGGCGAAGTGCTGATGGAACGGGTGCGCCTCCTCGGCGAGACCGCGATGGCGATGCGGGCCGGAGCCGAAGTGCGCGTGGCCGGCGCCCGCCTGGCCAATGCCGTCGGCCTCGACGTCGACGCGGACGGCCGGATTAAATGGGACATCGACGTGGACGGTCTCGAGTGGGACTTCAACACGGACTTCTGCGACACCGTGCCGGTGGATCCGACCGAGCAGTGGGTAAGGCTGAACGTCGGTGAGCCGCCGGAAATTTACACCGGCACGCCGGAACAGGCATCGACCCAAGATTCGGCCGGATCGGGAGTGGACGAACCCGCCAACGACACGGCGAGCACTCGACCCCGGGACACCGAACAGGTCTCGGCCGAGCCCACGACCAAAGACACGGTAAAAGGCACGGCTATAGAAACAGTCACGGATACGGCGAAAGAAACTGCGATAGAAACTGATAAGGTCGCGACGCAAAGTACATTCATGGGCGCGGCACACGCGGATGCGAAACCAGCCAAGAATTCGCCGAAAAACGTTACCACCACCGCGACCGAAGACAACGCCTTAAAAACGGCCGGCAAACCGTCCGCCACTGCGGCGGCAGACAAAGCGGCTCATGAACAGGCGGGCAGACCCGTTGGCACAGCTGCCGCCGGCGCATCCGCCAGCACTCCGGTTGACGACCGGTCGGAAACAACCGGTATACAATCCTTGGCCGGGCTCCGCGTTATCAAGGCCGAGGACTTTCTTACGCCTGACGAGGTGTTTGATGCAAAGCCAGCCGATCCGGAAACCGTCAGTCTGATGGCGCCCGCCCGGGAATCGGGGTCCGGGACGGAAACGGCGGACGGCAGGCGCCGCCTCCCGATGACGGCGGTGGATCTCCGAAGCGTCCTCGGCGACAGGAAAACGGCCGCGCCGCCGTCCACCGAAGGGCCGGACGGCAGAAGCGACCGCGACCGCGCGTTGGAACTTTTACCCGATATCACCGCCACCGGCGGTGCGTCCGGGAACAAGGGGAATTAACATGAAAAAACTTATCCTCGTCGCCGCCATCGGCGTCTTCCTCACCGGCGCGGCCTTCGCGAACGACAATCCGCCCGTCCGCCCGCTCACCGTCTATATGGTCGAGGAACTGGAAAGCTGGGAAAGCCGCCTCGAGAAAGAAAAGAACAGGGCGCTGGCGCCGCTCCCGACCCTGTCCGCCGGTTCCATGGCCGCCGCCGGGGAACGGAATGGCTGATCGTAGACGCGTCCTTCACCGTGCCGTTTTCCTTACCGTGCTCCTCGCCGGACTTGTCCTGACGACGACGGCGGCGTCGGCCGGAACGGTATATCGGGGCGTTTTCGAGCCGAGGGCGCAGGCGGTCATCCCGGCGGAACTGTCCATGACGGTACAGCGGATGGCGCTGGAACCGGGCGAACGCTGCCGGGCCGGGGATATCCTGGTCGAATTCGACGCCACCCTGCCGCAGGCGGCGGTCGATTCGGCCGCGACCAAGCTGGACGCGGCGCGGCAGAACATGACCAGCACGCAAAACCTTTTCGACCGCAACCAAATCACCGCCACCGAACTGGCCCGGGCCAGGACCGAACTGGCCGAAGCCGAATTTCAACTCGCCACCGCCCGCCGCGAGGTCGAGGCCTGCATCGTGCGGGCGCCGTTTTCCGGAAAGATAGTCGAGGAAAAACTCCGGGCCCACGAATGGGCCAGCCGGGGCGCGCCGCTTCTTCTCCTTGTGGACGACTCGGTCCTCCTCGCCCGGTTCTACCTGCCGGAAGACCGGTTTTCGGCCATTAGCGTCGGCGATCCGGTGACGGTCCGGACGCCGGCCGTTCCCGGCGACTTCGCCGGCCGGGTGACGCGGCTCGGCGTCGTCTTCGATCCGGTCAGCCGGACCTTCGACGCCTGGGCCGAAGTGGACAACCCGGACGACACCCTCAGGGCCGGCATGACCGCCGAAGTGGAATGGCCCGGCGACGGGAGTGGACCATGACAATGCCACGGGACGCCGCGTTCGACCTCGTCCTCGAAGCCGGCGCCGCCCGCACCGAGGCGGAATACTACTTCCACCTGGTCAACCGGCCCGGCGCGGTCGTCCACTACGCCCGCGCTTCCGTATGGGCGGTTGGGAAACCCCCGCGCCTCCTTGCCCTGTCCGGCAACGTCCGACCCGATCCGAAGGGACAGTTTGTCGCGAACTGGACTACGGCGCTTCGCGGACTGAAAGACCCGGGCACGGCCGGCCCACTCCTTCCGGAACGCTTTACCACTCCCGACGCCATTAGCACCATCGCCGGTCAAACCGACGGCCTGTCGGCCTGGTGGGCGCCACTCCCGGGACGGGATGTCGCCCTCCTGTTCGAACGGTGGGGAGACGGGACTTTCAGCCCGGAGGAGGGCGGGGCGCTGGAACGGCTCGCCGCCGGCTACGCCGTCGTCCGCCCGGGCGGCGGCTCGGTCCGGCGCGGGCGGGTGAGGCCGTGGCTGTGGCGGATCGCGGCGTTGGCGGCGGTGGTGGCGGTTCTCGTCCTTGTCCGCCTTCCCCTCCGGGTGGTGGCGGAATGCGAGGTGGCGCCGCGTGAGCCGCGCATCGTCACCGCGCCGATGGACGGCGTGGTCGAAGACGTCCTGGCTACGCCCGGCGCCTGGGTCGAGGCGGGAACGGTGCTGGCCGAATACGACACCCGGCTGATGGAGGAGGAACTGAATATCAGCCGCCGCCAGGTCGAGGTGGTCGAGGCTCAACTGGCCAGCGCCATGGCCCGGGGCTTCACGGACGCGCGGTCGCGGGGTGACATCGCCCTTCTCGAAGCGCGTCTGGCGACGGAACAGGCCCGTCTCCAGGCCATGGAAATACGTTATTCCCGGAGGCGCATCGTCGCGCCCGTGTCCGGGCTGGTCCAACTGGACGACGCCCGGGCCTGGCGCGGACGGCCGGTCGCCACCGGCCAGGCGATTCTCTGGCTGGTCCAGCCGGACGACACCCGAATCGACCTGTGGCTGCCGCAGGACGACCGCATCGATATCGCCACGGACAAGCCGGTCGCCGTCCATCTCTACGCCCTTGGCGGCGAACCGAACCTGGCCCGCCTCCGCTATGTCTCGCCCTTTGCCGGACCAGGGCCGGACGGCATCCACGCCTTCCCGGCCGAAGCGGAATGGCTGGACGAGTCGTTTTCGCCGCCCCTCGGCCTCCGCGGCACGGCGTTCCTTTACGGGGACGAAGTGTCACTCGGCTACTGGCTTCTTCGCCGGCCGCTGGCCTGGACCAGGCGCTGGTTGGGGGTGTAGTGGTGACGGCAGCCCTGGACGGGTCGTGGGTCCGGCTCCGTCCCGACATCGGCGTGGTGCGGCAGGAGACGGAAACCGGCGCGCCCGCCGTCCTTCTCCACGATCCGGTGGCCGAGACGTTCGACAAAGTTGAATGGCCGGAAAGCGATCTTGTATCGCTCCTGCAAAACCCGACGGACGAAGCCGGGCTTCTCGCCGCCTTCACGAACCGGACTACCCTGACGCCGACCCTCGAGGACATCCGGCAGTACGTCCGGGAACTTGAACAGCGCGGCCTAATCGAGCGGCGGCCGCCGGGCCCGGCGCGGTTCCGCGCCGTTTTCCGGCGGGGAATCCTCCGGCGGCTTGCCGGCCTCCTCTTTTTTCAGGTACCGATCATCTACCCGGCAGCGTTCCTTCAGGCGACGGCGCCGCTGGCCCGGTTGATCCTGAATCCGTTGGTGGCGGTGTTGTTCATGGCTTTCGGCGTGATCGGACTCGTCCTCGCATTGCCACGGTGGGCCGAGTTTATGCGGGACAGTTTCGGCGCATTCCGGGCCGACAGCATTGTCTTTTTCGTGGCGGCGGTCGTCCTTTCGAAAACCGCCCACGAATTTTCCCACGCCTACCGGGCCACCATAGCCGGAGCGCGGGTCAAGACCATGGGCATCGCCTTTTTCTTCGCCGTCCCGTTCCCGTTCACGGACGTCACCGACGCCTGGCGTCTCGGCTGGCGGGACCGGCTCAGGTTGGCGACGGCCGGTCTCTGGGCGGAACTGGCGGTGGCGGCGGGGGCGCTTCTCCTCTGGAGCCTGGCGCCGCCGGGCGACGGAAAAATCGCCATGGCCAGGTTGTCGTCGGTGGCGCTCCTGTCCACCGTCCTCACCAACCTGAATCCCGGCCCCCGGTTCGACGGGTATTTCATTCTAACGTGCCTCCTCCGGACGGAAAACCTCAGGACCGCCAGCCTTGGGCTTCTCCGAAGCGCGGTCTACGGCCGTCTCTTCGGGCTTGCGGTTGACCGGCCGGATGGGGACAATAGACACCGTGCCGGCCAATTCGCCTATGCCGTCTATGCGGTGTTCTACCGGATCGCCCTCGGCTGCGGGCTGACCGTGACGGCGTATCATTTTCTTCCGAAAGCCTTCGGCGTGCCGGCGGCGGCGGGGATTTTCCTGCTCTTTCTCGCTTTGCCCGTTCTCGGTGAAGGCATGTACCTGTGGAGGCGACGGTCGCAGATGCGGATAACGGTCTGGCTGGTCCTCTTGTGTTTCCTTCTCGTCGCGACCGCCGTCTGGTTTTTCGGCGAATGGCCGCGCCGGGTGCATTTCCCCGCCGTCACCCGGGCTGTCCGGGAAGAGGCGGTGCGGAGCCGGCGGGAAGGGACTGTCGCCGAGATTCTCGCCGCACGCGGCGCATCGGTCCGGTCCGGGGACGTCCTGGTCAGGCTCACGTCCGAGGTGGACGGGCCGATTCGCGATATCGCCGCCTGGTCACTGCGCGAGGCGGAACTGTCCGAAGAACAAAGCTACCGGGGCGACGACGCCTACCGCCGTGAAGCAGTGACGCGGGCGGCGGAAACGGCCCGGCGCCGCGAACAGGTGGACGCGTTGGACGAACGAGAATGTCTCCTCGACATCGTCGCCCCGGTATCCGGACGCATTGTCCGCTGGGACGACGCCCTGGCGGTCGGCGTTCCCTTGGGGGACAACCGGGTCGTCGGCTGGATTGTCAGCGGTGAAGCGGCCGCCTTGTCGTGCTATCCGGAAATGGCCGACATCGGCCGCCTCGACTCGGACGAGCCGGTCACATTCATTCCGGACAGCGGCGGCGCGCCAGTTCCGGGACGGGTCGTCCGTATCGACCGGCACCGTCCGGAAGTTCTTGAAGATCCGGCGCTGGCGCCGGTCCTTGGCGCGGTGGCGGCCCGGGGGGGGGCGTATATTCTGCCGACGCCGTACGCCAGGGTGCGGGTGGAACTGGACCGGCCGCTCGACCGGGTCGGCCAGACCGGCCGGGTGTGGGCGACGACCCGCCCGGAATCGTATGCGCGGCGGACCATGCAATGGTTGAAAAACCTGGCTGTCCGGGAAAGCGCGTTCTGAAAACAGTGGATAATTTCTTCCGGAATGCATGCTCACGAGGCGGCGGATCAGACTATGGATAATGGCGCAAACGGCAAAACCGACAGACTCGACATGATGTTCCGTGAGCTCGAGGCTGACGTCACGGCCCATTTCGGCGATGTCGAAACGGTCAAGACCTGGGGCGACGCCATCGTCGCCGTCGACCCGGACGTCACCCTGAAGGCGGCGCAGCCGGCGGAGTTTTCCACCGTCCGCGCTCCGGTGCAGGAGAGCGGCGGTTCGGAATTCGTTCCCGCCGACGTTTCCGTCATGCTTTCCATCCACTCGGACGGATCGGCCAGCATGACCCTCCCCGGCGCCAGCGTTACTCTCTCCCCCCGTCGGACCACGACGGTGCACGGGAGCGGCGAATACGAAATCGGCGACGTCCTCGGCGTCGGCGGCATGGGCATCGTTTCCCTCGCCCGTCAGGCGTCCCTCGACCGGCAAATTGTCATCAAGACCATCCGGCCGGAATATGCCGAGCGGATTGAGTCGCAGGAAAAATTCATCACGGAAGCCCTCGCCATCGGCTCTCTCGACCACCCGAACGTCGTCCCGATTCACGACATGGGCGTCGGCGACGACGGCAAGCTGTTCTACGTCATGAAACAGGTCAAGGGCCGGAACTGGCGTCAGGCCCTGCCGGAACTGTCCGAGAGCGAAAATATCGACATCCTCATGCGCGTCTGCGACGCCGTCGCCTTCGCCCACGACCGGGGCATCATCCACCGGGACATCAAGCCGGAAAACGTCATGCTCGGGGACTTCGGCGAAGTCCTCCTCATGGACTGGGGCCTCGCCGCCGCGATACTGCCGACCGCCAAGGCCGCCCACATCACCGACGCCTCGGCCTGTGCCGGAACGCCGTCCTTCATGGCGCCGGAAATGGCCCGGGGGCTGGCGGCGGATCTCGGCCCGTGGTCGGACCAGTATCTTCTTGGCGCGGTTCTTTTCAACATCCTGACCGGGAAGCCGCCGCACCCGGGCGCGAACGCCAAGGAAGGCGTCCGGAACGCCGCGAACAACCTCGTCAGGAAAACCACCCGCCGCGACGAACTGATGGAAGTGGCGCTCCGGGCCATGCACGCGAATCCCCGGAAACGGTTCCCGTCAGTGAAGGAATTCCAGAAGGCGGTCGGCCATTGCCGCATCCACCTCGAATCGATAGCCCTGTCGCGAAAGGGCGACGAAGTCCTGGACCGCGCCATCGCCGAATCCGGCTATGACGACTTCATCCGGGCCATCAACTTCTACGAACAGGCTCTCGTCCTCTGGGACGGAAACGACAACGCGGCGGAACGCATCAGGGAAGCGCGGCAACAGTACGCCACCCGGGCCATCGCCCAGGGCGATTTCGGGCTGGCCCTGGCTCTGACGGAAAATTCGACCGATCCTGTCGAAATCGATCTGGCAACGCAAGCCCGGCGCGGCCAGGCCCAGGTCGAGGCCCGCCGCCGCCGGGTGCGGCTTCTCAGTTTTGTCGCGACGGCATTGCTGCTTCTCGTCGCGTTCGTGTCGGCGACGGCGTATGTCATCATTTCCCGCCAGGCGGCGGCGGAACGCGAGGCAAGGACCGAAGCGGAACGCCAGCGCGGTCTGGCCGAGGAACGCCGGGCCGAGGCGGCGGATCAACGGAACATCGCCATGGCCGAACGGCGCATCGCCGAGGAACAGCGCCGCATAGCCGAATCGGAACGGGCGGAAGCGGACGAGCAGCGCCAGAACGCGGTTGAGGCGCTTCGGGTGGCGGAAGAAGCCCGGGCCGCCGAAGCCGTCGCCAATGAAATGCGGCTCCGGGAACAGACCGCCAGGCTGGCCGCTGTCGAAGAAGCGCGGAACCGGGCGGAGGAGGCGCTTCGCGCTCGCCAGGAAATCCAGCGCCTCGGCTATCTCGAGGACAACAGCCGCTGGCGGTTCACCGCGAGTGAAGCGAAGGCGTTGCAGGCCGAGGCCGCCGCCAGCCACGGTATTCCGGTGACGATGACGGCCAGGGCCGGGCAGGGCGATTTCGTCCTGAACCTTATTCCGCTGGGCGAATACGTCATGGGCAGTCCGCCCCGGGATCCGTCACGGAACAGCGACGAATACCTCCATGAGGTGGTTATCAGCCGCCCGGTCTATTTCGGCATTACCGAAGTGACCCGGGGCCAGTGGCAGGCGGTTGTCGGGGTGGAAAAGCCGGAGGACATCGGCGCCGACCCGGCGGACGAGGGGTGGGTGGACATGGTCTGGCGCTTCCGGCCGGTGCCGGCGGACGACGCCAACCTGCCGGCGACGGCGGTATCCCACGACGACGTCATGAACCTTTTCCTTCCGGCCCTGAATCGCCTGGCCGGGCAGGGCGGGCAGTTCCGTCTCCCGACCGAGGCGGAATGGGAATGGGCGGCGCGGGCGGGCACCACCGGCCATTTCTACACCGGCGACCTCGAGGAAGACTTGGCCAGATGCGGCTGGTATGTGAAAAACAGCGGCGGCAAGGCCCAGACGGTCGGCCAAAAGGAGCCGAATGTCAGGGGCCTGTACGACATTATCGGGAACGTCTGGGAACTGAACCTGGACGCCTACG
>JAJQFC010000034.1 GCA_021201355.1 Planctomycetaceae bacterium | reverse complement strand
GGGCTTCCGTGATGCAGGCGGAGAGGACGGGATTAATGAGGTCGTCCTGGGAAGCGATTGCCCGGCCGTCGCCGTCGTCCGTCCCCAGATGGAGTCGGACCGCTCCGGCCGCCTCGAGGCTGGCCCGCACCGCCGCGAGAACGGCCCGTCCGCCATGAGTCATCAAGACCCGGAAGCCGGCAGACGGCTTTGCCAGCATCACCTCGTCCACCACCTGATCCCGGTCCGGTTTAAACCAGCCGTAGCGTAATTCCCGGTCCGCCAGAGGTTTGGCCGGTTCAATGGCTTTTTTTCGGCCGACCCGGGCGTCCGCCAGCGCCACGAGGCGTTCCTCCGGCCCGAAAAGGGAAAATATGCCGATGGCTCCGGCATTCGTTGAACTTACGTGTACGTAAGAGGTTGTATCGGGAAGTGCCACAGTGATATCCTCGGAGTGAAGTCCATAAAAGGTGGCGCCGGGCGGACGCAGTCACGGTACAGGTTGCGTTTCGGATCGGGTTTTTCTCGACGCGGCCACGAATTTATCCGCGCGTTAGTCCCGTGACAATCCACCTTTAAAACAATCCGTCAACTCTTATCGTCGGTGTAAGAGGAAATTTACTTGACTCACAATATACAGTGCTATAATAGGGAGCGTACTACTAGTACTTGGTGTTTGGGCGTTCGGGATCGGTTGGGGAAAAGCAGGAAATCCCGGTCGCTGAACGCTTTAAATCGCCCAGCGGCGGCCGGTGCGGCGCCGAACGACCGGACGGCTCCATTCTCCCGGTCGCGGCCGGTCAGACAGGACCGTGAAGGCCGGGCGGTTTACCAGGGGGCTTTACCCGTAGAAATCAAACATTTTCCAGCGATCCCTCCAGGTCGCTGGTTGTTTATGGTCTTTTGGATATTTTCGGTTTTTGTTGAAACCAGTCAAGCCGATTGTCCGGCGAGACGGCGAAAACGCGGTGCCGGAAGCGCGTTCTGCAGAAGTCGATTCATACCGTGGCGCCGGTCGGAGACGGGACCGGGTATGGAATCGCTTCTTGTATGGGGGAAAGGGGCGACAGTGCGCTGTCCGTTCTGCAAGAAAGACAACGACAGGGTTATCGACACCCGTCCGTCCGAGGATGGCTCGGCCATTCGCCGGCGGCGGGAATGCCTTATCTGCAACAAGCGGTTCACCACCCACGAGCGGCTGGAGGAAATGCCCATCCGCGTCGTCAAAAAGAACAACCGCCGGGAACCGTTCGACCGGTCGAAGATCCAGAACGGCGTCATGCGGGCGGTGGAAAAGCGGTCCATATCCCTGGAGACGGTGGAACAGGTGGTCGAGTCCATCGAGCGCCAGGTTCTCGACCAGGCCGACCGGGAGGTTTCCACCCGCACCATCGGCGAACTGGTCATGGCCCGCCTCAGGGAACTGGACGAGGTGGCCTATGTCCGGTTCGCTTCGGTGTACCGGGAATACCAGGCGCTGGACGAATTCGTCAAGGAAATTAGCACCTTCGACCCGGCCAAGAGCGGGTTCAACGGCACCGGCAACGGCAAATAACGCGACATTATATAATACATATATATAGCGATGTTTATCATACGTTTTATCCCATGGAGAAAAGAATGTCTGGCATCAATCGGGTAGTGAAGCGGGACGGTATGGTCGTGCCGTTCGACAAGGGGAAAATCGCCGACGCCATCTTCCTCTCGGCGCGGGCCGTCGGCGGCGAAAACCGCCAGATCGCCGAGGATATCGCCGAACTGGTTGTCTCGCTTCTGGAAAAACGCTACAACGCGGATACCCCCCCGGGCATCGAAGACATTCAGGACATGGTGGAAAAAGCCCTTATAGAAACGGGCCATGCCAAGACGGCGAAGGCATACATCCTCTACCGCGACCGCCGGGCCCAGGCCCGGTCCCGCATGCGCGTCCGGAAGGATACCGCCCGGGGCTCCGACTCCACCGACATCCACCTCTTGGTCGATCCGGGTTCGCAGGCGGAATACTTCGCCTGGGACACCTCCCGCATCGCGAACGCCCTTGTCAAGGAAGCGGGGCTTGAACGGCTCGAGGCCAATTCCATCGCCCGGGCGGTGGAGAAGCGCGTCCTCGCCTCCGGCATCACCCGCATCTCGACCAGCCTTATCCGGGAACTGACGGATAACGAGCTGTTCGAGCGCGGCCACCAGAAGTCTCTTGAAAAACAGGCCATCATCGGCTTGCCGAAATACGACATCGAACAGCTTATCATGTCGAAGTCGAAAGAGAACTCGAACATCGCCGCCAATAATCCGGAAGCGATTAATCTCGCCATCGCGGAGACGGTCCTGAAGCAGTACGCCCTCCAGGAAGTGTTTTCGCCGGAAGTGGCGGACGCCCACCGGGAGGGGTCAGTGCACCTCCACGACCTCGGCTACCCGACACGGGTCTACTGTTCGAGCCATTCCATCGAGTACCTGAAAAAGTACGGGCTGCAACTGGAAAACCTCGACACCAGTTCGGCCCCGGCCAAGCACGCCCGGACCCTGACGGGGCACCTGAACACCTTCCTCGCCTCCATGCAGGCGTACTACGCGGGCGCCCTCGGCGTCGCGTACATCAACATCATGTACGCCCCGCTTGTCGAAGGCATGTCGGACGCGGAAATGCGCCAGGAGGCGCAGCACCTGATTTTCTCGTCCAGCCAGAACGCGTTCTCCCGGGGCGGCCAAACCCTGTTCCTCGACTTCAACATCCACACCGGCATCCCCGGCTACCTGAAGAATATCCCGGCCATCGGACCGGGCGGGAAGTACTTCGACCGCACCTACGGCGACTTCGCCGAAACCGCCACCCGCTTCACCAAGGCCATGCTTGACGTCTGGCGGGACGGCGACCAGTACCACCACATTTTCGCCTTCCCGAAGTGCGATTTCCACATCAACGCGGAGACGTTTGAAGATCCGAAGCAGCTCGAAATCTTCCACTACGCCTGCGAAATCGCCGCCCTGAACGGCACGCCGTACTTCATTTTCGACCGGGACGAAGTGACCCTCTCGGCCTGCTGCCGCCTCCGGACCGTCATCGAAGATACCCACATGATCCGGCACCCGGAGTCCATGCGTTTCTGCGGCTTCCAGAACGTGACGATCAACCTGCCGCAGTGCGCCTACAAGGCCGGCCGCGGCAACTACCAGAAGGTGTTTGCGGAAATCGAACGCTGCCTCGACATCTGCGTCAAGGCCCACCACGAGAAGAAGAAGTTCGCGAAGATCCTCATGTCCGGTCCCTCCATGCCCCTCTGGCAAATCGGCAAGGTGGCGGCGGACGGGCGGCCGTACGTCGACCTCGACCAGGCTACCTACATCGTCGGCGTCATCGGCCTGAACGAGTGCCTCGCCTACCTCACCGGGAAGGAACTGCATGAGGACGACGAATCGCTCCGCCTCGGCATGAAGATAATTTCCCACCTCTATTTCTGCATCAAGGAAATGGGGGAAAAGCACGGCATGAAGATTACGATTGAGGAATCGCCGGCCGAATCGGCGGCGCGCCGCCTGGCGAAGATCGACCTGAAACGCTACCCCGACGCCGCCGACTTCATGCGTGGCGATCTCGGGAACGACGAAGTCTACTACACGAACTCCGTCCACCTCCGCCCGGACGCGCCGGACGGCATTGTCGACCGCATCATGAAACAGGCCAAGTTCCACAGCCTTATCGAATCCGGCGCCATCATCCACGCCTTTATCGGCGAATCGCGGCCGTCTGCCGGCGCCATCGCCAGCCTGGTCAAGAGCACGTTCGAAAAGACGAAGGCGGCGCAACTGACCATCAGCCCGGAATTCACCGTCTGCCGCTCCTGCCACAAGGTCGGCGCCGGCATCAGTGAAAAGTGTCCGCACTGCGGCGCCGTCAACATGCAGGGCATTCGCCGCATCGACGAGACGGAAATGTCCGAAATCAGCCGTCCCGGCTGGGACCGGGAAGCGATTCGGGAACTCGGGCGCATCGAACTGGCCGCCGGGTGCTGCAAGTAATGGCCGGGAACGCGTCATTCGATCTGCGCGGTTTTTTGGAAAACTCCCTCCTCGAATGGGAGGACAAGGTATCGGCGGTGGTCATCGCCGGCGGCTGCAACCTCCGGTGCCCGTTTTGCCACAGTTGGCGGTATGTCACCGGTTTGGACACACTCAAGCCGCTTGATACCGGGGTCATTTTCGATCTCCTGGAACGCCAGCGCGGCTGGATTGACGGCGTCGTCTTCACCGGCGGCGAACCGACCCTCCAGCCGGGCCTCGCGGACCTTATGCGGGACGTGCGGGAGTACGGCGTCCTGACAAAGCTCCACACGAACGGGACTAGGCCGGACGTGGTATCGGCCATCCTCCGTGACGGTCTCGTCGACTGCCTGGCCCTCGACTACAAGGCGCCCCTCGACAGGCGCTGGCTGGCGGCGGCGGACTGCCGGGACGGCGGGGACGATCTTCTTGACCGCGTCCGGGAAAGCTTCCGCCTCGCCCGGGAATCCGGAATCGACCGGGAGTACCACACGACGCTGGCGCCGAATTTCGTCAGCCGGGAGACGTTTTCCGAAATGGCGAGCGAACTCGATCCGGACGGGTTGTGGATTCTCCAGCAATACGAAACGGGCGAACGGCTCAATCCCGCCCTGGCCGGAGAACGGCGGTACAACGGCGAGGAGCTGGACTGGTTCGAGGAGACGGCAAAGGCGCGGCACGGGCGGGCGATTCTCAAGCGCGGAAAGTCGGCGTGACCGGCGCGATGTTTTTTTGTGGTTGCGGGGAGGCGGGATACCCGGTACAAGTCTCCGGCGGTTTTGGGTGTTTGCGGGGCATACCGATGCCAATTGACGTTCGGGAATTGTACGTCCCAAGCCTGAAGCGCGCGTAAAGGCAACAGGATTAAACCGAATTTTCAGCGCGCCTCAGTATAACGCCGGAAAATTCTTTCTGAAAGGCACTGGACTCGTTATGCCAGACGATCTGTTTTGCGAGATTCTTCGCGAAGCGCAACGGGAAAAGCAACTGGTCTGCATCTTCCGCGATCCTTCGGATCTGCGGCGGTTCGCCGTCGGCTTTGTCGAAGCCGTTTCCGACTCCGACTACACGCTTCAGCAAATCGACCCGGACGGCAACCCGGACGGCCTCGACATCGGGTCCATCGACGACATCATCGAAATCCGGAAGGAGTCCCGCTACGCCCGGCAAATCGCCCTCCTCATGGAAAAGGAAGAGGAACCGGCCATCACCAAACCGGCCCAGGGCTGGAGCGGCAAGCCGAACCCGGAAAGCTGCCTCGACGAAGTGCTGCGCCGGTCGCTGATTGAAAAACTCGTCGTCAACATCCTCCTCGCCACCGGCGACGACGAACTGCGGTTCTACGGGATTGTCAGGGAACTGACAGACACCCACGTCCGCGTCGACGTCCTCTCGGACGACGGCGAGCCGGACGGGACGTCCGTCGTCCGGCTTGACGACATCGCCGGGCTCCAGGTGAACACGCGGGACGAGCGGAAGGTCGCCCTCTTCAACCGCCACCGCATGCACCTCTACCTGTAGGAGCCGTGCATGTCCGCCGCCGCCGCCAAAACCCAGGCCCGTTATTACGACCGCTTCCCGGACGGGGCGGTCAGTTGCCAGTTATGCCCGCATACCTGTTTTTTGAAGAACGGGCAGATCGGCATCTGCGGGGCGCGGAAGAACCGGAACGGCGTTCTCCTCGCCCTCACCTACGGCGAAGTCACCGGCGTCGCCGTCGATCCGATTGAAAAGAAGCCGCTGTACCATTTTTACCCGGGACGGAAGGTGTTGTCCTTCGGCGGCTGGGGCTGCAACCTGAAATGCCGGTTCTGCCAGAATTCCGCCATCTCGCAGCACGATTCGCCGACCGTGCCGATGACGCCGGCCGATATCGCGACACAGGCGCTGAAGAACGGTTCCATCGGCGTCGCCTATACGTATAACGAACCGCTCATCGCCATCGAGTACGTCATGGACTGCGCGAAGGCGGTGCGGAAGGCCGGCGGCAAGAACGTCCTCGTGTCGAACGGGTTCGTCAATCCGAAACCGCTCGCCGACCTATTGCCGTTCCTGGACGCGGTCAACATAGACATCAAGGCCTTTAACAACGCGTTTTACCGCAAGCTCTGCGGCGGGAAATTGCAGCCGGTTCTGGACACGGTCACCTTCCTCGCCGGCAAGGTCCATATGGAACTGACGACCCTCATCATTCCGGACGAAAACGACGCCATTCCGGAACTCGAGGATCTGGCCGCCTGGATAGCCGACAACTGCGGTCCGAACGTGCCGTGCCACCTGACCGCGTACCACCCGAGTTACAATTACCACCGCGCCGCCACGACAGAGGCGCATCTCCGGAACGCCCGCTATATCTTCCGGAAAAAGCTGAATTACGTCTATGTCGGCAATACCAAAATGCCCGACGTCACCGATACCGTGTGCGTCAACTGCGGAAAGGTCGTCGTCAAGCGCGACATCTACACGGTCGATACGGCCGGGATGAACCCGGACGGGACGTGCGCGGCGTGCGGGACGTATAATTTCATCCAAACCGCGCCGTGACGGCGGAAATTTTTCGCGCTGGCGTTATGATGAACCATGTTGTTCGCCGGAAAGTTCCTTCCGGGCCGGCGCGAAGGCCGCCGGGGCGAACGGACGGGAAGGCAACCACGTCAACGAGCCTCCACGTACCGCACCGGCGGGTTGTGAATCACTGGGAACCTTGACCCGGCTGGCCGCTTCGGCGGCGAGCCTGTTTACACTTTGACCTTGGCCACCGAAACAGAGAGAGCCACCGGAGCCGTCACACATGCGCCTAAAATCGGTTGAACTTTTCGGTTTCAAATCATTCGCCGACCATACCGTCATCACCTTTGACGACGGCATCACCGGCATCCTCGGCCCGAACGGCTGCGGCAAGTCGAACGTCGTCGACGCCATCAAGTGGGTGCTCGGGGAAAAGTCCGCCAAGAATCTCCGCGGCGAAGAAATGCTCGACGTCATCTTCTCCGGCTGCGCCACCCGGCCGCCGTCCGGCATGGCCGAGGTGAAACTCATTTTCGATAACGCCGACCAGGCGATTCCCCTGCCCTATGCCGAAGTCTGCATCGGCCGCCGCCTCTACCGGTCGAAGGAAAGCCACTACTTCATCAACCAGACCCGCTGCCGCCAGAAGGAGATCCGCGACCTCCTTCTCGACTCCGGCATCGGCACCAGCGGCTATACCGTCATCGAACAGGGCCGGGTCGAGGCGCTTCTCCACGCCAAGCCGGCCGAACGGCGCACCGTTTTCGAGGAAGCGGCCGGCATTGCCAAATTCAAGATTCGCCGTAAGGAAATCCTCTCCCGCCTCGACCGGACGGAGCAGATTCTCCTCCGGGTCAACGACCGGGTTGAGGAAAAAGAGCGGCAGATCCGGAAAGTCGCCGCCCAGGCCGCGAACGCCCGCCGCCACCGCCGCCTCTCGGAAGAACGCGACGCCATGCGGACCCACCTCTATACCCGGAAGTTCGCGGCCGAAAACGATCAGCTCCGCCTCCTCGCCAAACAGCGGGAAGACCTCGAACAGGAACTCGACCGGGAAGAAAAGGGCCTCGCCGCCCTCAACGCCGAATTCACCCGCCTCGCCGAACACGACGCCACCCTCTCCCGCGACCGGGACGAGGTGGTGGAAGCGGCGGCGGCGACCCAGGAGGAATTGTCCGCCGTCCAACTCGGGCAGATGGACGCGAAGAACCGCATCGAAACGCTCACCGCCGAAATAACCCGGGGGAACGAACGGCGGAATGACCTCCTTGCCCGGCTTGAACGGCTGACCGCCCAGGAGGCGGAAACGCGGGCGCAACTCGCTTTCGCCCGGGAACGGGCCGAAGCGCTCGAGGCGAAGTTTTCGGAACAGAGCGAAAGCCGCCAGGCCCTTCTCGACGAAGCGGCGGCGGCGGAAACGGCGGTGACGCGTCTCCGTAACGAAACGATCGACGCCAACCGGCTCCGCCAGGAACTGGCGGCGGACGTTGTCCGTATCGAGGCGGCGGAACAGTCGTCCGCCAGCCGCATCGCCCTCGTCGACGGCCAGATCGCCCACCTCCGGGAAGAGGAAGAGACGGTCCGTCAGGCCCTTGTGCAGGTGGAAGGCGAGTACAACGAAGCCGCCGCCAGCTTCGGCGAAAACGCCCGGCGCCTCGACGACATCCGCGGTCAGGCGAAATCCCTATCCGCCCAGGCGGACGACCTCCTTCGGGAAGAACGGGCGCGCGAATCGGAGCGGTCCGCCAAGGCGTCACGGAAAGCCACCTTGGAGGATCTGGAGGCGAGTTTCGACGGCGCCTTCGAAGGCGTCCGGAATATTCTCACCGCCCAGCGGGACGGCCGCGCGGAATGCCGGGGCGTCGTCGGTATGGCCCTCGACCTCATGACCGTGCCGCAGGACGTCGCCGTCGCCGTCGAGACGATTCTCGGGGGGCAAGCCCAGGACGTCGTCGTCGACTCGGCCCGGGACGCCCAGTCCTGCATTGAATATCTGAAACGGAACCGCCTCGGCCGCGCCACATTTCTTCCCATCGACCGGATTCAGCCGCGCCGGCGGCTGGTCCAGAACCTTCGTCATATCCCGGGCGTCATCGGCGAAGCCGTCGACCTAGTCTCCTACGACCGGCGCTACAACGCCGTCATGGAATACCTCCTCGCGGGCACGCTTGTCGTCGACAGCCTCGACCTTGCCCGGGAACTGTCGGCCAGGGAAGCGCGGGGCATCCGCATCGTGACTCTTGAGGGGGACGTCGTCAATCCGTCCGGGGCGATGACCGGCGGTCACGGCCGCCAGCGCCGGGCCGGGCTTGTGCAGCGGAAAGCCGAACTGGACGCCCTCGTCGACGACCTTGCCGACTGCGAACGCCGCCTCGACGACGTCGTTCGCCGCCGCCAGGACATCGTCAGGCAGTCGGAAAGCCTGACCCGGGAAGCGGCAGAACTTGAACGCCGCCTGGCCGAAGCCGGCCGGTCCGAGGAAGGGTTGAAGCAAAACCTTGCCTCGCGCCGGGCCGACGCGGAGGGGGTCGCCAGGAACATCGCCGATCTGAAATCGGAACGGGAAAGCCTCCACGCCGGCGGCCGCCAGGGGGAACTTGAAGATAAGCGCCGCCTTCTCCTGGAGTGCGAGGAAAACCTCGCCCGCCTCGAGCAGGAGGTCGCCGCCCGCACCGAGGATCAACGCCGCACCCGGGAACGGATTGACACCCTCGGGCACGAGTTTGCCACCCTGTCGGGCGAGCGGTCCGGCGCCATCGCCAAGGCGGCGGAACTGGAGAGCCGTCTCGGCGAATTCGTCTCCGGCCTCGCCTCGACCCGGGAGGAACTGGACCGTCCTGGCCTGTCCGCGACCGAGGCGGAAGCGAGCATCGCGGCGGCGCGGGAACGGTTGGACGAACTGAATAGCCGCGAAGCCGACCTTCTCCGCGTCCGGGAGGAACGCCGCGCCACCGCCGCCGAACTGTCGGACAAGCTGACGGAATGCCGCCAGCACCTGGACGAGTTGCGGCAGCGTGAACGCGACAGCCAGGCCCAGGCCGCCCGCATCCGGGAAGGCCTCGGCCATATCGACCGGCAGCAGACCGAATGCCGCATGCGGATTGAAAACGTCAGGGAAAAGGCCCGGGAAGAACTCAATCTCGAACTCGACGACATTGACATCGATATCGTGGCGGACGGGGACGACGCAAACGCCGACGGCGGCCTTGCCGCACCCGAGGCGAAACCGGCGACGGAACAGCCCGACTACGAATGGCTCGACTGGCCGAACGACCAGCTCGAGGCCCGCATCGACGACGTCAACCAGAAAATCCGGAACATCGGCGGCGTCAACCCGGGCGCTATCGAAGAACTGGCCGAACTCGAGGCCGCCGCCGAATTCCTCCGTTCCCACAAGGAGGAGCACGAGGAGGCGTCGGCCGGGATGAAGGAAGCCATCGACCGCCTGAACGAGGAAAGTTCGACCCGGTTCACCGAAACGTTCCGGGCGGTGCGGGAGAACTTCCAACTGATGTTCACCCGCCTGTTCGGCGGCGGCAAGGCGGATCTCGTCCTCGAGGAAGTGACGGAAGAAGGGGCCGACCCGCTGGACGCCGGCATCGAAATCAAGGCCCAGCCGCCCGGGAAGGAGCCGAAAAGCATCTCCCTCCTGTCCGGCGGCGAAAAGGCGCTCTGCGCCGTGGCGCTCCTCTTCGCCCTGTTCCGGTCGAAGCCGAGCCCGTTCTGCATCCTCGACGAAGTCGACGGCCCGCTGGACGAATCGAACATCGACCGCTTCATGCAATTGGTCCGCGACTTCACCGGCGACACCCAGTTCATCATCATCACCCACGCCCAGCGGAGCATGAGCAAGATGGACTCCATCTGGGGCGTGACCCAACCGGCCCAGGGCATCAGTAGCGTCCTCGGCCTGAAGTACGAGAAGATGGAGGAGATGAGCCGGGAACAGGTCAGGCCGGAAGGGAAGGAATCCATTCCCCTCCGGGAAATTCCGGCGACGGCCTAGCCGCATCCGGCGGCTGGTTTGCCACCGCGTCAACGACCGGAAGCAGGGCCGGGGAATGAACCGGCGCCGCATGGCCGGTAGCGCCTAGCCACGATGCAGAGCCAATGCCGTATTCACGTTATGAAGTTCCGGCACGAACGAGCAACGGGGTTTGTTTTATAAATAAAACTATCACCTCCGGCAAAGTTTTGACATTAAAACTTCTGAAAAAGCTGTCTTCATTTTCAAAAAATTCAATCATTTTGATTGACGGCAAATGTGTTATTGAGTAAATATTTCCTTTACATCAAGTCTGTATCGTACATTTTAAGCAGGTTGTCCATAACAACCAGCCGTTCCATTGCCGGTCGGTCCGCTCGTTCAGGCCGGCTTGGTTTTTTTACGCATTTTACGGTGGTCAGGCCCGGAAAGTCGCGCCGGGGAAGGCTTTTGTCCGAGGACATATCATGAATCTATCGACAGAGTTCTTTAAAGGCATCTTCAAGGAAAACCCGGTTTTCGTCCTGGTGCTCGGCATGTGTCCGACCCTGGCCGTCACCACGTCGGTGGAAAAGGCCATCGGAATGGGCCTGGCGTCGACGTTTGTCCTTGTCTGCTCGAACGTTATTATTTCCCTGATCAAGCGGCTGGTGCCGGACGAGGTGCGTATCCCGATTTTTATCGTGGTCATCGCCACCTTCGTCACCCTGGTGAAGCTGATTATGGCGGCGTACTTCCCCGCCCTCAAGGTCGCCCTCGGCATCTTCCTTCCGCTCATCGTCGTCAACTGCATCATCCTCGGCCGCGCCGAAGCCTTCGCCTCGAAAAACGGGCCGGTGGCGTCCCTGATTGACGGGCTCGGCATGGGCCTCGGCTTTACCGTCGCCCTCATGCTTCTCGGCGCCATCCGGGAAGTGCTCGGGTCCGGCGCCATCATCGGCATCCCCTTCGCGGACGGACTCGGCGCCTACACCCAGACCCTGTTCATCCTCGCTCCGGGCGGGTTCCTCACCCTCGGGCTTCTAATGGGCTTTTTCAACTACCTGGCCCTTCGGAAAAAACGCCGCTAACCGTACCGGTTTGACGGTGTCGCTGGCAATGGGACGTTTGTGCGGTTTGAGGTTTTGTCGCATCATCACCGGAACGCGGTCCGGAAATGCTTTTGGCCGATTCGGGAACACTATTTGGGAGCACGCGGAATGTCGGAATATTTCACACTTCTGTTCGGGATGATCTTTGTCCAGAATTTCGTCCTCAACCAGTTCCTTGGCATCTGCCCGTTTATCGGCGTGTCGAAGAAACGGGATTCGGCCATCGGCATGGGTCTGGCGGTCATCTTCGTCATGGCCCTCGCCTGCTTCGCCACCATGCTCATTTACAAACTGGTTCTTCAGCCGTACGGGCTTGACCAGTACCTGGACATCATCAGCTTTATCCTGATTATCGCCGCCCTCGTCCAGTTCGTGGAAATCGTCATGAAAAAGGCGGCGCCGGACCTGTACCAGGCCCTCGGCATCTACCTTCCGCTCATTTCGACGAACTGCGCCGTTCTTGGTTCCACCCAGCTCCGGATGACCGAATACGCCCAGCTCGGCCTCGCCGACGCCCTGGCGCACAACACCGCCCTCGGCATCTTCGGCGGCATCGGCTTCACCCTGGCCCTCTTCCTCATGGCCACCATCCGGGAACGGCTCGAACTGGCGCCGGTGCCGCCGGCGCTCCGGGGCATCCCCATCGCCTTCATCGCCGCCGCCGGCATGGCCTTGTCGTTCTTCGGCTTCACCGGCATAGTGTGACGCTCCGCCCTTATTCTGAATAACTCGGCCGCCCGGCGGTTACAGGGTGGTACCGGCACCATTTCCCGCAAGAAATGAAAGAGAAAAAGACATGACAGCATTCATCGCCATGGCAGTACTCGGTGCGTTCCTGGCGCTGGTGTTGGCGGTGGCTTCGCGGCGCTTCGCCGTCGAGGTCAATCCGCTGGTTGAACAGATTAACGCCGTCCTTCCCGGCGCCAACTGCGGCGGCTGCGGCTATGCCGGCTGCATGAACTACGCCGAAGCCGTCGCCCTGAAGGGCGCCGACCCGACCCTGTGCGCGCCCGGCGGCGTCAAGACCGGCATGGGCATCGCCAAGCTGCTCGGCGTCGAAGCGTCGGAAAAGGCCCGTTCCGTCGCCCTTTGCCACTGTCAGCACCTGAACGTCAAAACGGTCGCCCTTTACTCCGGCATCCAGACCTGCCGCGGCGCTTCTCTCCAGGGCCTCGGCGGCGGCTGGCTCGATTGCCGCTACGGCTGCATGGGCTACGGCGACTGCAAAGCCGCCTGCCCGGTCGGCGCCATCACCATGTCCGAGGACAACCGCCCGGTCGTCGACGAGGACAAGTGCACCGGCTGCAAAAAGTGCCAGGTCGCCTGCCCCCGGGCCCTCATGGAAGTGAAGCCCATCGACAAGCACGTCCACGTCCTTTGCCACAACCGGGACAAGGGCGCCATGGCGAACAAGATCTGCGGCCACGCCTGCATTTCCTGCAAGAAGTGCGAAAAGGAATGTCCGTTCGACGCCATCCACGTCGAAAACCTCCTCGCCGTCATCGACTACGACAAGTGCAAGAACTGCGGCAAGTGCGTCAAGGTCTGTCCGCACCAGGTCATCGTCAACCTCCGGGATCAGCGGCGCGGCAAGAAGGAATGGCCGAAGGCCGACAACACCATCCCCGGGGAAACGCTCACGGAAGGCCGGGCCGACAACTACGCGCCGAACGAACCGCCGTCCCAGAAACAGCACTAGGAGGGACGGGACGGCCGCGAGCCGTCCGGAAGCGGCCCGACGGCCGGAAGACGGCCCCGCGACCGCGCATCCGTCAAGACTGAACGACAACCACGTCACCATCATATAGGCAGGAGTTCCCAACCATGTCGCACGCGAAACCACTGTTCAAGGGCGGCTGCCATCCGCCGGAAAACAAGGATGCCACCAAGGAACTGCCGTCCCAGCCGGCCGCGCCGCCGCCGTTCGTGGCAGTGTCCTTTTCCCAGCATATCGGCAAGCCCTCGACGCCGATGGTGAGGCCGGGCGAACGCATCCTCCGGGGACAACTCATCGCCGAGTCCTCCGGGTTTGTCTCGGCTCCGGCCCACGCGTCCGTCTCCGGAACCGCCAAGGGCGTGGTCCAGCTCCGCCATCCCCTCGGCTTCCTCGTCGACGCGCTGAAAATCGAAAACGACGGGCTGGACGAGTGGCACCCCGACGCCATGAAGGAAAACGACGTCGACGCCCTCTCCCCCGATGAAATCCGCGCCCTCGTCCAGAAGGCCGGCATCGTCGGCATGGGCGGCGCCACCTTCCCGACCCACGTCAAGCTGGCTCCGCCGAAGGTAAAGCCGATGGACACCCTGGGGCTGAAAGGCGCAGAATGCGCCCCCTACCTCACCGCCGCCGACAGGCTCATGCGGG
>JAJQFC010000365.1 GCA_021201355.1 Planctomycetaceae bacterium | reverse complement strand
TGGACTTTGAACAGCGTGGCGAACGGACTACGGCGGCCTGAAAGAACACTCGCCGTGTGTCCGTCAATCGCCTAGCAGGTCAGAGCGTACGAAGGAAATGAGACTCGCGCCCTGGCTGCCCCATATGGACATAAACCGATTGTCCCTCCCAAGAAGAACCGTAAACACCCGTGGAAATACGATAAAAAGCTATGCAAGCGGCGCAATGTAGTAGAACGGTTGTTTCGTAGAGTAAAGGCATTCCGCCGAATTTGCACTCGCTATGAAATGACCGACGTAATGTTTATGGCTTTCATACAGTTCGCTTTTGTAGTTATTTGGCTGAAGTAGTGTCAACAGTCCCTAGTTTAAGCAATTCTTCGCCTCCGCCGGGCTGGCCTTTCAGAACCGCCGTCCCGTCATCTGCTCGGCGGATGCTCTGGCCGCTCTGGACCAGATACGGAACCAGTATGCGGCAAAGGGTGTGTCCCGTGCTGTCGGATTTGGAAAGCATGGTAGGACGTGAAAATTATGGACATTTCTGGAAATGTTCAAACAAGCATCTGGTTTTCAGTCGCTGCCCACCCACACATGGACAAAACAGGAAAGAATGTAACCTTAACAATTTCCGGATATTGGACGGAACCGGACAGCTAAGCCGGATACAATTCCTCAGCAATTCCACCTGAACAGGGCCACCTAAAGAAAACGCGGAAAGCCCCGTCATACAAGGCTTTCCGCGTATATAAATATGGTAGAGAAGAGAAGACATGGTTGGAAAACTATTGGGACGCTGTTTTGGATACCATGCGGGATTTACCGCATATTAAGAAAATGGTCACAAAACTCGTTTAATGGTTTGCATTGAACTGATGCGAACCTTGCGACATTTAGTATACCTGATATATTGTAGGGTAGTGGGGCCGAATTCGTTATCTGCGGTTCTCATATTGTATTTCCTAAAATCAGACGATTTTGGACAAAAGCGATCAACGGGAGTAGAGGATGCCAATTGAAGTCGGGATCTGGCGACTTGGCGAGAAAACGGAACCCATCCAGTTTGAGCCAATGCCTTCGGAGCAAATACTTGAAGCGGTGATCGCCCAGTGACATCTCCATTCTTGACCGCGACCTTCTGTTGATTGGTCGTCAGGTGCGCACCGATTTTGACAAATATATCGATCTTTTGGCAATGGACTCCGAAGGCAAGCTCGTTGTAATCGAGCTGAAACGAAATAAAACGCCACGGGAGGTCGTTGCCCAACTGCTCGACTACGGATCCTGGGTACGCGGGTTGAAAGATGAGCAGATCGCCTCGATATTCGATGACTACTTGAAAAAATATAAGCCCGATTTAATCGAGAAATCGTTGAATGAAGTCTTTACCGAACGGTTCCCGGACATCAAAGAAATGCCTGAACCGCTGAATGACGGACATCGGTTGATCGTGGTCGCAAATGAGTTGGACAACAGTACGGAGCGCATCGTCCAATATTTGGCCGACGAATATGGCGTCAACATCAATGCGTTATTCTTCAACTTTTTTCGCGAAGGGGAAAAGGAGTATTTGACCCGAGTATGGCTAATCGATCCGGGCTAGGCCGAGAATATCGTCGAGGCGAAGCGCGATGGAATTTGGAATGGCGAATATTATGCCTCGTTTGGAGAGGGGGATCACCGACATTGGGAAGATGCCGTAAAATACGGATATATTTCCGCCGGGGGACGTTCATGGTATAGTAAGACGCTTGATATGTTGGATGCGAACGACCGAGTGTGGATAAACGTTCCCGGTCGTGGCTATGTCGGCGTTGGTCGGGTGGTGGAGGCGGTAAAACCAATCACGGAATTCACGGTGCCAACTGACACTGGAAAAAATGTCCTGATCACCCAGGTCATAAACTATCATTCGCCGCTTGACCAACCGGCGGACCAACTCGAATATTTTGTGCGTATAGAGTGGATAAAAACTGTCCCGCTGGGCGAAGCGGTCAAGGAAAAAGGATTTTTTGGTAACCAAAATATCGTGTCACGCCCGAAAGATCCACGGTGGGCGCACACTATTGAACGCCTGAAAACGCGGTGGAACATTCAAGAATAATGTTTTCTGGAGGGTCTCGGCCTCTACTTCAGTCAGGCCAACCCTGTGCAGGAGTAAGCTCATTATGCGTGGTGCTCATTCGCATAGCGCATTGATTTATAATAAATCATTGCAAGTACGTTGGGTGCAAAGATATTTACACTTCAGGTCAGCTTATCATACTTTTTCCTACGCAGGCCGATTATTCCGTTTCGCTGCTTACACCCTCGATTAAGTCGAGACCCTGCAGGAATAACTCAATTCCAGGCAGGAGGCGACCTGAAGGATCAGGCGTCAATTTAACTGTATTGACGTAGGCGGAGTTTATTCTGTCAGCCCCTGATGAACTGGTGAGGACTATTTGCTGATATGCTCCTCTGTGTTGTTCTGGTAAGGAGAGAATCATTTCAAGATAGGCTTTCTGTAAGGCCACCTTCATTTCACTCTTAAACGGCGAATCCTGAATGAAGAAAGCATGATGAGGGCCTTTACCGGCGATGCCATAGGACAATGTCAGCCAATCAAGGATAAGCGGGCGAGCGACGGTATCGAATGTGGCTCCGCCGCCGCCGTTGCCGTCATGCAGTACCAGTTCGAGATTGTCTTTGGGCATTTCGAGACGGGCGACCGCCTTGTCTCCCAAAAACTGTTTAACTATATGAGCCAAAGCAGCGTTCACGTCGCTTAGGCTCTCCTTAAGAATGACCTCCTGGTCTTGAACGATACCCTTCTTCGCTTCGATTTCATCAGAAATTCGTGTGAGTTTATCCATTAGGTCGGCATGCCCATCCTCTGCCATAATCTGCCGTTGTATAGACTCTTTAAGTTGCTTGGCACGCGTATGGAGGCTAATAACCGGTGTCAACTTTTCAATTTCGGTGCTAATTTTTCTTTCCTCACACTCCGCTTCTGCAAGGATTCCTTCCTTTTTGCGCTTCTGAGCCTGTGCAGCAGCGATCTCCCTATGTAGCTCCTGAAGCCGAGCACGTATTGATTCCTTCTCTTGCTTGTCTTTCGCCTCGTTTTGCTCCATCCAATAATGATCTTGTATAAGTTCCCCTGGGGTCTTCCTTACAGTGTCCAATGCGCTTTTGCATGAGGAGATGAAAATCCTACCAGTGTCGCAAACTTCCCCGTCGTCGATTCGATGCTTTATACGCTCCAATGTCTCTCGAGCGCTTCGTAAACGCCGCTCATCGGCTTTTGCTGTATCATTAAGCAACAGCTCCCGATTTTTATGTTCCACCTGTTCACTTTCCAGGCTTGCCAGCCTTACGCGAGTTTCTCCGAGAGAAATGGCTTTTCGTCGGATATCCTCAATTGATTCTTTGTGATGATCTTGTAAGGCTTTAAGGCGATCCTTTATCCGCCGTTGCGCGTCAAAAAGGTCCTCATGCCCTCCCGTGGCAAATATCGTATTTAATTCTTTATTGGCATCTTGAAGAAGGCGTTCACTATAGTCTAGATCCACTTGGTGCTTTGATTGGCTTTCCGCTAACCTGCTCTCTATCCGTTGCTTGCTGTCCTCCAATTTGGAAAGGTAATTCGATACAGCATCCCTTTCGGCAACACTCATGCCGAATAGCTTTAGCAAGAAGGGCCAGGCCTCTTTTTTGGATTTCGGCAAAGCGTCCTGCGCACCGAACGCATGTCGCGTCCATGCGTACATGTCCTTTTGGTACGACTCGTCGTCCCGCGAATACAGATTTAACAAATCGTTCCAGGATACTGGCTGCGCGCCGGAGAAGGAGGGGTGGGTCGAAAACGAATGAGCCAAGTCTTCAAGTGCCGCAAGGTACTTGGCGAACCCCTGTGCGTCGGGAGTAAGGATTGGCGGTTCATCAACAGCGGAGAGTATAGTGGCGGAGTCGACCCAGTCCAGTTTCGGCATGAAAGGCCGCCAAACCAGCCATGTTTGCCCATTGATAACGACTTCGCCCGTCAGACCGCCATCGGGGAGTTTTGTTTTGATCACCGCCCGAATACCCTTGTCCGCATACTCTTTGTCGCCGAGCAGGTATCTGAGGAACCGGTATAGAGTTGTCTTGCCGGAGTTATGATCGCCGGCAACGATGTTCAGGCCGGTTTCGAATTGGATGGTGCGCAGCAAATCGTCGGGATAGTTTCGGTATATGGAGAGCCGCCTGACGAAGATCCCCGGTTCTGATCGGAATACAGTGTCATTCATGCGTCATCCTCTGATATGGCGCTCGTCAACCAGCGAATCACGCCCCTCATCCTGATGTGATGCCATGCCAGCCTCATCAATGATGACGGCACTGTCCAGCAACTCTCCACTATTGGCTATTTGCGACCCTTGGTCATAAATCCGGAAAATTTCCTGAACAAGCCAGGTAATGCTTTCGATACTGGGATGTTTGGCGCGGAACTCCTCATAGGCCTGACCCTGAGTATAAGTAGCGTCGGCCATTATAACATTCGCATTCTTTAGTGCTTGAACGATTTCGTCCAACTCAGCGGTGCTCCCGGGCTTAATGAGCGCATTAAGCGCATCCATATGCCGTTTCGCATCCTCTACTGCAGAGACGCAGGATATCAGGAACCTGTCAGGTTCGTCGAAGACCTGCCTCATCAAAGTGCGGATGTGGCCGAATACCCTTTGGTCGATTTTATGGCGCATGGTAAAAATTTCCAAGACAAAGCTTGTGTAAAGTTTAGACTTGGAAATAGGTCCATGTGATACGGATGGCTTTTCGGACTGTTGGCCAGGCTTGGGCGATAAAGTAGATTCATAGGGCATGCCAGTCGCGATTGCCGCCGCCATCCGGTCGTACTCGGTCAGTATGGCCTCGCAGGTTCGATAAAGGCCATATTGCTTCAAGTCCCTGTCTCTGACGATAGAGAAGGAATCCATAATGTAAGGAATTACATCGCGCGGTCTTGGGAACCACTCGCACAGCTCCTTTGAAGCATTATTTTTCCAATCATCCGGAACACCAAGATAGAGGTGGAAAAAGGCAGCATCAAGTTCGGCACCAATACGAGTTCTACGCTCTGAATTCCAGAGAAATGGTGGCCCAGTAAAATCAAGTTTACACGCGAAAGACTCAAAATCAAGGGCGGTATAAACCAGTTCAAGAACTCGCGTTATGAACCAATTCGCTATGGTTGTATTAGGTTCCCATAGAGCTGTTTGCCGGAATAGAGCGGGAGGCAATACTGGAATTTGCTTCATGATAAAAAAGTTGATATGTGTGCCACCAACTTTGAACCGAGTGGCATAGTCACAAAGAAGACACGTCAAGTTTGCCAATAACCCCACAATTTGCTCAGCAGGTTGACTGAGCATGAAAAGCGGAAAGCTATTACCAACCCCAGCCAACGGTATAACCCCCGCAATAATGGTGCGCTCATCTGTATTCCGACAGATATCCCGCCACCCGAGTAACCATTCATGCGACCACCGATCACCCAAGCGCTTCCGTACTTCCTCTTCCGGAACCCAATAGCGGGGAAGCGGCACCAGGTTAGGATTCTTTTTGTCCTCATCGGTGAAGGAAACGACTTCCTCTTCCTTGGTGGAGAGTTTACCGCGTTTGGGAGCGGCTGGAACATAGCCTGCCCAGCGATGGTCGAAATGGTGCACCATCTTCGCCTCGTACAGCGGCAGCATCCTCTCTTCACCCCGCACAAAAACATTGCCTGACAAATTCCACCCGTCCGCATCCAATTGCTTTTTGGTGCAGAATAAGCTGGAATCATTGGACATATGGAACATTGCTTTAAACGAAACGCCCCAGGGATTGCTTTCCGGTTCGTCGTCACTCGCCTCCCGCCACAGTACAGGCACGCGGCGGTAGATGTATTTCGTCAGCTCGGCGTCTTTCCTTGACCGGAAAATAGGACTGGTTCGGGTATTGGAATTGAGTAGCTTGAGATCATCAGCAGAGAGAGTAAACCTACGATCGTCATCGCGCAACTCTTCCGTATTATGCAGGAAAAACGCGAATTCGGCGGGAGCTCCCGTTCCCGCGTCGCCTACGTCGGCCTTCATTGTCACCAGAGCAAACTTCATCCGGCTATCAACGGCGGGAAACAAGCCGCTTCTGTTTTCAAAATCATAAAACGACGCCAGCGTCCCGGTGTCGATAAGGTCTCGGAAAAAGTGTTTGAGCGTATCATCTGTCGCCAGTCCGGACGGAACAATACAGCCAACTCGTCCGCCCGGCTTGACAAGGGTCCGCATCAATTCGGCAAAAACCGAGTAGGTATTGACGTCGCCCCGTCCACAAAGGGGGTATCGGCCAGTGTTGCGAAGCAGTGCGCTTTCGCCCTCGGACTTTCGCCGCTCGTCGAGAAACGCCGCATATTCCCCCGGGTCATTCTCCGCCAATTGGCTAATCAGCCTTTTACGGGCGGCCGCATTAGGTGCTACCGCGATCTCGGGTATCCTCGAGGCGAACCATTCCTTTTCCTGCAATTTCACCCGTTCCCAGGGCGGATTCCCCAACACGCAGTCGAATCCTCCGCACCAGCCCGTGTCGGCATTCCAATCGCCGGGCCTTTCAGCCTCTTTCGACACCAATCGGAAGACGCCGGGGAAGGTCATGTGCCAGGCCATGAAACCGTATTGGCGCGCCAGGCGGCGAATTTCCTCGATTTGTGCAACCGGTATGCGGTTGCTCGCAAAGTTCTCGATGTCGCGAAACGTCTTCTCCAGGACCGGTGAAGGAGCATCGCGATCCCAGACCTTTTTCCACACAAATGCCGCGCACCAGGAATCCGCCCACATCTTACCATTTTGGTAGGCAACCTTGTGGGTCAATTCATAGTAGCGTGCCTCCCGGGCCCGCACGCCGTCACTATCCGTGTCTGGTATCGCATCGATATGCGCGAAGGCGGACAACATGTTGCCAAGTTTCAAATAGTCGGGTAGAGGCCGGCCAAAAGAAAACGATGTTTGGCCTATCCGTTGGTTTGCGTTTTCCTTGCGAAGTATGGAGCACTCTTTTTTGTCGTCGCCCTCCAAGGGCTCGAATGCGGCGTCGGGAATGCCCTCATCCAGTAGCTTCGGAGTCGCACCGAGAAGGGAGTTCCCCTGGACGATATGGTGGTCCAAAAACGACAATGGCCTTCTAGGATCCTGCGCTTCCATCCACAGGGCCACCTTGCACAATTCAACCGCCATGTCATTCACGTCGACGCCATACAGACTGGCGCCGATGACATGGCGCAACGCGTCGCGTATGTCCTCAGGCGAAGGTTCGTGCTCTTCCTCGGGATGAGCGGCGTTCTCCGCCATGGTGCGCGCGGCGGCAAGCCGCTTGGCTATCCTGTGAGCGGCGGCGACCAGGAAGTGGCCACTGCCGCAGGCAGGGTCGCAAATTTTAATTTTTTCGAGCGCCGCCACCGGATCGGGCGACCGGGCCGCTTTCTCGAGAACCGGCTCAAGAGCACTGTCGAGCAGGCATTGAATCAGGCTGTCCGGTGTGTAATAACTGCCTGTCGACTTGCGTTCGTTGCCGGCGGCGGTATCCAGTTTGAAGCTTTTGGCGTCCAGATCCAGAACGGGATGCAGCTCAAGAAGGGATTCGAAGACGCTTCCCAATTCCTCGGAACCCAGATTACGGTAATCCACCGGCCGCATGACATGATCTGACTCCATCCAGGCGAGATCATGGAATGCCCATAGTAGGTCGCAATTGGCGATCGTCGTGCCGGAGAGGTCCGGCATGGCTGTGGGACTCCAGAGAAAACCGCCGGGCGTCGCTATGCCGAATTGCGGCAAGCCCTCTCTCTCCAGCGCGTTGAAGACGCGTCCCAGCAAATTGCCGAGGTCGGCGTGGCGTCCGAACGAGCGATACTGCCGCGACAGTTCGCGAAGACGGGCGGTCGAGTAGTAGTAAAAGTCCGCCTTGGCTTGTGCGTCCGTCTCCGGATTCATCAGCAATTCGCGATCTTCGGCGACGAACAGGAACAGGAGGCGATAGGTCATCCGTAAGAGTTGCCGGAAAAAGTCCTGTTTACTCAACTCGCCTTCCCGCAACCGGCGGTGAAGGGCTTTATTGTCTATATGACGGAGAAGGCCTATGCCCAAGCGGCAAATCGCATTCTCGACGCCGGTGCGGAGTGACTCAAGCGCGCGTGCGCCAAGCCGCCGGCTCTCGTCGAACCACTTCTCCAGCCAGCAGTCCTCCGGATTCTCACCCTCGATGCGCGAGCGGTGACAAAGCAGCCAGAGGAGGGTGAAATCGGCGTAGGCGCCGGTCTCGAACATGGTCTTGAGGTCGAATTCGATATAGGATGGCCGCGTCACCCTGGCGCTGTCCCGCAGAAGGCGAAGGCTATACCCGTTGGAGATCATACCCCAGCGGATCTGTTCCGAACGGTTGAGGAACTCCTGCATCAGGCTGTGCGGCTTCCATCCGCCCCTTTCGGGTCGGCGGTCGAGATCCTGGCGAAAACTCACCATGTGCACCGGGAAGGAACGGTTCCAGCGGTGCGATACGGGATATGCTTTTCCGTCGATTTCCTCGGGTTGCGCGGCCTGAAGTTTGCCGTAATCCAAGGCGATAAACAGAGGCAGCAGCCACTTGTCGCGTGTCAGTGCCGCGCCGGAGTCCAAATCGGGCAACCTCTGAGCCGCATCCTGGAACGCCAGCCACGCGCCACGCGCTCGCGTCCACGCTAGGTTGATGGCATCGGCCAAGCGCCCGCCTGAAAGATCGTAGTCCGCCGGCGCGGTACCGGGACAGTCCCCCTTGTCACCCAAAACAAGCCGCCGAAGAAAGTCAACCGACAGCAAACTTCCTTCGATTGTCAGGGTAGTGAACCATTGATCCGCTCCATGCTTCGCCATGCCTAGTGCCCTCCACCCGGCTGTAAACCCGTCATGCCGGACGCCTAGTGTTGGCGAGGATCGGGAATATAGACATACAATCCCAGAACATCAGGCGGCAGTTGCGGCTCCACACTGTCCACGCCGCTTTTCTTTCCAAGGCCGGGACCGCGCCGCGCATCGCGGGACCAGGCACTGCGCACTCGGTTGTGCGCTTCAAGCAATGCCTCGCCCTGCGCCACTGCATACGTGTCCAACGCAGGCTGCAATGCGGGCAGCGCAGTCAGAGCTCTATCCAGGTTTCGCTTCACCACGTCGGCGGGGTCGTTTCCGGTTGGGTTGACAGTCATCAGGCGGTGGACTTCCTCCGCTGACAACCAATGAGGACTGTCCGGCGGGCCGGTGAAGGCGACGAGCCGGCATTCCTCCGACAGCAGGCGCTTGGATTTGTGTATCAGCTGGAAACGTAAACGAAGCAATAGCAGCGTCGTCCTCGTCGCGACTTCGTTTGTGCGGATAGTGCCGCAGCGCCTCACCACACAGTCAGCGTCATGAGGATCAAGCGCGGCATTCAGCATCCATGCGGCCAGCCGTTCCACCTGTGGGTGAGTACGAGTATAGAGTTCCACCTTCCCGCCGGTAGCGAGAACCGGAGTGTCGGCGAAGCCAAATTTCAGATGCTCCGAATCGAGAGTATCGCGAAGACTTTCAGGGCACCGCGACAGATCCGCGTTCCAGACGCCAAATTTTTCCGTTACCACGCATCCATGGTCGCGAAGGGCGGAGACCACAAAGTCTCGAACATCGACACCGGCCCCAATCGCATCGCGCACCCGCTCCAGTTCGGCTTTCACCTCCTCCGGTTTAATAGTTTGCTGCGCATAAAAAGTTTGCGAACGTTTTTCGCGGGCCGATGCGTTATCCCATTCGTTCGCCATCTGGTGCGCAACTGGAATAAGTTCAGAAGCGTCGAAAAGGGAACCCTGTCCGGTTTTCCCCCGCGTCCGCTCCTCGCGCAACAGCAACGCTTCGAACAACGCCTCGACCACCTTGTCGGAATCGGTCGGCACGGGAATGGAAACGCCAAGGGAAGAACGAATAGCCTTGTGCTTGCGCAGGAGCACTTCCAGTACCATGCCGTCGATGGGATTGTCCGAGCCGTACAGGGTCGCAATCCTGATTTCCGGCGATCGTTGCCCATAACGGTCGACGCGACCATCGCGCTGTTCGTGCCGTGTCGGATTCCAGGACAAGTCGTAATGCACCACGGCGTCGAAACCTTCCTGGAGATTGATGCCTTCGCTCAAGCAATCGGTGCAAACGAGAATGCGCTGTTTCTCGCCCAGGAGCGCATCAACTTGCACCTTCCGCTCTTCCGGGACCGTCTCGCCCGTGACGGCGGCAATCCCAACACCGGGGTAGGCTTTACGCAAGTACTCCGCGACATATTTAGCCGTGGGAATGAACCGGCAAAACACGATGGGATGGAAGCCATCCTTCAACAGCGTGCCTGTCATGGTAATCAGGGATTGAAGTTTGGGGTCGTTTTTACCGGATAATGCCTCCGCCTCCTTGGCGAAAGCAAACAGACGTTTGCGGGTGGCCGGCGATTCGGCCGGACTGTCGGATACATCCGCACCAGGCATCATATCCGCCGCATCGTCCCCATCGCCGTCCCGGTCGAGAAGGTCATGGCCACCAAGCCGATCCACCTCCTCCAGCGTTTCGCAATCGATCACCCCGGCGCGTCTTCGCAGCATTGCCGCCACGGCGTCGGGACTGCTGGACAGACCGCGCAAAAGCGCGAGGGCCGACCACCAGCGAACGCGCAGGTGCCATTTTTCGAGACCGGGTTCCTTCACCAATTCCCGGGAATACTTCATCAGCTTGTTAAAAAGCGCACGACCCTGTGGTGATAGCGAATACGTAACTTCCGACTCCATACGCGTCGGAAAAATCGTCTCGCCCAGATAATTTCTGATATCGGCCCGACGCCGCTGCACCAAATGCCGCGCGACGGCCCGCCTTCTCTCCACATTCTCGGCACCGCTGAGATCGTCCGGAAGATTGCGGAAATCCGGATTCAATCACGACAGCAACTCTCTAAAGGCGTTTTCACTGCCGCTGTGCGGTGTGGCGGTGACCATGACAAGATGCGCGTCGTCGTCATGCGCTATCGCGTCAAGTAAATTATGCCGTTGGTGCCGCGATTCCGTTCCCGTTCCCGCGCAGACATGGGCTTCATCGACGATAACGAAATCGGGCTTCGCCTGAAGGAATTTCAGCCGCCAACGATCGGACTTGACGAAGTCGAGTGAGCATACCGTGAACCGGTGGCGCTGAAACAGGGATTCGCCAAGAGTACATCCGCGCTCCAAGCGGTCGGCGGTTGCCGGCTTTACCGCAACCGCATCAATGTGGAATTTATCTCTGAGCTCTGCCTGCCATTGCTCCACCAAGTGCGGCAGACATAAAACCAACAGACTGCGAATCTCGTTCCTGTCCAGCAACTCGCGGGCGATCAACCCGGCTTCGACGGTTTTACCGATACCGACATCGTCAGCGATGAGAAGGCGCACCACCGGTTGTCTGAGCGCCAGCAACAATGGAACCAATTGATACGGGCGCGGATCGAAGGCGAGGCGCCCAAAACTCCGAAACGGTCCCGCTCCCGAGCGAAAGCCAAGTTTGACCGCATCACGTAAAAGACGTCCGGACCTGTTGTCGCCCGGGCGCTCGGACGGGGGAGGCGGAAATTGAGAAGAAGTCACTGACTCGAAATCGAGGCGAATCCCCGTAACTTCTTCGTCAATTCCCCCCAGCGGGCGCAGCATGAGCATGGTGCCGGAAGACTCAGGCAAGACAACCCAGTCCCGTCCACGCGCCGAAACAAGCGCTCCTGGCGGGAAATCGCTTTGCAATCCGCTGCGTTGTGATCCAGCCGCCGTACTCATATTCTTTCCCCGAAGATACCGGGATAGGCATCCCGAATTGCATCCCAGTCCGCTTCATGGTGGAATCGAACCACGTCATACCCCGCATCTTCCAATGCATCGGTCACCGCCGCGTCCCGTGCCTGTCGCTCCGGGAAATCGTGCGGAGGGCCGTCGATGTAAATAGCCGCCGGACTTCCCGAACCGCCCATCCCGGTATAGAGAAAATCAGGTTTTGTCCGAAATACCTCGAGCAGCACCTGGCCCTTATCCGGTAAACGCCCGCCGCCCTTGTCCAGCCAATCCAGCCATCGCCGCTCGAGATCGGAGCCGGCTAACCGCTTCAGAGAATCCAAATGCTCCGAGCGGGCCGGGAGGACGGGAGAAGCGTCGATTCGCGACCGCGATAGCATCAGCAGCAAATCGGCTATGATGCGCCGATCGATTATCGCATGGTCGATCTGATTTCCGTAGTTCAGCAAACACCCGTAACAAGCGGCGACGCATTTTTCAGCTGTACCTTCCGCATGCAAATGATCCCGTCCCGTATCCGGGTCGTAATGGCACAGAGTCAAGGCTTGCCGGAGTACGGCCGGCCAAGAGGCCGCATCATCAATCAATTGCCGCAGCACGCCGGCGCCGCCTTCGGCGGACTCGTAAAACAACAGGCGATTGCGGTGGTCCAAATCGGGGAGCGCTTCCGCCGCCAACTCGCTGTCTTCCAGTTGGAAATTGATCAGCATCGCCGAGCGCAACGCCGACTGCAGCGTGGCCATGGCTGCGCGGTCCAGAGGTTTTGCCGGCGTCAGCACGAGGACATTGCGCCGGTCCTCGACGTAGGGGATGACCTGTCGCAACCGTTCCTTCTGCGGATCGTCACCGTCGCCTAATCCCTCGGACTCGCCGTCTTCGCTGTCCGTGGGCCTTCTCTCCCAAGCGCCTTTTTGCGTGTCGAGGCAGAAACCTGGAGGGCTTCCGGGCGCTCTTCTGCGCCATCCCAGGTTAATACGCCATAGAGTGGCCGCCATGCCGTATTGCAGGTGGCCCCACAATTCGCCTTCCGGCGTTTTGATCTCGGCGGAACGAACACCGCCGCCGTCGCGATCCGCGAAATGAAGGGCTGTGCGCAATTCGTAGCCCATTCGCAGGCGCTCTTCCTCGTCTGAGGTAATTCTGTCCCTGCGCCTGACCGTGACGTTCCGCATTTGGAACATATTGGTGAGCGCCGGGCCAAGGGTGTGGCCGCAGGATTGACACCGCTCCAGAATGTCACCCGGCTCAACCGGATGCAGGTATCCGCAATTCGGGCAATGTTTGATCGTCCGGGTCTCGAGGCTTCCGTCCGGCGTAACCCCGACCGCGACCTTCGTGACCTCGTAGCGGCCGCCTTCGTGATAAATATGGGCGCGCGGTCCGAATTCGCTAATGGCTAGGAACCTGGGCCGCGACAGGTAGTCCCCTTCCTGTCCACGGGTATTCCGGCCGGGAATATATGCCGACAAGGGCAGCCGGGGAAAACTGTATCCCGGCAAAAACCTTCGCTGGCGAAATACCGATAACTGGAAAAATCACTTTGCCGGAAATCGTCTTCCTGCGTCAACAGGCGAAGTTGTGTTTGCGCCTCGTTCCAGAGTCGTTTCGCGTCTGTTCTGTCCTGGGAGGAGCGGCTGGCATCCAGGGCGATGGCATTTTGCCGGTTGGCCTGTTGGTGGGCGTCGGTATAGAGCCGCCACCACCGGAGGCAGGCTTCCTCAAACGCCAAAGGAATTCTCGTGAGCGTGCGTTCCAACCAGTCCTCGCCATACCATCCCGAACGAAGCAGCTCGGGCTCTATTCCTTTAAGGGCCGCTTGCGCCCGCAGAAAGGCTTTCTCCATGGTCCGCCGGTTCGTAAACGCGGCCAATAGTCCGGGAAGAACGGAAGGGCGGGCCGCGTCGGGATTGGAAAGGTCCAAAAGCTCATGAAGCCCGGACTTCAGCGATTCTCCGCTCTCGGACAACCAGATTGCGTGGACATGACTGCGGATGAGATCCTCGTTCGCCAAATCCAGCCTGGGCGGCTCGACGACGCCGGCAACCATCTTTTCGTTGCGGCGGAAATAGTACTGATCGTGTGCGCTTCCGCCTGAACAATAGGTAAAGACCAGCGCAGCCTGTCCGCTTCTTCCTGCCCGGCCCGACCGCTGAGCGTAATTCGCCGGAGTGGGTGGAACATTACGCATGCCGACGACGTTCAAGGTCGCGATATCGACACCAAATTCCATGGTCGGCGAGCAAAAAAGAACCGGCAGCTTCCCTTCCCGGA
>JAJQFC010000042.1 GCA_021201355.1 Planctomycetaceae bacterium | reverse complement strand
ACATTACCCTGAACAGCCTGGATCTCCGGAGCGGCGTGGTTGAAGCCGGTGCGGAATTCACCAACTTCAAGGTCCTCAGGGAAACCTTTGTCGGCGGCGAATTCGTCGAAGATACCAAGACCTACAAGGCCGCCGAATTGAGAGTCAATGACGGCGCGCCGGTTGTGTTTGAAAGCGACCTCTCGGTAATGGCCAACGGCACCATTTCCGCTGTCAATGGCGGCGTTTCGACGGTCCAGCTTGGCGCCAATCTGAATGTGGCGGGTGCGGACGACGGCGTTGCCGATACTCGGTACTGGGCCACCATCGGTAACGATCCGGCCGCCGGCGAACTTAACTTTGTCAAGAACGTCGCCGACAGCGCGTCCTCCGTCAATCTCGGCGGAACCTTCAACAACATCACCGGCACGGTCAATTTCGGCGATGCCGTCAACGGTTGGATGGACATGAATGTCGATTTGACCAGTGACGGTTGGACGTGGGACAAGACAATATTTTGGGATAATAAGGTCGATGGTCTTACCGTAATCGGCGATGAAGACGCGGGAACGAACGCGTGGGATACCGAATCAATGTCGGCAACTACACGCAGAAGAACGGCTATGTCGTCGGTGCAAACACCGTGCTGGCGGCTATCCTTCAGAACGATGGAAATCTGCTGACCTCCTACGATCCGACCAATGAAGCGAGAATCAATATCAACGGCACCACCACCCTTGCCGGCGGCGTTTTTGCGGTTGACGCCGGTGTCGCCGGTAACGTCACCATAGGCAACAATCTCCAGAAGAATGCCGATTACGCCTTGCTCGCCGGCTACGGCAACGTCATCGAAAACATCAATGCCGACGGTGATGCCGTTACCATGACCGTCGGTCGTAACGGCGCGATCAGCTCAGTGGAGGGTCTGGGTATCAGCGGCATCGACACGACTGTGAATCGTGAGGGGGCGGTTCATTTTTCATACGCACCCATCAACGTCAACAAGGGCATTCGTGACGAAGTCGCGTTCACCGTCGCCAGCCGGGACAGCATCCAGATCGATGTTGAATTTCTCAGGCACGCCTACGGGTTAGGCCAAGGCGTGGATGAAAACCCTGTCGATATCCTTGTCGGCGATGCCGACACCGACATCAACATTCCGGAGATCGCCTACACCGGTCTTCTCGGCACGGTGCGGACGCAGTTCGACCAGGCCAACAACAAGTACACCGTGACCAGGGAAGCGGTCGCGAACCTTACCTTCGCCGGCACGTCCGCCGATTTCAACGTCGCCTCCCGTATTCTGGACAACATGTACGGGAACAACACTAACAGCGGTCTGAACGGCATGATCTACGGCATGCTCAGTGAAGGCGACCCGGACGCGCAGGGAATTCAGCACGGCTGGCTGCTCCCGAAGGAAAACGCCACCAAGGGCGAATATGACTCGTACGTCATGAACAAGAACAACCTCCTGAACTTCGGAACCGGCCGCTACGGCGCCAGCGACGGCAGCCCGCTCAACCTGTACAACGGCAATGTCATGAACGGCGTCAACATGGTCGCCCAGGCGGTCGCCCGGTCGCACATGGAGTCGAGCATGAAGCGGTCCGACTTTATCCGTCGGGTGAACGCCATTGCCGATTCCGGGATGGTCGGCGGCGAAGCGTTCGCGAACGCCATCCTCGCCTGCCCGGCGAACCGCATCTGGGTCGGCGGCTTCGGCTTGTGGGAAGACGCGGACGCCCGTGACGGCCTCGCCGGCTACAAGTACAAGTCCTACGGCGCCATCATCGGCTACGACGCCGTCATCGGTCAGAACTTCATCCTCGGCGGCTCCTTCGCCTACAACCGCGGCGACTTCGAGGACAAGGCGGCCATCAGCCACGACTCGACCATCGACAACTACTCGTTCAACGTCTACGGCACCTACAGCCACCAGTCCGGCTTCTTCGGCACCCTGTTCGCCGGGTACACCTACTCGGACAACGACATCGCCGAAACCTACCGGAACCTCAACCGGAATGACCGCTCCGGCCATGACAACAACACGAAGACGTGGATTGGCGGCGCGAAGATCGGCTACGACTGGAAGCCGGCGCCGTGCTTCTCCATCACCCCGTCCATCGGCTTCACCGCCCTCAGCGCCCGCACCAGCGGCCACACCGCCATGCTGGCCGGTGCCGCCCTCGGCGCCATGAGCAAGGTGAAGGACGAGGCCTACTACCTGCCGATCGAGGTCAACTTCGGCTACCAGGTCCACCTGTCGGACGCGTCCCGGTTCGACCTCGACCTGAACCTCGGCTACGCCTACAACTTCGACGAAGACGGGGCGAGCGGTTCGATGGCCCTGGCCGGTTTCCAGAACGGCGTTCCGTACGGCATCCAGAGCCGGGAACAAGGCCACCGCCTGCTCCACGCCGGCGTCGGCGGCACTTACACCCGCGGCGCCTTCTCCATCGGCGTCAAGTACGACTACGTCGGCCAGCGGAAAGCGGACGCTCACCAGGTGATGGGCACGGTCGGCTTTAACTTCTAAGCGGTGAGTACATGCTCCGGGAACCAAAAAGGGGAGCCTCGTGCTGAAGTCCTCCTCCCCCTGGCGCCACCTCCTCGCGAGGTGGCGTTTTTATAAGGTGTGGGGTCTTCGACGGGTTACTCTAGACAATCGTTTAAAACATCTCTATACTTTAATGGTCTAATCTTTTTAAAAGGAGACCGTATCGCTTAGGTAACCTAAATAAAATAACACACTAATAACGTTGAAAAGTCTCTGACTCCCGAATCCTGACAGCTTCGAAAACGTTCTGGGACTGCAGTAACACTACATTCAACGCCGTCTTTGGCGGCGTCCGATGTCGTGTTGCTGCACAGCCCTGTCAGGAGCTGGGGAGTCAGCGCTCGGATGCCGCCTTTTTATATTAATCGGCGGCCATACAAAGAGGGGGCTGCCAGTGGGAAAGATGCCGGAAGAATTGAGGCGAACTATCGCCCGAAACATTCGTGCCGAACGCGAGAAAAAGTATCCGGGCCGTGGCGGCTCAAAACGGTGTGCCCAAGAATTCGGCGTCCTACCGCAACAATGGTCGCCTTGGGAACGCGGCAGGCGAACGCCGGACGAAATCCGCCTCCAGGACATCGCCGACTTCTTCGGCACGACGGTCGAGTACCTCCGTTGCGACCATGAACCTCGTCCCGTCGCGGAGCCGGAAACCGGCAAAGCCGTCACCGAAACGCAATCACAATCCTTTCCGCACCTTCCCATAGCCGAAAGCGAAATCATCTGGCAATTGCACCGCGTCTTCTCAAGCGTAGACCTGGACGGACGCCGTCTTTCACTTTCCCTCAATATGGTTTTTTCCAAGGAGTGCGGGGCTGGATTATAGGGCCTTATGGAGTTTGGCGGCTTCCGAGGCCGTATGACTGCACAGCCTTGTCAGAGCTGGGGGGATTGCGCTCGGATGCCGCCTCTTTGAGAAACTGGGCGGTTACAGAATGACATGAGGTGGCATCCGATGTCGTGTTGTCGTCGAGCCCGGGTCAGGGGCTGGTGGGTCAACGCTCGGGTGCCGCCTTTTTAATTTGAGCCAAAAAAAAGGCACCCCGAACCGTGGTCAGGGTGCCAATTCAACCGCATGTGATCGTAAAAATGCCGCGACTCCCGCTTTGTCCAATGCACCATTGGCCACAGCCAGGACGATATCGGTCAACTCGTCCGGGTCGCATTCGAGTTCAATCCCGTTCGTGAAGAGAAACATGTACGCACACGCAAGCCCGGTGCGTTTGTTGCCATCGACAAACGGGTGATTCTGAACAATATGGTAGAGGTAGGCGGCCGCCATTTCGAAAATGTCGGCGTGAAAATATTCACCAGCCATGCCCGATTGCGGGGCGGCGAGGGCCGATTCGAGGAGGCCGGAATCACGGACGCCGTGTTCACCGCCGTACAACCCGATTTCTTCGGTATGGATTTCGAGTGCTTCAAAAACACCGATGAAAAATATCTCGTTCACTCAGCCAGTCTCCGGAAAGTTTTCGCATACTTGCGGTGCATGGTTTCACGCCCCTTCGCGAATCGCTTCGCAAAGATTGCGTCACTGGCCGGAGCGACGGTAAGAGAACGGCCGTCCGTGGTGATTTCAAGCGGCGTCTCCGGCTCAATCTTCAGTAAATCGAGAATCGGCTTGTCTATCACCAAAGCGTAGCTATTGCCGTGGCGAGTAAGGTTCTTAATCATAGCTTTGTCTCCTTGTATATCCAATGTAATACCATTATACTGTCGATTTGCTTCTTATTCCACTTAGATATTGTCGAACACCAAGAAAAAAGCGCCCCGCATGCCACGGGGCGCTTTTTTTTATCGTTAGTACGGTGTTGTACCGATGTCGTTACACCAGGACCACCGGCTTAATGACTTCGGCCGGTTTGTTCCGCATCAGTTCGAGGCCGGTTTCGACGCCTTCCAGGCCTTTAAAGGTGTGGGTGACCATCTTGCTCGGGTCGACGCGGCCGTTGACGACAAGGGCGATCATCCGTTCCATCCGGCCGCGGCCGCCGGGGCAGAGGCCGCCACGGATGGTCTTGTGGGCCATGCCGGACCCCCAGGCGAGGCGCGGGATCGGGATGATCTCGTTGGTGCCAAAATAGTTGATGTTGCCGATGGTGCCGCCCGGCTTCAGCATTTTGACCGCCTGCTGCATGACGTCTTCATTGCCGCCGGCGACGATGACGTGGTCGACCTCGCCCTTGTTGGCGGCGATAATCTGTTCGACAATGTCGCCTTTCCGGTAGTTGATGCTGTCGGTGGCGCCGTATTCCATCGCCAGTTCGACGCAGCGCGGGCGGCTGCCGACGGCGTAGATGCGGCCGGCGCCACGGAGGGCCGACGCCGCCACCGCCATCAAACCGACCGGGCCGATACCGATGACGGCGACGCTGGCGCCGTACTGGACGTCGGCCAGTTCCGCGCCGTGGAAGCCGGTCGTCATCATGTCCGGCATCATGGCCGCCTGTTCAAGGGTAATGGTGTCGGGCATCTTCGCCAGGTTCATGTCGGCGTCGTTGACGTGGAAGAATTCGGCAAACACGCCGTCCTTGATGTTCGAGAACTTCCAGCCGGTGAGCATCCCTTCGGAATGCTGGGCCGGGACGCCGTTCTGGATTTCCACCGACCGCCATTCCGGCGTGATCGCCGGCACCACCACCCGGTCGCCCGGCTGAATGTATTTGACCTCCGACCCGACCTCGACCACCCGGCCGACCGCCTCGTGGCCCAGAATGAGATCTGTCTTCTCGCCCATGGCGCCTTCGTACACGGTGTGAATGTCCGATGTGCACGGAGCGAGAGCCAGCGGCTCGACAATGGCGTCAAACGGACCGGCGACCGGCTTGTCCTTCTCAATCCACCCGGCCAGGCCGACTTTCCGCATCGCGAAACCTCTCATGGTAACCCCTTTCATAAATAAGGAAAAATTTCTGGAAAACGGATATAGAGAAGAATATCATCATTAAGCAGGAAATGCAATTATAAAATATAAATTTCTCGATTTGTTTGTGGAAATTTTATCTCTCGTTGTTTCAAGAGTTATGACTCTAGCTGTCTCTGAATAATGATTTGTTGACATTTTTCGAAATGTGATCTGATGACTTTTCGCAGGATGTCGTGGGCTGGTTCATGGGAGATCAGGCGATGGCGGTGCACTGGTATGTCGCTTCCAAAAAACTCACCGGATGACATCGCGGTGAGTAGTGCGAGCGATGCGAAAAAAGGGATCGGCCAGGCCGATCCCTTTGCGGTACTGTCATACTGAACAACCCCGCGACTTCCGAACGGATGCGGTAAGAGGCGGTTAGAGAATGTACCGGGACAAATCCTCGTTCGACGCGATGTCGGCCAGGCGGCCCCGGACGGTGTCGCCGGTTATTTCAATATGTTTGCCGCCGAGGTCGGGTGCGTTGAAAGACACGTCCTCCAGCAGTTTTTCCATAATGGTGTGGAGGCGGCGGGCGCCGATATCCTGGGTCGACCGGTTGAGGTCGGCGGCGAAACCGGCCAGGGCCTCGAGGGCGTCCGAGGTGAAATCGAGGGTCACGCCTTCTGTTTCGAGGAGGAGCTTGTACTGTTTGCAGATGGCGTTTTTCGGATGGGTCAGGATCTGGCGGAAGTCCTCTTTCGAGAGCGGATTCAGTTCGACCCGGATGGGGAACCGGCCCTGCAGTTCCGGAATGAGGTCGGACGGTTTTTTGCCGTGGAACGCCCCGGCGGCGATAAAGAGGATGTGATCCGTTTTCACCGGGCCGTACTTTGTCGTCACGGTCGCCCCTTCGACGATGGGGAGAAGGTCGCGTTGGACGCCTTCCCGGGAAACGTCGGGGCCGTCCGAGCGGCTGGAACCGATGACCTTGTCGATTTCGTCGATGAAGATGATGCCGCCCTGTTCGGCCCGCTCGATGCCGTCCCGCTGGATGGCGTCTTCATCCACCAGTTTTTCCGCCTCTTCCTGCTGGAACATGGCGAGGGCTTCCGGAATGGTGACGCGGCGGGTCTTCCGGCGTCCGGGCATCATTTTCCCAAGCATTTCCTGCATTTCCATGGCCATTTCGTCCAATCCGACCGCGCCGAAAATGCCGGCCATGGGGGGCGGGGCGTCGACTTCGATTTCAATCTTCTTGTCCGCGAAGCCGCCGTTCCGCAGTTGCTGCCGGAGTTTTTCCCGGGTGCGGGAATAGCGTTCCGCCGCCTGCTGGCCGTCTTCCGACTCGAAGTCGCCGGTCGGGCGGGGGAGGAGGAAGTCGAGGACGCGCTCCTCCGCCGCTTCCCGGGCCGATTCGGCGACGCGGGTCATGGCTTCGGACTGGGCCTGGGCGATGCCGGCCTTGGCGAGGTCGCGGATCATCGATTCGACGTCGCGGCCGTGGTAGCCGACCTCGGTGTATTTACTGGCCTCGACCTTGAGGAACGGCGCGCCCGTCATGTCGGCGAGGCGGCGGGCGATTTCTGTTTTGCCGACGCCGGTGGGGCCGATCATGATGATGTTTTTCGGCGTCACTTCGCCGCGCATGTCCTCGGGGATGCGCTGGCGGCGCCAGCGGTTTCGCATGGCGATGGCGACGGCCTTTTTGGCGTCGGCCTGGCCGATGATGTATTCATCCAATTTTTCGACAATCCGCGCCGGCGGCAGATCGTCCATCTTGGTTTTTGGTTCTGGTAAAAGCACTGCGAACACTCCCTCTATTTATGGGAAGCGGTGTCGCGACCGGGTGCCGCCCGCCGGGGGAACGCTTCGGCAGGCACCGGCCTGAAACAGCTTCAGGTTTTGAGTCGGGCCGACGGCACAGGACCGTCGGCCACCCTCACGAGCCGCGAGCGGCTCCTTTACAGTATAATGGTAAATTTTTAAAAATCCATCCGCCGTTCGCTGAGCGGCCGGCCGAAGATTTCCGAATAGACAAACGCCTCGCGGGCGGCCTCCGGATTGGCCCGGAGCTTCCGGACGAATTCCAGCCCGTACATGCCTTTTCCCGCGTCCTGCTCTTCCCTGAACACCGCGTCCTGGCGTTCGGCCCGGGCGATGGTTTCCTGGAAGGACAGCGGCTTCGCTGTCGCCGCCTGACGCCGCTGCGGCGCGGCCGGGACGGACGCGCCGGCGGGAACGGCCTGGCCGCGTCCCTGCCGGGCCGACCGGCGGGCCGATTGCCGCGCCGTCCGGTCCTGAACGGGACGACCGGGTGTTTCCGCCCGCGTCGTCCCTTCCCGGTCGCGGTGCCGCGCTTCGCGGGCGGCTTCGTCTTCGCCGGTGAGGAGCCGGCGGAACACATCCTCGACCGTCACCTTGGTCGGCGGCGAAGACGGCCTTTGATCCGGTTCGCCTCGATAGACCGGCGTGCCGGTCGGGGCACCGGACTGGCTGGCGCGGCGTCGCGGCGGCGGCCGGTTCGGCGTCGGATCGAACAACTCCTTCAACGCCTCAATAAGCATTTCCCACATGGTGAATGCCTTTCGTGTTCATAGTGTCATTGCTTCATTGTTACTGTGCCGTTCCGGTGGCGGTCGCGGCTTTCCGGTCGATCCGGAAAATCAGGGCCTGCCGGTCGTTCCGGAAAATCCGGGCTATCCGGAAAATCAGGCTTTCCGGGCGATCCGGACAATCGGAACAATCCGGACTCGTGGTCAACCGCACTCCTGGTCGACCGCCCATCCCCGGCGGCGGGACCGCCCGGCCGCGACGCTGGCATCTGTCGCGGCCGGTGGCGTTGTCCGGGGTTCCCGGTTACTTCTTTTCGTCCTTCGGTCCGCCGATGGCGCTCCGCATGTCGGTGTCGGCCTTGATGTTGTTCATGCGGTAGTAGTCCATGATGCCGAGGTTGCCGCTCCGGAACGCTTCGGCGATGGCGAGGGGGATTTCCGATTCGGCGGCCACGACCTTGGCGCGCATTTCGGAGATCCGCGCTTCCTGCTCGGCCTGGCTGGCGCGGGCTTCGGCGGCGCGCTTTTCCGCGTCGGCCTGGGCCACCTGCTTCTTCGCCTGGGCCCGGTCGATTTCCAGTTTGGCGCCGACGTTCTCGCCGACGTCGACGTCGGCGATGTCGATGGAGAGGATGTCGAAGGCTGTCCCGGCGTCGAGGCCTTTGGCGAGCACCGCTTTCGAAATCCGGTCCGGGTTTTCAAGAACCTGTTTGTAATCGACGGACGAGCCTATGGCGGAGACGATGCCTTCGCCGACGCGGGCGATAATCGTTTCGTCCGTGGCGCCGCCGACCAGGCGTTCGATGTTCGTCCTGACGGTGACGCGGGCCTTGACTTTCAACTGGATGCCGTCCTGGGCGACGGCGTCCAGGGTGACCTTGCCGTGGACGCTCCCCGCGCCCGGGCTCGGGCAGTCGATGACCCGGGGGTCGACGGAGGTGTTGACGGCCTGGACGATGTCGCGGCCGGCCAGGTCGATGGCGCAGGCCTTGTCGAACGGCAGCGGAATATTGGCGCGGCTCGCCGAGATGAGGCCGCGAACGACGTCAAGCACGTTGCCGCCGGCGAGGAGGTGGGCGGCGAGGCTCCGCGGTTCAATCGTCAGTCCGGCCTGGTGGGCCATGATCAGGGCCTGGGACAGGACGGGGACGTTGCCCTTGGCGAGGTAGTGGGCTTCAAGGAAGTCCCGGGAGATTTTCAGTCCGGCCTTGTGGGTGGTGATCATGGAGTTCACGATCATGGCCGAATTGACTTTCCGGATAAACATGCCGACGAGGTCGATAAAACCGATCGGCACGCCGGACGCCCGCGCCTGCAACCACGTCCGCCCGAAGGAGAAGACCACGAAAAAGACGAGAAGGACAACCACCAGGACGGCGAGGGAAATAATCGCCATGAAGGAGGACGGCATTTGCGACAACAATTCGTTCATCGATAGTTCTCCAGTTGCGAGTGGAAAAAAAGACGGTGGCGCGGACCGGTTGGCCGGTTCGCCGCGAGTGTTCCCGTCGGTTCATTGCAAAAAAGGCTGAATACCTGCGTGGATACCGGTTCTGCCGGAGCGAATACGGCCGGGTCCGGAAACTCTTCCGCCGCTACCGGACCACCGCGACGATAATCCGGTTCGGCGCCGCTTCGGTGACTGTCACCCTGGTTCCCGCCTCAACATAAACCCCGTCCGTCATGACGTCGAGAAGTTCCCCGCTGTCGAGCCGGACCTTGCCGGCCGGGCGGAGCATGGATTCGGCCACGCCTGTCCGTCCCCGGAGGGACTGGTAGCGGAGCCGGGCCGATTCGTGCGGTTCCGCCCGGACCGCGTCCGGGTTCGGGTTGTCGCCGGCCGGCTGCGAATTCGTCAGGAAAAACCGGCCAAAGTACGGCAACCGTTCGCCATACTGCGATATCAGGAGAATTGCCCCGATGGCGCCGATCAGTCCGACGAAAATGAGCAGCGTAAACGCCCCGACCTCCTGCCACATGAACTGGCGCATATAGTCGGAACTCCAGTCCGGCGTGAAGGCGAGGAGCATGCCGGCGAGGATGGCGATGATGCCGCCGATGCCGGCGATGCCGAAGCCCGGCAGGACCATAATCTCGACGACGAGCAGGGCGACTCCTATCAGGAACACGGCAATCCCGAGGGGACTTCCCCGGTCGTGCATGAGGAGCGTCGTGAAGAAACAGACAAAGCCGATGACGCCGATGGCGAGGGGAATGCCGCTCCCGGGCGCCTGATATTCCGTCACGACGCTCCTCATGCATTGTTTGTGGAAAAGCCCGAGAAGAACGACGACCCACACCGGCAAACCGAGATCGTCAAACTTCGGTAAAAGCTTTTTCAAATCGAATTCGCCGGTCGGCACGGTCGGCGCCACCACCATGTCGTCCGTGATGCCGCGTTCAAGGAAAAACGCCTCCCGGCTTTCCACCACCTCGGACGCCACGCCGTACTCCACCGCTTCGCCGGCGGACAGTTCGAGCAGGCGCCCGTCCGGCTTGACCAGTTTCGTATTGGCGATGCGGCGGCGGTCGCGGCCGAGATCGATGTTCTTTTCAAGTACCTCAAGATCGTGGCCGGTCATGTACTCGACATCGCCCGACCGGTACGCCACCTGGTAGACGCTCCCGCTCCGGCTCACCATGCCTTCCATGACCCTGGCAGGCCGGCCGAAGTGTTCGGCATAGACCTTCATGATGGTGCGGATGTCGACCTCGATTTTTTCCGCCGTCCGCTCGTCCATCCCCGGCGCGTTCCCGGTGGCGGACATCTGCATCGGCTGGATGTCGCCGATGCGGGCGGCCCGGGTCATGACGATTTCCCGTCCGGCCGAGGCGACCATGGCGCCGCCGGACACGGCCTTGTGAAGGACGAGGGAGACGACGGGCGTCTTCGCTTCGAAGATGCGCTTCGACAGCGTGTCGCAGGTGCCGACCTCGCCGCCGGGCGAATCGATTTCCAGAACGACAAGCATGGCGCCGTCCGCGTCCGCCTTGTCGAGGGCGCGGATAACCCGCTCCGGCAGGTCGGAAAACGGTTTCCCGATGATGACGCCTTTTATCGGCAGGGAAACGACCTTGTCCTCCCAGCTCGCCTCGTAGGCGGCGTCGACGTTCGGGTCGACGGTAACCGCCTCCGGGAGCGGCGACGCTGCGCCAGGAGCGGGAACGGCGGCGGGTGGCGGGGACGGTGCGGTATCGGTCTCACCGGCGAAGGCGGTTCCGGCGATGGTTGTCAGACTAAAGAGGAAAACAAGTAACAGGGAAAACCAACGTGAACTGGACGGAATCGGGGAGTGGCAAACGTGTAGGCGACGGTGTCCTGGCAAGGGAATTCCTCCGATTGACAACAATAGGTAATAGGACGCCACTATACCCCATGACCGCCCGGCGGTCAATCCGGGAAAGGCGTCCGCGCCCGGGTGGTCCGGGACGGGGCCGGGAGCGGTGCGCGCCGTTGAAATTCGCGGCGGCGTCGGGTATAGTTGGTAAAAACGGGTATTCAATGGAACCTGTCCGGAAACGGCCCGGTTCCTCCGAAGCCCATGTCGTTCCGAAGACTACGCGGAAGCCGGCGTACCCGGAACAGGACGAATCGCCCCACAGTGCATCCAGGGTTCGCCGTGATACCGGCGGCGGCCCATGCGAGGGGTTCACGTTTTTTCACAGAGGAGAGACAATGGCCGGCAAAGTTAAGGATTTGACCGACGGAACATTTAACGACGTCACCGGAACCGGCGTGACGCTGGTGGATTTTTGGGCGCCGTGGTGCCCGCCGTGCCAGGCCCAGGGCCCGATCATCGAAAAGGTGGCGGACGAATTTGACGGCAAGGCCGTCGTTGCAAAGATTAATATCGACGAACAGCCCGCCACCGCCTCGAAGTACGGCGTCGCCAGCATCCCGACGCTGCTTATCTTCAAGGACGGAAAAGAGATCAAGCGTTTTGTAGGGCTCCAGCAGGAGGCCGATTTGAAGGATACCCTGCAGGCGTTCTGCTAATAAACCGCGTGCTTACCCAGATGTGCTCCCGCCGGCTGTACCATAGCCGTTCGGGAGCGCGTTTTTTTCTCCTGCGACAGTACAGGTTCACCGGCCGTGAAAAGGACTATCATGATAGCCGAACTCACCGACGCGACATTTTCAGAAGGAGTGAAAAACGGGCTTGTCCTCGTCGACTTCTACGGCACCTGGTGTCCGCCGTGCAAACTGCTCGACCCGGTTTTGGAAAAATTGGCCGAGGACTACGACGGCCGCGTCATTTTCTGCCGGATAAATGTCGACGAACATTCCGAAGCGGCGGTCGACAACACGGTGGAAGACATTCCGACCCTCGTCTTCTTCCGGGACGGCGAGGAGGAACAACGCCTGTTCGGCGCCCAGAAGTATGAAACGCTGGCGGCGGAGCTGGACCGCCTCCTCGGGTAGGTTCCGCCGCCGCCGTCCGCCGCCGCGCCAAAATCCCCCGCTCCTCTCCTTGACGATGGCCCCTCCCGCCGTTATACTGAATTGTACGGAATACCACACTCACGGAATGCCGGATCGCCCTGGGCGATCCAGTTTTTTTGTGTCACCAAAGAGACAGCGCGCCGGCCACATGGTCCCGACCGCGGAGCCCCGCACTGTTTCAGAAGCCGCAAGGAGAAAACGTGCAAGAACTCATGTCCGGCAACGAAGCCATCGCCCGGGGCGCCTGGGAAGCCGGCGTCACGGTGGCGTCAGGCTATCCCGGCACGCCGTCCACCGAAATTCTGGAAAACGCCGTCAAATACAAGGACGACCTTTACTGCGAGTGGGCGCCCAATGAAAAGGTCGCCTTCGAGGTCGCCGCCGGCGCCGCCCTGGCCGGGGCCCGGGCTTTCTGCACGATGAAGCATGTCGGCCTCAACGTCGCCGCCGATCCCCTCATGACCCTCGCCTATGTCGGCGTGGTCGGCGGGTTTGTCGCCGTTGTGGCGGACGACCCGGGGATGCACTCGTCCCAGAACGAACAGGACACCCGGCAGTATGCCCGCTTCGCCAAGATTCCCGTCCTCGAACCGTCCGACGCGAACGAGGCGAAGGAGTTTATGAAACAGGCGTTCGAGATCTCGGAAAAATATTCGACGCCGGTGATTCTCCGCTCCACCACCCGCATCAGCCACGCCCGGAGCCTGGTGGAACTGGCCGAGCGGCACGTTCACGAGAAAGCGCCGTTCGAGAAGAACCCGCCCCGCTTCGTGCCGATCCCGGCCTGGGGCAGGAAGATGCGTATCCGCGTCGAGGAACGGCTTCATGAAATGCGGACCGGCGCCGAAATGAGCCCGCTTAACCCCATCGAGATGCACTCGTCCGAAATCGGCGTCATCACCTCCTCCATCGCCTACCAGTATGTCCGGGAGGTATTCCCGGAGGCGAGCGTCCTTAAACTCGGCTGGAGCTATCCGTTCCCGGATTCCCTCATTCGCGAGTTCGCGACAAAGGTGAAGCGCCTTCTCATAGTCGAAGAACTGGACGACTTTATCGAAGAACACGTCCGCTCCCTCGGCATCACCTGCGAAGGCCGGAATCTCGTCCCCGGGATCGGCGAGCTGACGCCGGACCGGCTCCACACCGTGCGGGAACGCATCACCGGCGCCGACGACACCCTTGTCGCGCCGCCCCTGGCGGCGTCGGACCTGCCGCAGCGGCCGCCCGTTCTCTGCGCCGGCTGTCCGCACCGGGGCGTCTTCACCGCCCTCGGGAAGTGGTCGGACGTTGTGGTCTGCGGCGACATCGGCTGCTACAGCCTCGGCGTCATGCCGCCCCTGAACCGACTCGACACCATTCTCTGCATGGGCGGCGGCATCTCGGTCGCCCACGGCATGGCCAAGGCGGGCGAGGCGAAGGTCGTCGGCATGGTCGGCGATTCGACGTTCTTCCACTCCGGCATCACCGGGCTTCTCGACATCGCCGTCAACAAGTCGAATGTCGTCATCGTCATCGTCGACAACCGGACCACCGCCATGACCGGCCACCAGGACCACCCCGGCACCGGCAAGACGCTTATGGGCGACAAGACCGTCGCCGTCTCCATCGAAGGCATGGTCAGGGCCTGCGGCATCGAACGCTGCCGCATCGTCGACCCGTACAGCATCGCGGAGACAATCCAGGCGTTTAAGGAAGAACTTGAATACAACGGCCCGTCCGTCATAATCAGC
>JAJQFC010000121.1 GCA_021201355.1 Planctomycetaceae bacterium | reverse complement strand
CAACGAACGCCAGTCCATGGTCCGCTGAAACACTCCCGGAACAACACGCCGCGGCGCCGGTTCGTCATGAACCCGGCGCCGCGCACTATGTCTTCACGACTCATCGGTCGGAGAATGTCCATGGGATTGTAGCTCCCGCCTCTCCCGGACGGCCCACCCGAATGCCGCTATCCGAGAATCCCCCCGTACTCGATAAGAAACATGTATATCGGCACCGCCGCCATGCTGCACGCCGTGGTGGCGGCGGCGATCATGGACGCCGATTCGTAGTCGCTGCCGACGTCTTTCGCGACGATGGGGAGCTGCGCCATCGCCGGCATGTTGCAGAGGAGGAAAAACACCTTCCGCATGGTCGCGTCCGCCACCAGCCAGCGGCAGAGGAGGGCGGTCAGCGCCGGCACGAACAGGTAGCGGTAGAGGAGGACGAACCCGAGGTTCCGGAGTTTACCGGGCGCCGTGATGTCGGCGAAGCGGATGACAAAGCCGATAAACAGCATGGACAACGGCGTCATGGCCCCGCCGGCCAGTTCGCAGGTCCGGGCCAGGAATTCCGGCATCGGCAAACCGAGCAGCACCCAGACGACGCCGAGGCAAAACGCCATAAGCGGCCGGCTGGAAAAAATCTGCCGCACCGCCACTGTCCAGTTGAACCCGGGTTCGGCCGGCAGTTCCCGGCGAAGAAACCAGACTCCGGCCGTCCAGAAGATGATGGTGTTGGCGGAATAGAAAATCATGGCAATGGGAACAACCTCGTTCCCGTACAGCGAGGCAACCACCGGCAGCCCCATGAGGACGGTATTGCAGAGGGTGACGGCATTGATGAACACCCCCCGTTTCGGCGGCTGAATCCTGAAGGCCGCCGCCGCCGCCATGGCAAAGGCGAAGCCGACGACGGTGATGACGACCGGATAGCGGAGGTTATAAAATAGAAACAGAAGATCCGCCGGACTGTGATACGTCCGGGTCATGGTCAGGAACAGGTACGGCGGAATCGCGTAGTTCATGGACACTTTGGACAGGAACGCCATGCCGCTTTCCCCGGCCCACGGTTTTTTGGCGATGACATAGCCGGTGGCGATGGCGATAAGGAGCGGCGCGACGCTGGTGACGCTCCGGAGGAAGGTGGCGATAACGTCGTTCATGCTGATCCCTGGACCGGTTTCCCGGCTGTTTCGTAAAGTGATGCGAAGTCGTCCGAAGGGATGCAGTTGTACAGATTTTCCCGTCCGGAGCAAGGCCCCGGCGTCAAACAGATACAAGGACATTGTGCGGAAGCCGTCCGGACACCCGCCGCCTCGCCGCCGGATACCCGGTCAAACGTTCAATTCGGCGTCTCGCCCGAGCCATAGGCGGAAAAAGACGCCTCCCCGAACACTCTGCTCGTCCCCGGGCGACGATCCGGCGGTGGCCCGGACAGCCGGTAAACCCCCGTCCCTATTGGTCCCGGAGCCGTTTGACCCGCTGGCGGATGGCGGCTTCGTGTTCTTCCGGCGGGACGGACGGATCGCGGAAGGCGTGGAAGAGATCGCAGGGAAGGTCGGGGCAGGCCGAGCAGTCGGGCAGGCCCTTCTGCATGACCGCGCATTCGTAGAGGGCGCAGAGCGGCAGGTCGAGTTCTTCCAGCCACGGCGGCTTTCCGCCGCTGGCGCGGCATCCCGGGCAGTCCATGCCGAAAATCTCGCAGGCCGAACATTCCACGCCGCAGGTTCCCTGATGATTCATCGTCGTCCCCTCCAGAACGGGCCGCCGCACCGGCCCGGCCGATCGGTCGCCGCGGGCCGGGTGCCTGGTACAATTCCGTTGAAGCGCTTCACTGTTACTATACCACACCGGAACGGGGGAACGGGAACGGGGAGGCGGAAAAATTAAATAAACGCGTATAGTTAAAATAACCTTGACAATCCGCCCCCCGCTTTGCCATGATAAGTTCCGGGGGGCGCCGGTCCGGGGACCGGCCGGAGGTCGGGGGCACGTCCGGGAGCGACCAGCCATGACGTCATTTTTCTTCCATGATTTCCTTATGATCAGCCGCGGCCTGACCGTGGTGTTTCTTATAGTACTCGTACTCCTCTTCGTCATCATGCGGGTGATGGAGAAGCGGAAGGCCTCGTTCGCCCGCCGCGTCCTCGTCGCCACCGGTATCGGCCTCGTCCTCGGCCTCGCCATCCAGTTCGTCGCCGGCTTCCCGGCCCAGCCGATGGAGGAGACGTTCATAGTCGAGACGACGAAGTGGCTCGGCCTCGTCGGGAACGGCTTTATCGCCCTTGTCCGCATGCTCGTCATCCCGCTTATCATGGTGTCGATTATCCACGTCATCATCAATATGCAGGGGAACGATCTCGGCCGCCTGGCGAAAACCACCATCGCCGTCACCATGATAATGGTGATGATTTCCGTCGTCGTCGGCCTCGGCCTCGCCGTCGCCTTCCGGCTCGGGACGAACTTCGCCGCGCCCGCCGCCGTCACGCCGGACACGGCCATCAAGGACGTCCACCCGGTCGCCGACACCCTCCTCGCCCTCCTCCCCGCCAACCCGGTGGCGGCGATGGTGGAGACGAACATCATCGCCCTCGTCATCTTCTCCGCCTTCCTCGGCGCCGCCACCATGCGCATGAGTAAGAAATACGCGAACATCGTTAAGCCGTTCGCCGATTTTATAAACGCCTTCCAGAAGATAATCCTGTCCGTCGCCATGTATGTCATCCGGCTCATGCCCTACGCCGTCATCGCCATGCTAGCGAACACCATCGCCCAAAGGGGGATTCAGGGGATACTCGAAGTGGCCCTGTTCATCGCCGTTCTCTACCTCGGCCTCGCCGTCGTCTTCATCATTCAAATGCTCCTCCTCGCCGTTCACGGCCTCAATCCGTTTACGTACGTCCGGAAGGGGTTCGACCCGATGATAATGGCCTTCACCTCCCGGTCGAGCGTCGGCACGCTGCCGGTGACCATCGGCACCCTCACGCACAAACTGGGCGTCAGCGAAGGCACGGCCAATTTCGTCGCCTCCTTCAATTCCACCGCCGGCATGCAGGGCTGCGCCGGCGTGTTCCCGGCCATGCTGGTCGTGTTTGTCTCGAACCTCGGCGGCACGCCCGTCAACGCCACGTTTCTCGTGATGGTGCTTATCGTGATTTCCATCGGCAGCCTCGGCATCGCCGGCATTCCCGGCACCGCCACCATGGCGGCGTCCGTTGCCCTGTCCGGGACCGGCATGGCGGCGTCGTTCCCGCTTATCAGTCCGATTCTCGCCATCGACCCGATAATCGACATGGGCCGGTCCTGCATCAACGTCACGGGAGCGATGACAAACGCCATCGTCGTCGACAAGCGCCTCGGCCGCCTCGACGCCGCCGCCTACGGCGACATGGGCCTGGCGCGTGGGCCGGACGAAACCGCCGCCGCGATGGAAATGTAAAAAGAAGAAGTATCCACCCGAAGCATCACACAACGCGGTATACTCGAACCATCCACCCGGCCGAACGGCCGAACAGGAGGCAACCATGTTGAAGGTAGTCATCATCGGCGCCGTCGCGGCCGGCATGAGCACGGCGGCGAAATTGAAACGGCTCATGAAGGACGACGTCGACATCGTCGTCTTTGAGCAGGGCGACGACGTGTCGTTTGCCGCCTGCGGCATTCCCTATTACGTTTCGGGAAAAATCGCCGACGCCTCCGAACTCCGGGAGCGGCGGGTGGAGGATTTCAAGAAGTCCGGCATCGACGTCCGTACCGGCCACCGGGTGACGGCGGTCAACACGGCGGACAAGACCGTCTCCGTCACCGTCCTGGCGACCGGCGCCGCCGTGACGGAAAAGTACGACAAGCTGGTCGTCGCCTCCGGCGCCCGGGTCAGAAAAATCCCGCCCCTCGACGCGGACTGCGAAAACCTCCATGTCGTCCGGACGGTGGACGACGGCATCCGCCTCCGGAAGGCGCTTGAGGAAAAGGCGTCGCACCATGTGGTGGTGGTCGGCGCCGGCTACATCGGCCTCGAGGTGGCGGAGGCCTGCGCCAAGCAGGGGAAGGCCGTCCTTATCGTCGAATTCGCCGAACGCATCCTGCCGGTGATGGACCCGGAGGCGACGGATCAGCTCCATGCCGAACTCGAACGCCACCGGGTGCAGATCCGCACCGGGTCGAAAGTGGTGGAACTGAAAACCGAAGGGAAACGGGTGGTCGGCGTCGTGGTGGAAAACGCCCACGGCCGCGACCTCGTTCCGGCCGAGGTGGTGATAAATTCGGCCGGCATCATTCCGAACGCGGAATTCATCGATGTTAGGAAGACGGTGAACGGCGCCATCATTGTGAACGACCGGATGGAGACGAGCGTGCCGGACGTCTACGCCGCCGGCGATTGCAGCGTCATGACCTCGGCCATCACCGGCGAACACCAGTACGCCCCCCTCGGCACCAACGCGAACAAGCAGGGCCGGGTCATCGCCCACGCCATCGCCGGCGGACCGGTTCCCCGGATTCGCCTTCTCGGATCAAGCGTCATCCGCCTCTTCGGCCTCGACGCCGCCAAGGTCGGCCTGTCCGAAATCGACGCCCAACGCCTGAACCTCGACTACGAGGCCAATTACATCACCGGGAACGCCTACCCGAGCTATTGGGGCAAGGAAAAGGTCTCGGTCAAACTGGTCTATGACCGGAAGACCCGGAAGATGTACGGCGCCCAGGTGGTCGGCCAGGGCGTGGTCGGGGCGCGGGCGAACTACTTCGCCATAGCCATCACCGCCGGCATGACGGTGGACGACTTCGGCTACCTCGACCTCGCCTACTCGCCGCCGTTCAGCGGCGTGTGGGATGTCACCCTTATCGCCGCGAACACGGCGAAATAAACCGGGCGGCGGCACCGTCCGTCGTACCGGGGAGTCAGAGAAAACAAAAGGGACAGCGCCGACGCAACGGCGTTGTCCCTTTCTTCACGTCGAATTGGAGCAGCGTCGTGTTTCCGTCCGCGCCCTACAGCCGCGCCGACTCAGCCGCCAACGGAGCCTCCGCCACCGCTCCGTCGCGCGGAACGCCGACCGCCCCGCCGGCCCCGACGACACCGCCGGTGGCAACGCCGCCGAGCCGTTCCCGCCGGTGGTCAAGCGCGTCCTTCCCCATGAGGAGGAACACCATGAGGAAGCAGAACGGCACGAGGAGGAACGACATCCGCAGTCCGACCAGGTCGCCGAACACGCCGATAAGGAGGGTGAAGACGCCGCAGCCCGGCACCCCGGCGCAGGAGAACAGGATCATCATCATCGTGTAATCGCCCTCAATCCGCGTCGTGCCGTTCGTCTGGATGCTCGGCCAGAACGGCCCGGCGACGATGCCGGAGAGGAACAGGAGAATAAACAGCGGCCACAGTGACTGGAGCCACGGGAACGGCAGTACGAGGACGACGGAGAGGGCGGCGGCGACGAGGATAAGCTTTTTCAGGTTGTGCTGGTGGACGTAAAGGCCGGAGAAGAACCGTCCGACAAACATGCCGGCGGCGAAGCAGGCGGTCCCGGCTCCGGCCGCCCAGGCCGTCCCGGCGAACTCGATTTGAATAAACGAGGCGCACCAGAACGTCAGGCAGAACTCGCCGCCGCCGGCGAAGAACATGGCGGCGAAAAACAGCCAGAACCGCCGCGACCGGACCACCTGGTGGCCGTGCCCGAGAACTTCCCGCCAGTTCGATCTGGCGCTCCCGGCCGTCGCCCCGGAGCGGTTCCCGCCGCGAACGAGGAAGAGGATCGCCGGCACCAGCCCGGCCACCCCGGACCCGATAAGAATATACCGCCAACTGACCCCGAGGGTGAGGAGCACCCCGGCCGTCAGGACAAGGACGAGCACCCCGACCGACCAGAACGAATGGGTCAGGTTCTGGTAGCGGCCGGAATCCTTCGGGTGGAGATCCTGGACATACGGCGTCGCCAGCCCTTCGATAACGCCTTCCCCGAGGCCGGCCAGGAGGAGGGCGGCGAAGAGGACGCCGTACAGGGGCGCCAGCCCGGCGACGATCATCCCGGTCGCCATAAAGAGGATGGAGACGCCGAGGGTGACCCGCTTGCCCCAGCGCCCGGCCATAAAGCCGCAGAAGAGCATGGCCGCCACCATCGGCACCGCCCGGGCAATCTGGAGAAGCCCGCCGAGGCCCATGCCGCCGCCGTCCAGTGGGAAATTGAGATCCCGGGCCAACGGGACAAGCGTCATCGGCACCGCCATCGAGCCGAAGGCGTAGACCATGAAGGTTAGCATCGCGGCAACGTCGTACCGGCCAAAAGTCATCTTGCTCACGCCATACTCCAGTTCTTCAAAGTGTATATGCTAGTACTTATGCTAAGTGATCACATAAGTATCTTATCACCTGAACGGCCGTTGTCAATCGCCAAATCCGCCAAAGCGGACGATTATCGAAAAAAACCTGATAAACACGACAATTCTCCGCGTCCCGCCTGCCCGATCCGTACCTTTTATCCGAACGAACATTAGGTTACAGCAAAGTCTCTCTCGTGGCGCCGGTCTATGGAACGACGTAAAAGCAACCATATTGCGACATTGACAAAATTATGGTACTATTGGCAATACTCGTGGTTCGGCCAGCGTGACGCCGTACGAGTTCCATCCACCGATCTCCTGTCGAGTGTCCCGGTCCGACTGTTCCGGAGCGGGCGCAACCACACAGCCGACGATACCGAACGGAGACACAAACACGCACAGCGCGGGGAGCGACGCCATGGCAACAGTGTACCGCCGGGACGCAGAGCGGGGCATTATCAGGGAGACGACGGACCTGTCGTCCCTGCCCCCCGGCGTTGTCTGGATAGACGCCATTAATCCGACCGACGACGAACTGGTGCGTCTTGACGCCGTCATGGGCTTCGAAGTGCCGAACCGTCACGACATCACCGACATCGAACTGTCGAGCCGGCTGTACAAGGAGCCGGGCGGGCTCGTCATGATCGCGAACCTGTTGCCGAAGTCCCGGCACCGCACGCCGCGGCCGGCGGCGTTCGTCCTGAAGGAACACATCCTCCTCACCATCCGCTTCAACGAATTCTTCTCGTTCGACCGGGTGTCGAACCGCCCGGTCACCGACAGCGGCCAGGCCGACGTTTCGGCGATATCCCTCTTTTGCCGCCTCCTTGAGGAAGCCGTCGCCGACCGGGCCGACAATATCGAACTGTCCATGCGCTATATGGAGGAACTGACGTCGCGGCTGTTCATCGCCACGCCGCCCGGCAAGAAGGACGGCATATCGGAAAGCCCGGAACTGGACGTCGCCCTCAAACAGATCGGCCGGATGGGGGAGTCGGTGTCGAACATCCGAGAAAGTATCACGTCGTTGCAGCGGGTTGTCAATTACGCCTATACCTATATTCCCGATCATTGGCTCCGCGACCAGCGCTACGTCCTCGAGTCCATCCGGAGCGACCTTGTCGCCCTCTCGGACGAAGCCGCCTTTTTCATGAACAAGCTGTCCTTCAACCTCGACGCCACGCTCGGCATGATTAACATCGACGAATCGAAGATTATCCGCCTTCTCTCCGTCGTCACCCTGCTCCTGTCGCCGCCGACCCTCATCGCCGGCATCTACGGGATGAATTTCGCCATCATGCCGGAACTGAGCTGGCCGTTCGGCTACGCCTTCGCCCTCGCCCTCATGGCCGGGACGGCGGCGGCGTCGATATGGTATCTGCGGAAAAAACGCTGGCTTTGAATTTCTTTGTCCGCCGATTTCCGTGGTACGATTGACGGAGACAGCCCCAAAACGACCCCGGGAGACGCGATGCACATGTTCTACAGCGACATGCTGGCCAAATCGGTCGCCCGCCACGGCGGCAAGGTGGCGCTCGTCCACGAGGGGAGCTATGTCTCCTTCCGCGAACTGGACACCCTCGCCGACGCCATCGGCCACGGCCTCCGCCACGACGGCGTCGGCCTCGGGGACATCGTGCCGATAACCCTCGAACGGGGCATCGCCCCGGTGGCGGCGGCCATCGGCGCCTGGCGGGCCGGAGCGGCGGCGGCCCTCCTCGATCCGGCCAATCCGAAGCGGCGCCGCGACCGGATGATCGCCGAATGCTCGGCAAAGGTCGTCCTCGACCACGACTGGCTCCAGACCCACCGGGTGACGGACGACCCGCCGCTGGCCGCCCCGGAGACCATCCCGACCCCGGACGACACCGCCCTCGTCGCCTTCACGTCCAGCCAGAACGGCTACCCGAAGGGGGTGGCGATATCGCACCGGACGCTGGCCCGGGCGGTCCGCGTCCACGCCTTCGGCCGGAGCGAGCGGGACGTCTTCCTCGCCTCGTCGGTTCTCGCGACCATTCCCTTCGAACTCGAAGTTCTGACCCCGCTCGCCCTCGGCGGCACCGTGCACCTGACGCCCGGGCAGGGAGACCCGCCGGCGGAAACCATCGCCGCCTATGTCCGGCGCTACGGCATTACCGCCACGGTGATGGACCCGGGGCTGGCGTCCCGGTTTCTCGACATCGCCGACGGCGAACTCCGGTTCCTCCTCGTCCCGATGGAACGGAACCACGACATCTTCAGCGTCCTCACCGAGGTGTGCAGCAGTTACGGCTGCGTCGAGACCTGCGGCCCGGTTACCCGCTTCGACATCGACATGCCCTACGATTCCATCCCCCTCGGCCGCCCCCTTCCGGGAGCGCGCATCCACGTCGTGGACGACCGGTTCTGCCCGGTGGCGGCGGGGGAGACCGGGGAAATATGCGTCAGCGGCCAGATAGCGAGCGGCTACCTGAACAATCCCGCCCTCACCGCCCGGCGTTTTGTCCCGAATCCGCTGGCCCGCGATCTCGACGAGGCCGTCCTGTTCCGGACGGGCGATCAGGCCCGGGTCGGCCGCGACGGCGTTATCGAATACATCGGCCGGAGAGACCGCCTGGTCCGCGTCGGCGGGCGCCGGGTGGAGCCGGGGGAGGTGGAAGTGGCGATGCTGGAGACGTCGCCGCTGGACGGCGCGGTGGTCGCGGGTATTGTTGGGGAGGACGGCCTGACCCGGCTGCACGGCTGGTACACGGCCGGCGCGCCGGTCGCTCCCGCCGTCATCGTCCAGGGCCTGGCCGAGGCCGTCCCCGGCTATATGGTTCCGGCGGTCTTGAAACAGGTTCCGGCCTTCCCCCGGACGGCCAACGGCCGTATCGATATGGAAACGCTGAAAGGCATGGCATAGGAGATCCATACCGCCGGCGCAGGCAGGCGAAGGCCTGTGGAAGAATCGCGGCCACATCTGCCTGGTTCGGGCGACCGGAAGGAACCGACTCCGAAAAACAGGGCCCGGTCAATGCCACAGGCGTTAGCCACCGCCCGCCGTCGCCGCGACGGTCGGCGCCGCCGGGTGGAAGAAATTGCTCTCGACAACGAACAGGGTGAGTGATGGAAATCGAGTTTTCGGAAGCGTCCAGGCCGTTCTCCCGGGAGATTCTGGAGGACATAGCCCGGACCTGGAACGCGAACGCCGCCGGCCGCCACGCCTTTTTCCCCTGGACGGGGGAACTCCTGTCAAACCAGTTGACGAATCCGGACGGCTCCGCCGTCGGCCGCCTTCTCTTGGCCCGGACCGGGAACGGCGACCTTATCGGCTTCGCCCACGTCAACCAGATCCGGGAAGACGGCTACCCGTCGGCCGGGGATGTGGAAATCCTCCTGGTCGACGCCGGCTACCGGAAGCGGGGCATCGGCGGCGGCCTTCTTGACCGGGCGGTGGCGTCGGCCTCGGCGTGGCGTCCCGCCCCCGGGTTCCTGGACGCCCTCGGCGCCTGGCCCTTCGGCTACGGCTTTACCGGGATAGTGGACGGTTCGGAACGGTCCGGCGTTTTCCTCCGGGAGGAGGCGGCGTACCGGCTGTTTCTCCGGCACGGCTTCGCCCCGGTCAGGAAGAGCCTGGTGATGCGGGCCAATTTGACCAGGGTGACGCCGCGTCCGCTTCCCCAAGGCAGCGGATTCTACATTGCCAGACGGACGGAAAACACCTGGCTCGACCGGGTGTTCCGCCAGCGGACGCTCTGGGATCACGAACTGGTGCGGACAGACAGGCGCATTCTGTCCCGGGCGATTTTCGGCTTTATGGAAGAACTGTCGACCGCGGAGGGCAGGGCGGTTTTCTCCGTGTTCGGCGTCAACACGCCGCGGGACATGCAGGGGAAGGGCTACGCCGGCGTCAACATTTCCCACATGCTCGACCACATCCGCGGCCTCGGCGCCGACCTGGCCGAACTCCACGTCTACGCCGACAACGTCCCGGCCCTGGCCCTCTACCACAGCCTCGGCTTCCGGGTGGTGGCGGAGACGATGATGATGCACCGGAAGCTCCCGTAACTTCGGCGGAACCGGGTGAAATCCGGTTAGATGACCATGCTGTCCAAATCCTTCCCGAGCGAACTCAACACCTCCCGGCCTTTCGCCGTCACCAGCACCATATCCTCCGTCCTGATGCCGCCTGAACCGGGGAAGTAGACGCCCGGTTCCACCGTGACGATATGTCCCGGCGCCAGGGGCTTGTCCCAGGACGGGCTGAGGCGCGGGTCTTCGTGGACGACAAGGCCGACGCCGTGGCCGAGGCCGTGGGTGAAATACCCGGCCAGGCCGGTTTTCGAAAAGACGTCGACCGCCAGCCGGTGGACGTCCGCCCCATGGACGCCGGGGCCGATGGCGGCGATGGCGGCCAGTTGCGCCGCGAGGACGGCGGCGTAGCGTTTTTTCCAGACGGGCGGGATGTCCCCCGGCCACAGCGTCCGGGTGAGGTCGGAGTTGCAGTGGCCGAGGCGGGCGCCGAAGTCGATAAGGAGCATCTTCCCGGCCGCCACTTTCCGTTTCCCCGCGTGGGCGTGCGGCAGGCTGGCGTTGGCGCCGGAGGCGACGATGGTGTCGAAGGCGGTTCCGGACGCCCCGTTCCGGCGCATTTCCCATTCCAGATCGTTTTTGACGTCCGCTTCGGTCATGCCGGTTTTCCACCGCGCCCTGGCGGTGCGGAACGACGTTTCGGCGCAGGCCAGCGCCTCCCGCATGGCCCGGATTTCCCCGGCCGACTTCACCGCCCGCTGCCGGGAAATAAGCGGGCTGACATCCTCCGGCGTCCCGACGGCCGGGGCGGCGGTTTGCAGGGTAGACAGGAACTGCACCGTCATATGGTTCGCCGTGATGCCGACGGACTTGACGCGGAGCTTCCGGAGGATGCCGCCGGCATGACTGGCCGGACTCCCTTTCCACATGACGACCTCGCAGTCCCGGGCGCTCCGTTCCGCCTCTTCCCGGTACCGGGGGTCGGTCAGCAGCCACGTTTTCCCCGAACGGGCGGCGACGAGGACGACCGCGTCTTCCCCGGTATACCCGGTGTAATAAAAACAATCCTCCGACCGGGTGAGGACGGCGGCGCCGCAGCGCAGCGCCGCCAGTTCCCGGCACAGGACGGCACGCCGTTCCCGGTTCGCGTCTGCTTTCATGGTACTCCTTTCACAACGGCGCTGTCCCGGCGCCGCGGACGGCATCCGTAGGCCGCCGCCTCGCCGAGTGAAGAAGCCGCACCCCCTCCCGCACACAAAAAAAAAGACCACCCCGCCGTGCGGTGTGGTCTTTTGAAATGCTCCGGAAAATCCGGGTGCGGTTCAGATACTGACGGTGACGTCGGCATCGACCACGGTCCGCACCGGTTCCAGTATATTCACATAAATTCCGTAGACCAGATTATTCCTGGCCGGCTTCGCGACGGTCCGGGCTTCGATAAGAATGCGTTCCCCGGCCTGGTAGTGGCGTTTCGGAATCCTGACCCCGACGCAGGTGCAGGTCGAGGATATCCGGCCGATCTGGACCGGCGTGTTCCCCGGCCCGACCACTTCAAACCACTGGGACGGCGCATAGTCGCCTTCATGATACTGTGGCGGCACATCGAGCGCCGGAACCAGGCGGTATTCGGAAGCCTGGGGCGATTGGGTGGTCGTGACGAGGGCGGGAGTCGGCATGGTGCCGCTTCCGGCCTGCGACGCGGCGGGAATCGTCACCGCCGAGGACAGGAGGGCCGGATAGGTCCCGCCGCCGGCGGCCGCGCCGTACCGCGACGGACCCGACAACGGCGCCGCCGGGGCCGATCCGAAGGACGACTGCGTCTGGGCCGAGGCCAGGGGGGCGGGACCGGTCACCACCGGCGCCGACTGATACCCGCCCGGCTGGTTCAGCGGCCGCGACTGGTTCATCGGGCCGGACTGCCCCATCGAGCCCGACTGGGCAGGAAAACCGGACTGTCCCGTCGCTCCCGGCTGACTGGTGAAGCCGGGCTGCGACATCGACCCGGCCGGGGCCGGGACCGGCTGCATCGGCGGGTACGGTTGATAGGGCTGGAAGCCGCCCGAGACCGTAGTGGAAGTGGTGGGGAGAGACGGCGGCGGCCCAAACCCGACCTGTCCCGGAACGGGCCTGACGATATCGGCCGTGCCCTCGACCGGACCGTAGATCAGGTTCCCCTGGGCGGTGCCGCCGGGCGGAACGAGGGTGTTCGCGGACAGGGACATGGACGGCCGGGAACCGGTCGCCGGGCGGTAGTTTTGCGGCGGCAGGTTGGCCGGGCGGCCGTTCACCAGGACCGGTGGATCGGTAATCGGCACCCCGGGGTCCATGCCGGCGCGCATTTCCTCGACCGTGCAGTAGCCGCCGGACGGGGTCATGAAGCCGCCCGACTGGACGCCGGCAAAGGGATCGCCGTAGGATGCGCCGGAGGTTGGCCCGTAGCCGCCGGTCGGCGCCGGAGCGTATCCGGCTGTGGCGGTCGCCGGTCCGGACGACGGCGGGGTATAGACTGCCGGGGCGGTCGCGTAGCCGCCGGTGACGCCGGGCGCCGCCGGTTCATACCCGGCAAAGGCGTTTGTCGTGTAGGTGCCGCCGGTGTAGGGTCCGACGCCGGTGCGGACGGCGGCCTGGGCGGCGTATGGGTCCGTTCCGGCCGGGGGGAGCGGATCGTAGGTGTTCGAAACGGCGGAAATCCGCGTCGGCGCATAGCCCGGGAGCGGCTGGGCCGAGCCGGGCGGCGGCGCGGTCAGCGGATACAGGTTCGGGCGGGGCGCGCTCGTGGCAACCTGCTGGTCGGAGTAATCAGGAGCGCGATTTCCACACCCGATCAGGACGACAAGCCCGACCAGGGCGGCAGAAAGGCAGAGCGTTCGCAATGGGTTCTCCTGTAGGAAAAAAACAACCGGTTCGCGGAATGGGAAATGTGGTTTTTGGCTGTACATCCGTCCGGACGGTATCCGGCCGGCCACTCCCCGCCGCGCCGTAAACATAAACGCCGTGTGGCGGTCTCCGGGCCGTTTCCGGTTACTGGAACCGGTTCCGTCCGCCGTTCGTACCGACACGCCGCTTCCCCTGTACCCCACTCCATGGAGTGAATACAGTGTACTTATAGTATCGTCCATAAGTACGGGATTTGTAGAAAAAAAAAGTATTTCCGAATCGGGTTGAAAACAGGCCGGGGGGTCGATTCATAACGTCCAAACCGTGCTAACCGGGGCGCCAACAACGGGTAAAGGTACCATAAAGACTATGCGTTAAACGATAAAAGCAACGCCTGTCTTTTCCTCCCGAAGTATGGGCCATTAATATGTATTTCATACAGCATGCCCACGGCTGCCGCGTCCCGGTCCGGTTCCCGTCGGTTCTTGGGCTGCCGCGGACCGTCCGTGACCCGGGCCGGCCGGTAGCGCGGTGAATCTACGCGTTACGGAATGCTGGAACAAGGCTCTTGCGAAAGCGCACCAGTTTAGGATAAAATGGATTTCTTCACGAAGGATGCCAAACTCTTGGCGGACAAGAGAATGTGTACACGAAACACAGGTTCCGGGTGAGGGCGCGTCGCGATCCCGGATATTTCCGTTCGCGGACGGCTTTCGGCTCCCTCTTTGATGAGGAACGAAGCGTCGCCCGACCGGCTTTTTTGCGTCATTCCATGTCGTCAAGTATACATACGTTGAGGAGAAAAACACGATGCAGCAGTCAAACCCGTCCAGGCTGAGAGTCGCTGTCGCCACAGCCGCCCGCGACTCCGCCGCCACGCTCCGGTTTCTTTTTGCCGTCGCCGTGGTCGGCGTCATGACCGTCATTTTCGCCGGTCGCGCATTCGGTCTCGATTCGGAAAACATCCGGGCCGCCAAGGCCTTGTCGAACGCCTATGCCGAAGTGGTCGATCATGTCGGCCCGGCGGTGGTCGGCATTGAAACGGAAAAGGTCATCACCCGTCCCC
>JAJQFC010000367.1 GCA_021201355.1 Planctomycetaceae bacterium | reverse complement strand
CCCCCGCCCGGGCCCCCCGCCGCCCCCCCCGGGGGGGGGCCCCCCCCCCCCCCGCCCCCCCCCCCGGGGGGGGGGGGGGGGCCCGGCTTCCCGCGGCCGCCCCCCCGTCGCGTTTCACGATGCGACGGTCGCGGCCGCACGGCCATGATACCGTTTTTAACCGGGGGAGAACCGGTCGCGGATTGTATGGAAGCCGCGCGCCGGATAACCCACCGGGGGAGTCAGTCATGTTCAGATCACTTGCATCGCGCCTCGTCTGCGGGGCGACGGGAACGGCGTTGTCGTTGTCGGCGGGGTCGTTCCCCCGGAGCGTCCGCATCGAATGCACTAACGCCTGCAATTCGAACTGCGTCACCTGTCCGCGCCAGCGCATGAAACGCCCGGTGGCGGTCATGCCGGACGATGTGTATGCGCGAATCATCGCCGAATGCGGCCGGAACCGCTGCCGGGAAGTTCAACTCCACCATTTCGGCGAGCCGTTACTCGACGCGAACCTGGAGGAAAAGATTCGCCTTGCCAAGGCGGCCGGCGTCGCCAAGGTGAAGATGTTCAGTAACGGTTCCCTCCTGACGGAAGACCGGAGCCGGGGACTACTGAAAGCCGGTCTCGACGAAATCGCCGTCAGCTTCGACGGGAAACCCCCGAGGAATACGAACGGATCCGGACGCCCCTCAAATTCGACGCCACCGTCGCCAACATCAGGAACCTGATAGCCCTCCGGAACGCCGCCGGATCGCCCCTGCGAATCCGCATCGCCTGTTGCCGCACCGGCGACATCGCCCAAACCGTGGCGCTTCTCCCGAACGAGGGGATTGACAAGTTTTCCTTTGGAAAAACCCACAATTGGGCCTCCGGCGCCGTCACCGACAAAATCCGTAAACCATGCTCACGGGTGTGGCATACCTTCACCATCCTGTCGAGCGGCCAGGTGGCCCTGTGCTGCCTCGACTACGACGGCAAGGTCAACCTCGGGGACGTGAAAATGGGCCAGACCATCAGGGAAATTTATACCAGCCCGTTGTACCGCCGCATCCGCCGGCTCCACGCCACCGGCCGCCAGCGGGAGATCGACCTCTGCGCCCGCTGCGAAAAATCGTTTATGTGAAGACAGGTTGACGAAGTGCGCGTGGCGGGCCGCTCCGGCCGATTGACCCGGTTAGCCGAAACGGGGTAACGCCGTTCCCCGATGGACCGGTTTTCCGGCGGGAACGGCGGCTTTTGGGACAAAAAGAAGCCGGGCGGCTTCCGGAGCCCGAAGGGCTGCCGGGCCCGAACACACTCGGTGCGCTCACCACTCACCATCTCCCCGCCCGGAGTAACGAGCGTCGGGACATCCGGACGGTGAAATAAGCCGCACAGAGTAAACGGGCACTCACGGCGACGGGTCACGGTATGCACTCACCACTCACCGCCCGCCCGTCATGAGGGGAAGGCTGGCTGCATACCGTACCCAAGTTTTTTTGCTGCCCTTCGGGCCCCGGGCGGCTGCCCGGCTCCAAAGAGGGCGAAGCGGTGACGCTGGTGTTGCCGGTTCGGCCGAACCTGTATCTGGGCGGAATAGTAGCGGCGTTCAGGCGCGGCAGGTAGGTATTTTTTTCTTTTTCGTTTCTTTTTTCGTGGTCGTTCTTGGTTCCGTCCTGACGACACGCATGGAGCATCATCGACGGGTTTTCCGGTCGCCGGGCCTTCACCGGACCGGATCCGCCTCCGGCCCTTCGTCCGGCCGGGCATAGCAGTACAGGCAGCCGTGACCGCAGACATTCGCGTATTCGCCGATATCGGTCGACCGGGCGCAACCGCAGTGCACCCGTTGCCCGGCGTCCTTCGGCACGTCGCCAAGCGGCAGGCCGTACAGTTCCTGAAAAAGCCCGCCGTCAATGCACCGGGCCTGACCAACGCCCGGGATGTCCAGGAGTTCCGGTTCACAGCAAAGCCGCACGGGAAGCGCCTCCCGGCTTCGGTCGAATTCGGCGACGAGGGCGGATATCATCTCCCGCCGCAGTGACGGCGGAACGACCGGCCACTCCAGCCCGGCCGCCCGGGTCCGCGCCACCGCCTTCCGGTACGGGTCGGGAAAGCTTACTGTGACCGAATCGACCGGCCCGAGGGCGGATTCGAGGCCGCGCTTCACCGTCCGGAACCGGTCGAGCCAGTCCGGCGTCGGGATAATCGGGTCGAAGCGCCAGCAAATGGCCCGGGCCGGGAGAACGCGGGCGACGGCGGCAAGGTCGTCATGCTGCACGCCAAGGGGCGGGACGCGCGGCTCCCACGCCGTCCCGGCCAGGCCGGTGACGGTGTAGTTGACCACCGTCGGCACTGTCCGCACCACCCGGGCCAGGCCGGCGTGCCGCGCCAGGTTCCGGATGTCCTTGGTCCAGAGGACGATAGCTTCAAGTTTACGCGACCGGTCGACCCGGCGGACGAGGGCGTCCGGGTAGAAGGCGGGCAGGTCTGTTCGTCGCGAGGCTGAGTAGATCATAAGGGAAGAGTATATGAAAGGGGTTGCCATGGCACAAGGAAACCGTTCCCGGCAGGGGAAGCTTTGAACGAACGTACCGACGGCGCGCGCGTACATGTCGAAACGTTTTTATAAGAATGGTTCCATGGCAACCGGAAATATGGCCGGGAGGCGAGAAAGTGCTTGCGCGGGCGAAGCGGTCCACTTATCATACGCCTTTTCCGGCATTGCATTTGTCATAAGAGAAGACCGTCCCGTCGGAATGTCTTCGGGGCTCCGGTCAGGCGACCGCGCGTTTATTTTTGAGGGAGATTTTTCCTATGTCCAATCACACCTTTTTCGCTTCCGAAAGTGTCTCCAAGGGACACCCCGACAAGGTGAGCGACCATATTTCCGACGCCGTTCTTGACGCCATGCTGGCCCAGGACCCGAATTCCCGCGTCGCCTGCGAGACCCTCGTCTCCACCGGCCTCGTCGTCCTGGCCGGCGAAATCACCTCGAAAGCCCAGGTCGATTTCCAGACCCTCGTCCGGGACACCATCAAGTGGATAGGCTACACCGACGCCAACACCGGCTTCGACTACAAGACCTGCGCCGTCATGGTCGCCCTGGACAAGCAGTCCCCCGACATCGCCATGGGCGTCCGGGAGACGCTCTCGGCCGACCAGGGCGCCGGCGACCAGGGCATGATGTTCGGCTACGCCGTCAACGAAACGCCGGAACTGATGCCCCTCCCCATCCACCTCGCCCACGACCTCATGCGCTCCCTCACGGAAGCCCGGGAAGACGGCAGCATCAAATACCTCCGGCCCGACGCGAAGAGCCAGGTGGTGGTCGAATACGACGGGCGGAAACCGGTCCATGTCCACACCGTCGTCATTTCCACCCAGCACGATCCGGAAGCGTCCCACGACCGCATCTACGCCGACATGGTCGAGCTGGTGAAGAACGTCGTCCCGCAGGAACTCCTGTCCAAGGACACCATCTACCATATCAACCCGACCGGCCGTTTCGTCATCGGCGGCCCACAGGGGGACTGCGGCCTCACCGGCCGGAAAATCATCGTCGACAGCTACGGCGGCCGCGGCCGCCACGGCGGCGGCGCCTTCTCCGGGAAAGACCCGTCGAAGGTCGATCGCTCCGCCGCCTATGCCGCCCGGTGGGTGGCGAAGAACGTCGTCAAGGCCGGCCTGACGGACGAATGCGAAGTGCAGCTGTCCTACGCCATCGGCGTCGCCAAGCCCCTGTCCGTGTTTGTCGACACCTTCGGCACCAATAAAATCGACGAGGACAAGATTGTCAGCCTTATCCACGACAATTTCGATCTCCGGCCGTCCGGCATCATCAAGGAGCTCGACCTCCTGAAGCCGCGTTACTTCAAGACCGCCTCCCTCGGCCACTTCGGCCGTCCGGAAGCCGAGTTCACCTGGGAACGGACCACCAAGGCGGACGACCTCAGGAAGCAGGCGGGGCTTTAATTTTTCGGCGCGACAGGTTATAAAGGAGGGCGGGGAAGCGGGAATCGTTCCGCACCCGACCGGGTATTTCTACAATTGAAATCAAGTGGCGCGTAAACCACTTATAACGCGGTACCGCATCATATAGAGGAGTGCATCATGAAGGACAAAGTTCAGGAATCCATCGAAGGCATCCGCCTCCTGCTCCAGGGCCACGGCGGCGATGTCCAGTTGATATCGGTCGACGAAGAGACCGGCAAGGTCGAGGTCCAGCTGCAGGGCGCCTGTAACGGTTGCCCGCACGCGGCCCAGACCCTGAAAATGGGCGTGGAAGCGAAGCTGAAGGAAGACGTGCCGGAAGTGACGGAAGTCGTCGCGGTGTAGACGGTACCCCGTAAATCCGTAACCTCTCGCATTCACAGGAATATTATGCCTGAAGCCCACGAGCCGATTGCGATAATCTCCGACGTTCACGGAAATCTCGAAGCCCTGACCGCCGTCATCGACGACATACGCGGTCAGGGCGTTCGCGTCATCTACAACCTCGGCGACACCGTCGGCTACGGCCCGGACCCGATGGAATGCATCGACCTCGTCGACGCCGCCTGCGCCGTCAACCTCTGCGGCAACCACGACTACGCCGTCCTCTTCGACGCCGAAGACTTCAACCCCATCGCCAAAAAATCCGTCGACTACCACCGGAAACTCCTCCGCCCCCCGTATGACAACGACGACGAGGAAGTCACCCGCCGCTGGGACTGGCTGGCCAATCTCGAACCGATGCACGAGGACAAGGGGTTCGAGGCCATGCACGGAAGCCCCCGGCAGCCGATTACGGAATACGTCCTCCCCTCCGACCCGGAGATGGACCCGCTGAAAACGGCGGACATCTTCTCCGCCATGAGCCAGCATATCGCCTTTGTCGGCCACACCCATTTCCCCGGCATTCTCGAGGAAAACAACGAATCCTTTCTCATGCTGTCGACGATTGCCAGCCGCTACCGCGTCAACGAAGCCGTCCGCGCCATCGTCAACGTCGGTTCGGTCGGCCAGCCCCGGGACCGCAATCCCCGCAGTTGCTACGTCATCTACGACGGCCAGATGGTTTCCTACCGCCGGATCGAATACGATGTCGAAAAAACGGTGCAGAAAATCCTTTCGCAACCGGAAATCCACCCGGCCAGCGGCCTCCGCCTCCGGGACGGCCGATAAGCCGGTTCGGCCTCCGGACAGTGATTCGCGGCGACAGGTACGACCCTTCCGAAACATTCGCAACACCAAAACACCATCATCCTCACCCGAACTGTAAAGGCCGGACATATTATGCTGCTGCCCGTCGTCACCCTGAAAACTCCGCGAAATTCCCGTCATCCCTGGATCTTTAAAAAGATGGTTTCCGCTCCCAGGGTCAGGCTTGAACCCGGCTCCCTCGTCGAGGTCCGGGACAAGTCGGGCGCCTTTGTGGCGCGGGCCTTTTACCATCCGGAAAACACCATCGCCGTCCGCGTCCTGACGGAAAACCAGGCCGAGGACGTTGACGACGCGTTTATCCGTAACCGCCTCGCCGCCGCCAAAAAACTCCGTGAAACCGTCCTCGACATGGACGCGATCGGTAATGCCTACCGCCTCGTCCACGCCGAAGCCGACAGCCTTCCCGGCCTCGTCGTCGACGTTTTCCACGACGTCGTTCTCGTCGAACCCTACATCGCCGGCTGGATTCACCTGGCGGACGAAGTGGCGGCCGCCCTCAAGTCCCTCTACCCGGACGCGACCATCGCCTTCCGGGGCGACCGGAACGCCGAAAAAAAGGAAGGCGTTTCTTTTGAAAAAGCCGAGCGGAAGTATCCCGCCCCGGAAGCGGTGACGATAACCGAAAACGGCATCCGTTACCGCGTTGACTTCGCCGCCGGCCACAAGACCGGCTTTTTCCTCGACCAACGCGATAACCGCGCCCGCGTCGCCCGCCTGGCCCGGGACCGGGACGTCCTCGATCTCTGCTGTTATTCCGGCGGGTTTTCGTTGTCGGCCTGGAAGGGCGGCGCCCGCCGGGTGGCGGCGGTCGACCTGGACGAGGACGCCATCGCCATGGCCGAGGCGAACGTCCGGGAGAACGGTGCGGACGGGATAACCCTTGTCCACGACGACGCGTTCCATTTTCTCCGGGAGGAGGAGGCGGGCGGCCGCCGCTACGGCCTTGTCGTCCTCGATCCGCCCAAACTGGCCGCCGGCCAGGACGATGTCGAACGCGCCCTCAAGACCTACCACGACATGAACCGGGCCGCCCTCAGGGCGGTCGAGCCGGGCGGACTGTTCGTGACCTGCAGTTGTTCCGGCGCCGTTCCGGAAGAACGCTGGCGCCAGATGGTCCGGAAAGCCGGGGCCGACGCCGGGCGCGGCCTCGTCATTTTCGAAACGACCGGCCCCGGCGCCGATCATCCCGTCGCCGGCGACTTCCCGCAAGGGCGTTACCTCAAGGCGATGTTCATGCGGGTCGATTGAATTCTCGAAGCGCACGTCGACGGGAAGGGAAGAGACTAACGGTCCGAGGATGGTTGCCCATCTTCGCCTTCGGGTAAAACAAGGGACGACGCCATGCCCACCATAACGTTCCAGCCGTCCGGACGGCGCACCGTCGTCCCGCCCGGCTCCCGCCTCATTGACGCCGTCCGCCAGGCTGGTTTCGACATCCCGGCCCCGTGCGGCGAAAAAGGCCTGTGCGGGAAGTGCCGCGTCAAGGTCGTCGCCGGCGACATGCCGGCCGGTTCCGCCCAGACGGGATGCCTCCCGGGGAAACTGGTCGGGGAAGGCTGGCGGGCCTCGTGCGTCGCCACCGTGGACGGCGACCTCGTCATCGACGCCCCGGTCGACGTCGATGCGGACGGCGGCAGCCTCACCGATTTCGCCGGACTGGACGCGGCGGTCGATGACGAACTGTGGACAGCCACCGTCAGCATGGCGCAGCCGTCCAAGGACGATCAGCGGGACGATTCGTCCCGGCTCCTCGCCGCCCTGGCGGACGCGGGGCGGACCGGCGTCATCATCCCGCCGAACGTCCTCGCGGACCTGCCGCGCCGCCTCCGGGACGCCGCCTTCCACCCTGACGTCGTCGGCCTCGGCCGCCGCCTCCTCGCCGTCCGCCCGGCCGGATCCGGCCGGGAAGCGCTCGGCCTCGCCGTCGACCTCGGGACGACAACGATGGCGGCCGCCCTCTGCGATCTGCGGGACGGCACCATCCTCGCACTCTCAAGCCTCGCCAATCCGCAATCCATTCGGGGCGACGACGTCATCAGCCGCATCGACTACGCCTCCCGCGGCCGCGACGAACTCGCCGAACTCCGCCGCCTCGCCGTCGAGGCGATTACGGACCTGTCCCGAAAAGCCCTCTCCGCCGCCGGGCGCCAGCGGGACGACGTCCTCCTCGTCGCCGTCGCCGGCAACACCGTCATGAATCATATCCTCATGGGCGTCGATCCGACGGCGCTGGCCCTGAGCCCGTTCATACCCGGCTTCCGCCGGGTCGACCCGGTGCCGGCCCGGGACATCGGCTGGCGCGGCGCGAACGAGCCGCTCGTCATGATTGTCCCGAACATCGCCGCCTATGTCGGCGGCGACATCACCGCCGGCATCCTCGCCCACGACGTCACGGCGGACGGCGGGCCGGTCCTGTTCCTCGATGTCGGGACGAACGGCGAAATCGTCCTCGCCGCCAACGGCACCGTCCACGCCTGCGCGGCGGCGGCCGGTCCGGCGTTCGAAGGCGCCCGCATCCGCCAGGGCATGCGGGCCGTTCCCGGGGCGATTTCCGGCGTCGCCATCGCGGCGGACGGCGGCCTCGACATCGCCGTCGTCGACAACCAGCGCCCGGCCAAAGGCATCTGCGGCACCGGCCTCCTGGACGCCGTCGCCGCCTGCCTCGACCTCCGCGTCGTCGACGACGGCGGCCGCATGCTGGACGCGGACGAGGCCGAAGACGAAGGCGTTCCGGAACCGGTCCGCCGCCACCTCCACGAGGACGACGACGGCCCGGCCCTCTGGCTTGAGCCGATGTCAGGGCACGACGACAGCGGCGTTGCCCTGACGGGCCGCGATGTCAGGGAATTCCAACTGGCGAAAGGCGCCATCGCCGCCGGCGCCAGGGTGCTTCTTCGTATCGCCGGCGTGAAGCCGGAAGAGGTCGAGCACGTTCTCCTCGCCGGCGGCTTCGGGAACTATCTCCGCCCGGCCGCCGCGCTCAGGACCGGATTGTTGCCGCAGGGCATCCGTCTCGACCGCGTCCGCTCGGTCGGGAACGCCTCCCTCGCCGGCGCCCGCCTCTACCTCCTCTCCGGCGAAGAACGCGACCGCGCCGACGCCATCAGCCGCGAAGTCAAATACATCGAACTGTCGGGGCGGGACGATTTCCAGATCGCCTTTGCGGAGGAAATGATGTTTCCGGAGGCGTAGCGGGAGCGGGAAAGGGTACCATGAAAGAAGGGTCGACCCCACTGGGCCGACCTTTTTTTTGGGCAAATCGCGATCATTTTTTCCAGTGACTATGGAATACCTGTTTTTCCGCGCGACCGGGAGTACCGGTTCAGCGGATGAAATTCGTCATGATTTTTTCCCGGGCCGGCGGCAGCGATTCCTTTCCGGCGGCTAACGCCTTGACGAGCCAGGCCAGGTTTTCGCCGAGGATCTGCATCCCTTGCATGCCTTCGCCGTCGTCTTTACATTCGCCCGGCGCGTGACCGAAAACCATGTTCCAGTAGTGGCTCGACGCCATGAACATTTCGGAGATGGTGAAGTATTTGTTCAACTGATCCCACGCCGCCACCTCGCCGCCCCGGCGCACCGCCACGATGCCGGCGGCGGCCTTGTGCCGGAACAGGCCGCCGTTCGCGGCGGCGACAAAGAAGGCGCGGTCGAGGTAACTCTTCAGGGCGCCGCCGATGCCGGCGTAGTGGACGGGAGAACCGACCACGATGCCGTCGGCGGTGTACACCGTTTCAAGGGTGGCGTTCAGGATGTCGTCATCGAGAATGCAGCGGCGGTTTTTCATTTCAAAACATTTGCCGCAGGCGATGCAGCCGTGGATGGCCCTGGTGCCGATATCGATGCGCTCCGTCTCGATGCCGTTTTCCCGGAGCGCGGCCGACACCGCGTCGAGGGCGGTGGCGGTGTTGCCGTTCTTTTTCGGACTGCCGTTAATGGTGACGACTTTCATGCGTGTGCCCTTTCGTGTGCGGGGTCGGAGTCGGAATGAAACGCATTGCCGACGAAAAAGGCCAGGCCAGCGATGACGAGACTGGGGGCAATCGCGTGCATGCCGCCGGGCGAAAATTTGAACACGGTCATCAGGATAAAGGCGGCCAGCCCGGCGCAGACGGACGAGAAGGCGCCGGTCCGGTTGGCCTTTTTCCAGAACAGGCCGAGAAGAATCGGCCAGAAAAACACCGCCTCGAGGCCGCCGAAGGCGAACAGGTTTATCCAGGCGAGAAGGTCCGGCGGTTCCAGGGCGAGGACGAAAACGGCGAAGCCGAGGAAGGCGGTGAGGCCGGTACTTATCCGTTTCACCGACGTCGTCTTCGCCGCATCCAAATCGCCCTTCAGGTGCCAGCTCAAATACACGTCCCGGATAAGCGTCGCCGAGGCGATGATGAGCATCGAACTTACCGTCGACATGATAGCCGAGAGGACGCCGGCGGCGAACAGACCGGACAGGACCGGCGGCATCAACCGGACGATGAGGGTCGGCATGATAAGATCGCCGACCGGCAGGTCCGGGAGGACGCCCCGGCCAAGCGCGCCCGTCAGGTGGGTGGCGAAAAGGATAAAGCCGATGACGACGGTACCGTAGATCATGGCGCGGCGGAGCGACCGGCTGTCCCGGAAGGCGAGGCACTTCTGCGCCGTCTGCGGCAGGCCGAGAACGCCGACGCCGACAAGCACCCAGAACGACAGGAGGAACGGCACTGGGATGCCGCCGCCGGCGCCGGTCGGGAGGAGAAGCCCCGGGTCAATCGCTTCCATCCGGTCGAGAATGGCGGTCAGTCCGCCGCCCGCGTCGATGACGCTGTAGAGAATCGCCACCGACGCGAACAGCATGACGACGCCCTGGATGATTTCCGTCAGGACAACGCCCCGGAAACCGCCAATCGTCGTATAGAGGCAGACGGTGACGCCGAAGATGATAAGCCCGCTCGTGTACGGCAGGCCGGTAATGGCCTGGAACAGGCGGGCGCCGCCGATGAATTGCGCCAGCATGATGGCGACGAAGAAGACAATCATGAACAGGCTCGTCACCGCGACGAGGAGGTTCGACCGGTAGCGGTGGTAGAGGAACTGGCTGACGGTGAGGGCGCCCGTTTTCTCGCTGAACTCGGAGAACTTCCGGCCGAGGACGCCGAGGGTGAGGAAGGCGGTCGGCACCTGGATCATGGTGAGGAGAATCCAGCCGAGGCCGAGGGAGTAGGCGATGCCGGGGCCGCCGATGAAGCTGGAGGCGCTCGTGTACGTCGTAATCATCGACATCGCCAGGGCGAAGCCGCCGAGGCTCCGTCCGGCGAGAAAATACTCTTCAAGAAATTTCCTGACGCCGCCGCCCTTTTCCGACCGGGCCACCGCCCGCCGCGCCCAGAACCCGGCGCCGACCATGAAGGCGAGGAAAAGAACGACAACAAGGAACACGACGGGCTGGGCCCGCACCGCATCGACAAGGCCGCTCATTTGAACCACCGCCGCATGCACAGGACAAGCGCCACAGACACCGCGACCGAGGAAAAAACGCAGCCGAGAAGAAACCAAACGGGAACGCCGAACCAGCGGGGCATGTCCGGCCCGGTCCAGAAGAGGCCGACGGCCAGGCCGACGCACCAGACCAGAAAGAACCCGATATATAAAATACATATTACCGTGGTACAGGAGTCCGGGGCCGGAACGGACCCGTTTGGTTCGTCATTCATAACAATTCCTCAACTGGTATTGACTCGAACATTTCCTTACACACCATCCGCGTCCGCTCCGCCCGCCGGCGGGGAAACGGCAACAGTGGACAACTATACACCCGGTTGCCGCTCAGTACAAGGCGTCCGGAGGTTTTATTGACGAAAAAAGCGCATTGCCCCGACGGATACCGGCGCGGCGCGGGACAGTCTCCTGGTGGAACCGTGACGGGGGGTTCCGACCGGGGATCGTCGACCTTATGCGGGACGATATCGTTTCCTATTTTCATACCAATTCCGCCGCATTTTTCGCCGCCGTACGGGAACACATCCTCGTCAGCCTGGCCGCGTTCCTGGTCGCCTTCGTCATCGCCGTCCCAACGGCCTGCCTCTCCGTGAAGTACCGCCGGCTTGGCGCTCGCCTCGCCGGCGGCTTTCAGGCCCTTCGCATTGTTCCAAGCCTCGCCGTCCTTCTTCTTCTCCTGCCGATTCTCGGCATCGGCTACCGGCCGGCCGTCGTCGCCCTGACCCTTCTCGCCATTCCGCCGATTCTTCTGAACGCCATCGCCGGACTCGATTCGGTGCCGCCGTTCATGATGGAAACGGCCGCCGCCGTCGGCATGACCCGCCGCGAATCGTGGCTCAAGGTCAAGCTCCCCCTCGCCATGCCCCTTGTCCTCGCCGGCTGCAAAATCGCCGCCATTGAAATCATCGCCAGCGCCACCCTGGCCGCGAAAATCGGCGCCGGCGGCCTCGGCGAAATCATCTTTACCGGCCTCGGCCTCAACCGTCCCGGCCTCCTCGTCGTCGGCGGCGCGGCGGTGGCGGCGCTGTCCCTCTCCGGCTCGGTCCTGTTCACCATTGTGGAACGCGCGTTTTTCCGCCACGGAACGGCTTGACCCGGTCCCATTCCACCAGAAGGAGATTCCCAGAATGATCACGACACGTTTTTCACCAACACCGGTGCGTATTCGCGCCACTATCGTCGCCCTCGTCCTTGTATTCGTCGCCGCCTTAGTCGCGGCCACGGCCGCCCTGGCGGGCGAAAAGCGGCCGACCGTCCGTGTCGGCTCGAAGGACTTCACGGAAAGTTTGATCGTCGGCGAACTGTACGCCCTCGCCCTCGAGCGGGAAGGCTTTGACGTAAAGCGCGTCTTCGCCATCGCGAACGCCATCGTCCACACCGCCATCACGAACAATGAAATCGACGTCTATCCGGAGTACACCGGAACCGGCCTCTTGACGATTCTCCGGATGGATCTTCAGACCGATCCGGACGCCGTCTACAACACGGTGCGGGACGAATATGCCAAACGGTTCAACCTCACCTGGCTCGACCGGTCGCAGGCGAACGACGGCCAGGGGCTGGTCATCCGCACCGAAACGGCCAACCGTCTCGGCATCAAAAACATATCCGACCTGCAGCGCCACGCCGGGGAAATCCGCTTCGCCTCGCAGGGAGAATTCGATCACCGGGACGACGGCCTGCCGCGAATGATTCAGGTCTACGGGCCGTTCAAGTGGAAGTCGTCCCGCGTCTACGACAACGGCCTCAAGTACCAGATTCTGAAAAACAACCAGGCCGATCTGGCGCCCGCCTACACGACGGAAGGGCAACTGGTCGACACCGCCTCCTTCACCCTCCTCGAGGACGACAAGCAGATGTGGCCGCCGTACCACCTGGCGCCGGTCGTCCGGACGGAAGTTCTTGACGCCCACCCGGCCATCGCGCCCGCCCTCAACCGGGTCAGCGCGGCGCTCGATACGGAGACTATCACGCGCCTGAACGCGGCGGTGGACGTTGACAAGCGGGAATACGAGGATGTGGCGCGGGAGTTTTTCGCGACCATGAAATAGAGCAGCATTTACTGGGGGAAACGTAGATTCGTCCGCGCGCGAGAAGAGAGGGAGGGGCGGTTATGGAAGACAACGCCGTCGTCTTTGACAATGTTTCGAAATCTTTCGGCCGGGCCGGCGCCCGGGCGGTGGACCGGGTCAGCCTGACCATCCGTCCGGGCGAGTTCGTCACCATTCTCGGTTCATCCGGGAGCGGCAAGACGACGCTTCTTAAAATGGTCAACCGCCTTTACGACCCTGACGAAGGACGGGTGTTTCTTCACGGCGAGGACGTCCGCCAGGCCAACCCGGTGACGCTTCGCCGCCGCATCGGCTATGTCATCCAGCAGTCCGGCCTGTTCCCGCACATGTCTGTCGCGAAAAATATCGCCACCGTGCCGAATCTGCTTGGCTGGGACAAGGCCCGCATCCGCGAGCGCGTCGACGAACTCCTCGACCTTGTCGGCCTCGACCCAACAACCTACCGGAAACGCTATCCCCGGGAACTGTCCGGCGGCCAGCAGCAGCGCGTCGGTTTGGCCCGGGCCCTGGCGGCGGGGCCGGCGGTGATGCTTCTTGACGAACCGTTCGGCGCCGTCGACGCCATCACCCGGCAGTCCCTCCAGGAGGAGCTTCTTCGCATCCACGCGGGGCTGGGGAAAACGTTCCTCCTCGTCACCCACGATATTACCGAAGCTTTCCGCCTCGGCGGCCGGGTGGTGGTGATGGACGGCGGCCGGGTCAGGCAGTTCGACACGCCGTCCGCCATCGCCACCGCACCGGCGGACGGGTTTGTCCGGTCCCTCGTGGCGGCGGAACAGGAGCGGGAGGCGGTGTGGAAAGAGGTGCGGCATGGTTGACTACCTGTCGAGCCAGTACGGGAAGCTTACCTATGCCCTTGTTGAACATCTCGAACTGGTCGGCATTGTCATCGCCCTGTTTCTGGCGCTGGCGGTGCCCCTGACCCTTCTCAGCCTGTTCGCGCGGCCGGTCGGCGTTGTCCTGAACTGTCTTTTTTCCATTCTCTACGCCATTCCCAGCCTCGCCATGTTCAGCCTCATGATCCCGGTTACCGGTCTCGGCAAGCCCACCGCCATTCTCGTCCTCACCCTGTACAACCAATACCTCCTTCTCCGGAATTTTCTGGCCGGTTTGGAAAACGTCGATCCGGCGGTGGTCGAGGCCGCCACCGGCATGGGCATGACGCGGCTCCAGACCGTCTGGCGGGTGCGGCTGCCGCTGTCTCTCGGGCCGCTGTTCGCCGGGCTGCGGCTGTCCGTCGTGTCGACAATCGGCATCGCCACCATCGCCGCCGCCATCAATGCGGGCGGCCTCGGGGCGGTCCTGTTCGACGGACTCCGGACGATGAACACGAACAAGATCGTCGCCGGGTCCATCCTTTCCGCCCTTGTCGCGCTGGCGGCGAACTGGCTCCTCGGCTATCTGGAACACCGCCTTACCGCACCGGGCGGGGTCAGGCCGTCCGCGAACACCCGGGTCGGCGTGCCGGCGATGAGCCGTCGGGGAGCAATCCCGAGCGATTCGTTCCGGGGTGAAATGGTCCGGTGAGGCGGGAGGCGTCGCATCCGGTTTCGCCGTACCGGGTGCCGCCTCGTTGAGTGGCCGGGACGAATTC
>JAJQFC010000126.1:8059-14374 GCA_021201355.1 Planctomycetaceae bacterium | reverse complement strand
AAAGGAAATCGAGCCCCTCGAACGCGAAAAGAAGGAAGCGGTCAACGCCCAGGATTTCGAACGGGCCGCCCGCGTCCGCGATCAGGCCGAGGCGCTCAAAAAAGAGATAAAGGAAATCAAGGAAGCCTGGAAGGAACGCACCCACCAGGCCCGTGGCGTCGTCGGCGAGGAAGCCGTCGCCGAGGTCGTGTCGTCCATCACCGGCATTCCCCTGTACAAGCTTGAAGCCAAGGAACAGGAACGGATGCTCAAGATTGAGGACGAACTCCATAAACGCGTCGTCAGCCAGGAAGACGCCATTTCCGCCATCGCCAGGGCGGTCCGCCGGAGTCGCGCCGGTCTGAAAGATCCGCGCCGCCCGATGGGGACATTCCTCTTCCTCGGCCCGACCGGCGTCGGCAAAACGCTTCTCGCCCGCGCCCTCGCCGAGTTCATGTTTGGGGAAGAAGACGCGTTGATCCAGATCGACATGTCCGAGTACATGGAGAAACACGCGGTGAGCCGCCTCGTCGGCGCACCCCCCGGATATGTCGGCTTCGAAGAAGGCGGCCAGTTGACGGAGAAGGTCCGCCGCCGCCCGTACTCGGTCCTGCTTCTCGACGAACTTGAGAAGGCGCACCACGACATCTTCAACATCCTCCTCCAGATCATGGAAGAGGGCAAGGTTACCGATTCGTATGGCCGGAAGGTCGATTTCCGGAACACCATCCTTATCATGACCTCGAACGTCGGCGCCGACCTCATCCGGAAGCAGGGTTCCCTCGGCTTCACGAAGAAGAACGAGGACTCGGACATGGACCGCCTCCGGAAGAGCCTCTACGACGCGGTCGAACGCGAGTTCCGTCCGGAGTTCATCAACCGTATCGACGAGATGGTCGTGTTCAAATACCTCACCCGCGAGGATATGGACAAGATCATCGACATCGAAATTTCCGGCCTCCAGAAGCGCCTCACCGAGCAGTACATCGGCCTCAAGCTGGCGGACGAAACCCGTGGCTTCCTCATCGACAAGGGCTACAACCAGGACTACGGCGCCCGCCCCTTGCGCCGGACCATCAGCCGCCAGGTCGAAGACCCGATTGCCGAGGAAATCCTCTCCGGCGCCATCACCCCCGGCACCATGGTGACGGTCCGCCTGAAGGACGACCACATCTACTTCGATTCGCAGCCGGACCCCACGCTTCTTCCGGAAAAAAAGCCGGAAGCGGAAGAAGGCGACCGGAGCGCGGCCGAATCGGTTGACGAACACAACTTCGAAGAAGTGGTGTCCACCGGCGCCGAGTCGGAAGAGAACAGCGGCGAAGACGAACCGTACCGCGATTAATCACGCGTCGCAGTTCGCATCATGAAATACCATCACCATCCAGCGAAGCGGCCCGGGACCATTCACGGGCCGCTTCTTTTTTTAAGCCGTGGCACCATTGGTTGCCGGACACGGTCAGGATGCCGGCCTCTCCTCCACGAAAGATAACATAACGTTAAAACCAATTGATTGTCCCGTGACATTTCTCCGGCCGCCTCTTTCCACGTACCGGGAAAATCATTATAATGTGGTGCTTTATGGAAAAGCCGGTTATCGACCGGCAAATGACCAATCTTTACCGAAAACCACGAAATAGGGATACAAGAATGACCACCAGCCCCGCTCCCGCCACCGACTTCATCCGGGAGCAGATCAACGCCGACCTCGCGTCCGGCCGCTACGACCACGTCCACACCCGTTTTCCGCCGGAACCGAACGGCTACATGCATATCGGCCACTGCAAGGCGGCCCTAACGAACTTCGGCCTCGCCCAGTCCTACGGCGGCAAGTTCAACATACGCTTCGACGACACGAACCCGGCCAAGGAAGACACCGAATACGTCGACGCCATCCTGGCCGACCTCCGCTGGCTCGGCATTGACTGGGAAGACCGGCTGTTCTTCGCCTCGGACTACTTCGACAAACTCTATGAATTCGCCGAAATCCTCATTAAGGACGGCAAGGCCTACGTCGACAGCCAGTCCGCCGAAGAAATCCGCATTAAACGCGGCACCGCCGACGGCCGGGCGAAAGGCGTCACGCCCCCGGGCGAAAACTCGCCGTACCGCGACCGGACGCCCGAGGAAAACCTCGACCTCTTTCGCCGCATGAAGGCGGGCGAGTTCCCGGAAGGCGCCCACGTCCTCAGGGCGAAAATCGACATGGCCCACCCGAACCTGAACATGCGGGATCCGGTCCTCTACCGCGTCTCCCACGCCCACCATATCCGAACCGGCGACAAATGGCACATCTACCCGATGTACGACTACGCCCACCCGCTGTCGGACGCACTCGAAGGAATTACCCATTCCTGCTGTTCCCTCGAGTTCGAAAACCACCGGCCGCTCTACGATTGGGTCATAGCGAACCTTCCCGTGTTCCCGTCCCGGCAGATCGAATTCGCCCGCCTGAACCTGACGAACACCATCCTGTCGAAACGCTGGCTTATCCAGCTCGTCCAGGAAAACCGCGTCAGCGGCTGGGACGACCCCCGCATGCCCACCATCTCCGGCATGCGCCGCCGCGGCTACACGCCGGAAGCGATCCGCGATTTCTGCCAGCGTATCGGCCTCGCGAAGACGAATTCCCGCGTCGACATCCAGCTTCTCGAAGCCTGCCTCCGGGAAGACCTGAACCGCCGCGCCCTCCGCCGGATGGCGGTTCTTCGTCCCGTCAAGGTGGTGATTGAAAACTATCCGGAAGACAAGGAAGAATTCCTCGACGCCGTTAACAACCCGGAAGACGACTCCGCCGGCTGCCGACCCGTCCCATTCAGCCGCGAATTGTATATCGAGGCGGACGACTTCATGGAAGACCCGCCGAAAAAGTTCTTCCGCATGGCGCCGGGCCGGGAGGTCCGCCTCCGCTACGCCTACTTCATCACCTGCAAGGACGTCATCAAGGACGCCGCCGGAAACATCACGGAACTCCGCTGCACCTACGACCCGGAGACCCGCGGCGGCGACGCCCCGGACGGCCGGAAAGTCAAGGCGACCATTCACTGGGTCTCGGCCCGCCACGCCGTGAACGGCGAAGTCCGCTTGTATGACCGCCTGTTCCCGCAGGACGACCCGTCCGTTCCGCCGGAAGGCGGCACCTGGCTCGACAACCTGAACGCGGACAGCGTCGAAATCATTCGTGACGCCAAACTCGAACCAAGCCTCGCCGACCCGAATGGCGGGAACGGCGTGCCGTACCAGTTTGAACGGCTCGGCTATTTCGTCCCCGACCCGGACAGCCGCCCGGACAGGCCGGTCTTTAACCGGACGGTGACGTTGAAAGACTCGTACGCCAAGGCCAAATAATCAGGCTGGCGAAGAATAAATTACAACTATAAACGAAACTCCATTCCGGACCGGCCCCGCATTACAGTCGGGGCCGACCCCGGAAAACGTGTCACCCGACGGACCGATCCACCTTCACACACCAGGGCGAGGGAGAACCGCAAGGATGGATACGCTGGATTTCGACGACACCAGGGGCCCGGGCGCCTACCAGTTGTATATGGAGAATTCATCGGCGCCCCTCACCGGCTTCCTCTTCGCCCTTCCCCTGTTTCTCGTCTACCACGCCGGCCTCTGGTGGCTGAACACCTTCACCGGCCTCCGCTGGGCCAACGCCATAGACATTGCGATAGCGAACGGCCTCGGCCGCCTCGGCATGGCCGGGCCTCTCCTCTCCTTTATCGCCGTCGTCATCGTCTTCCTCACCATGCACGCCATGTCCGGAAAATCATGGCACTGGCCGCCGGCCTATACCTGGCTCCTCATGATCCTGGAAAGCCTCGTCATGGCGCTTCCGGTGTTTCTCCTCTCCCGCCTCGTCGTCAAACTGATTAACGTCCTCCCCCTCAATGCCGCCCTGGCCCAGACGGTGGACATGGACGGCGTCGGCGCCGCCGACATCTCGTGGCAGGCCAACCTTGTCCTGTCCTGCGGCGCCGGGGTCTATGAGGAATTCTTTTTCCGCATCCTCGTCATGGGCACGCTCGCCTTTATTTTCGGAAAAATCTTCGGAATGTCCCGGGGCTGGAAATTCTTCCTCGCCGCCATTCTCCAGGCCCTGGTGTTTTCCGCCTTCCACCACCTGCCGGGCGGACCGGAAGAGATTGTCACCGTGGATCAGTTCTACGCCCACCTCCCGGTATTCACATTCCGCACCCTCGCGGGCATTTATTTCGCCATCATTTACATTGAACGCGGTTTCGGCATCGCCGCCGGCAGCCACGCCGGCTACGACCTCATGATCGTCCTCCTGGAAATGTTCGCGCCCCTCGATCTGGCGGCATCATAAGATGGTTTTCCTTGGCCGGTTTGTGTACAATAACCCGTACCCGCCGCCGCACGGGACGCGGACGGCCCAGAGCGTACAGGCGCACGACCGCGAAGGAATCCCCTCATGACGCCGGCCAAAGGCGACGCCCCCGAAACGCCCAGGAAACGCCCGGTCCGGCGGAAGGCCCCGGCCAACCGCCCGGCCCTCCTCGGCGCCATCGACATCGGTTCGTCCGCCATGCGGATGAACATCGCCGAATACACCCCGGACACCCCCATCCGCATCCTGGAAGAACTGACCCATCCCGTCAGCACCGGCGCCGACACCTTCCGGCACGGCCGCATCCTCCCGGAAACGCTCTTCTCCATTTGCAGCATTCTTGACGACTTCCTCCGCCTCCTCGACGACTACGGCGTCCCAAACCGCCGCGCCGTCGCCTCATCGGCCGTCCGGGAAGCGTCGAACCGGGAAATCCTCGTCGACCGCATCCGCCACAATTCCGGCCTAGACCTGGAAGTCCTCGACGCCATCGAGGAAAGCCGGATTATTTACCAGGCCCTTCTCCCCTGGCTCAGGCAGCGGCAGGGCAGTTATTCCCTCGCCCTCAACCTCGGTGGCGGATCGACCGAAATCATGATTCTCCGTGGCGACGACCTCCAGACCGGCGGGTCGCGCCGCCTCGGCACCTCCCGCCTGTTCCATTCCGCCGCCACCGGCGGCAGCCACACCCGGGCGGAACGCCTCGAAACGATCGCCGCAAACATTGTCCGGTCCACCCGGGAAGCGTATCAGGAATACAACATTTCCCACTTCTTCCTCGTGAACCGCCTCCTCTACCGCGCCTTCCTCTCCGACCCGACGGCGGTCAGACACAAGCGCGATTTTATCCTCTCGGCAGACATGGTCCGGGAACGCACCCGCCAGGCCTCCCGCCTCAGCCCGCTGGAGGTCGGCACCCTTTTCAACATGGGCCTCGCCGAGGTGGAAATCCTTATTCCGGCCCTCCTCATTCTCGACAACTTTGTCGAGGCGAGCGGCGTCGACGAGATTACCTTCACCGACACCGAAATGCTCTCCGGCCTCCTTCTCGAAATGGCGATGGTGCTCCGTGGCGAAAACCCGCTCATGGCCTTCCGCCGCCAGATGGTCCGGTCGGCCCGCGCCGTCGGCGAACAATACATGTATGACCGCACCCATGCCCGCCTGGTGACGGACTTCTCCCTCAGCCTCTTCGACAGCCTGAAGGAAATGCTCGATCTCGGCGAAAAAGACAAGCTTCTCCTCGAACTCGCCGCCGTCCTCCACGATATCGGCATGTACGTCAACGAACACGACCACCACCGCCACTCCAGTTACCTGGTGAAATGGTCTGATATCGTCGGACTGAACGAAAGCGACCGTAATCTGACCTCGCAGATTGTGTATTTCCACCGGTTGGAAATGCCGTCCCGCGATCACCCGGAATATATGGCGTTGTCGCGGCGGGATCAGCTCCGCGTCGGCAAATTGGCGGGTATTCTCCGCCTGGCCGACGTCCTGGACCGGGGTCACCGGCAAACGGTGAAGGACATGCGGGCGGAGATTACGGGCGGTAAATTGATTTTGTATTTGCAGATCGCCGGAGATTTGGGGATCATTATGGATGAACTTCCCAAGAAGGCGGATCTCATCGAACAGATGACCGGACTGCAGGTGGTCCTCCGCCGCGAACTTCCCGGTACGCAGGTGCAGTAACGACGGCGCCGACCATCCGCCGTCCGGAAAGACGGTACCGGAGCGCGACTTCCATATTATTTACATTCTTGAACGGAAGACCACCATGAGCCTTTCACTCAAGTGTCAGTACGCGGTCCGGGCCCTGTTCGAACTGGCCAAATCGGACGATGACAAATTAATCCGCCTGAAAGACATCGCCAAGGCCCAGCACATCCCGCACCGCTTTCTCGAGAACATCCTGAACGAACTGCGCCAGGGCGGTTTTGTCCAGTCGAAGCGCGGCAAGGACGGCGGTTTCAGGC
>JAJQFC010000126.1:0-8049 GCA_021201355.1 Planctomycetaceae bacterium | reverse complement strand
GTTTCAGGCTGAACCGTCCGCCGGAGGCGATCAGCGTCGGCGACGTCGTCCGTTTTATCGAACGTTCCGTCCACCCGGTCGACTGCATGGCGAGCCATCTCTGCCCGCTCACCGGCAAATGCATTTTCTTCGGCCTGTGGGAAGAAGCCAAGGAAGCGATAGAACGCGTCTACGACAACAAGAAGTTGTCCGACCTCGTCCGGGAAGACGCGGCTGTCTGCCACGCCGTCCCCGGCCCGCCGCTCCCCGACCCGGTCGAACCGCCTCGCGAACAACACCTCCTCCCGAGCGACAGCTTCGCCTGACCCGGACACGAGGTCGGTTTCAAGCAATGGATGTTAAAAAAGCCGGCGTGAAAGTGCCGGCTTTTTCAGGAAGTTTGAGGGTGTCTACTTCATATCGTCAGGAGAAGACGAAAAAGGACGGCGACAGGTTCATGATTCGCTCATTGTTTTTCGGCGGAAACGACGTGTGACCGGATGTGACGAAGGCACGGCAACGTTGACCGGTTTTAGGGGAGCGTCGAGTGGAATAAAAAAAGGAACTTCCACCGTTCCGGCGCGGAACTCCCCTGTTCGGCCTGACGTTCGCCGATTACACCAGCCAGAACAGCATCGCCGCCACGAAGAGAAGCGCCCCCACTCCCGCCGCCGCCAGCACCCACACCGGCACCTGGCGACCCTTGCCGCCGTCCGGCAGTCCGGCCAGGAGGTCCGGGTACTGCTTCCGGATCGCCGCGCCGATGGCGCTCCGGAGGCGTCCGGCGTCGGGGTAGCGTTCCTCCGGCGTTTTCGCGAGGCATTTGTCCACCACCGCCGCCAGTTCCTTCGGGACGTTCGGCTGGACCTCGTGGAGCGGGCGCGGTTTTTCCCTGACGTGCTTGATCATGATCTGCTGCGGATCGTTCGCGTCGAATAGCGGTTGTCCGGCAAAGGCGTGATAGAATGTCGCGCCGAGGGAATAGATGTCGGTGGACGCCGTGATGTTTTTCCCCGACGCCTGTTCCGGGCTCATGTAATGCGGCGTCCCGAGGACGCGACTGCCGATCTGCGGCATGTCCCGCTGGTCAAGGACGGCGATGCCGAGGTCGGTCAATTTCGGTTCGTCGTCGTGGCCGATGAGGATATTGTCCGGCTTGATGTCCCGGTGGATGATGCCCCGGCGGTGGGCATAATCGAGGGCGTCGGCGATTTCATAAAACATCCTGGCCGTGTCCTCGACGCCGAGGAGCGGGATGCGCTGCGTCAGGGTCGACCCCTTGACGAGTTCCATCGTGAAATAATACCGCCCGTTCGTCGTCTTCCCGACGTTGTAGACCTTGATAATGTTCGGATGACTCAACCGTCCGGCCGCCCGCGCCTCCTGGATAAACCGTTCGACAAACTCTTCATGCTTCGCATAGCCGGGATGAAGAATCTTAATGGCGGCGGGCTGTCCCGTCTCCTTGTTCCGGGCCTGGAAAATCGACCCCATGCCGCCTTCCGCGAGGATGTCGTCAAGGACATACCCGGGGATGTCGAGGTCGGGAATCCGGGCGTCGCCGGCGAAATAGCGGAAGGTGTTTTGCCCGATGCGGATTTCATCGCCGCCGGCGAGGAGCCGGGGCACGGACGGCGGCAACTGGATGCCGTTCACATAGGTGCCGTTCGACGACCCGACGTCGATGATGGAATACTGCCCTTCCTGGTCGGCGACGAATTCGGCGTGGTTGCGGCTGGCTTTCGGATCGGGTATGGGTATGGCGCAGTCCGAATGTCGTCCGGCCACCGAGACCGCGTCCTTGAGGACGAACTCGGTGCCGGAAAGCGGCCCATCGACAACACGCAACTTCGCCATTACCGGATATGCTCCATTGTGGTATACTGAAAACTCATAGAGAATGCTAAACCCTACATCATCCCGAAAACCCCCTGAATAGCAACACGAAAGGACGACCGATATGGATAAACCAACCCGCTGCCCCTGGGCCGGCGATCTCCCGATTTACATCGACTACCACGACAACGAATGGGGCCGCCCCGTCCACGACGACAACAAGCTGTTCGAAATGCTCATCCTGGAAGGCATGCAAGCCGGCCTCAGTTGGCTGACGATCCTGAAAAAACGGGAAAACTTCCGAAAAGCCTTCGACAACTTCGACCCCGCCAAGGTCGCCCGCTACAAGGAGGCAAAGATCCAAAAGCTCCTCATAAACGAAGGCATAATAAGAAACCGCCTAAAAATCAATGCCGCCGTCACCAACGCCAAACTCTTCCTTGAAGTGCAAAAGCATCACGGAAGCTTCGACAAGTTCATCTGGTCCTACGTCAACAACACCAGAATAGAAAACCACCGAAAAACAATGGCAGACATCCCGGCCACGACCCCGCTTTCGGATCAAATTAGTAAAGAGCTAAAGAAGATGGGATTCAAGTTTGTCGGATCGACTGTCATTTACGCATTCATGCAGGCTACGGGGATGGTGAATGATCATGTAACGAATTGTTTTGCCTATGGAATATGAAACAACCAAATCTGAAAGTCCACATATGTGATTAAAAGCATAAAGAGCGCCCAACTTAGGCGCTCTTTATATGCGTAGTAGTAATTTATGGCATCAAATGGAATTGTTGAAAACCTGGAAACGCTGTTCAATTGCCCTATTGTTAACGACTTGGTAAACACTCAAAGGGGACGCATAACTTTTCGAGAATCCATCATCATACACGCATACCCTTCGATTGGAATCGACGCCGTTATGACGTACTAGTAACGCACCCTCACCATATGGCGAAGGATTTGGGGCTCCAGCTATCACCAATGCGTTGTCTATCCTGCCAAGGTTGGTCTTAGTTTCACTGCCATTAACTGTTACGCGAGCGAGCGATCCGCAAAGATTATAACCGCAATTATAGATCGCCCCATCCCCTCCTATAAATACGGAATTTCTCTCACATGCGCTAATAGCAACGATATCATTCAATGAAGGAATAGCACCCATATTCGGTGAAGTCGAGGTTCCAGACATAACCGACCTTCCCAATACACCGAACTTATTATAACCACATGACATCACAGTTCCATCCGCTTTCAGGAAAAATGATGTATGATAGCCGGCGGACATAGAGACTACATCGGTAATATCTGGTGTTTGACCAATTGCACACACATCCTCTCCGACTCTCCCGAGTTCACCATAGAAATTACTTCCACACGACCACACCGTACCATCCTCACGTAGAAACAAGGAATGCATACAATTTTGACCACAAGCCGATATGGCTTTTACATTACTTAATCCGGGAATCTTCGCCAAATTCGAGGAAGTTTCAGAACCATAACGAGCATTAGGATTTCCAAGCTGCCCATACTTTCTTTCACCACAACTAAATACCTCACCCGTGTTCTGAAGAAAAAGTGAATGGTTCCCACCGGCGGCAATGGCCGTAATCCCCTCTAGGTTGGGTATTAGTCCTAGATTGGTATGGCTAGATGTGACATTTCTACCTAATTGTCCATTTTGGTTCCAACCAACAGACATCACTCTTCCGTCGCTGAGTAAAAATAGCATAAATCCGTAACCGATGGCCACCTGAACTACATTGGATAAATTAGGTATAGTGCTAATTTCATGTTTTGCGTTACCAACAAAGCCGTATACGGTATGAAAACACCCACAAGTTGAGACTTTGCCATCATTGTGTAAAAACGCCGAGATGCAAGGGCCTACCGCGACAGCCGTAATGTTATCTAGGCCTGGAATGATGCCAAGATTCTCTATGGCCTCGCTACCTGAGGTTACTATTCGGCCGAGTTGTCCCTTCCCATTATCGCCGCATGACAGCACCTTTCCCGAATTTAAAAGTATTAAGGTGTGACCATGCGTTGCCACTTGTTTAACGTGCGAAGAATGCATCTGAAATATATTATCCAGAAAAATTCGCGAAGGCCTCACGGCGTCGGGAACGTGGATACCTTCGGTGACCGGCGTTTCGCCGCCAACGGAGATATTCCAGCCATTTGCCTTAGCCCCGACGCCTGCTCTAAAAAAAGCCAGCCCTCGACTCGCATCGAAGACGATTTCCACCGTCGCGCCGGATTTGACAACGTCGTCCGGAGCGGGGTCGTTGGTCTGCGTCCGCGCCACGAACTCGGTGCCGCCGATTGCGAGTGTGTTCCCGGCCCGGTAATCCGCATCCATCGTCACCCGCACCGTAAACGTGGCGGGAGACGGCGCCGGGAAGCCGGGGATCGTCAGGTCGTGCCGGGTGCCCGAGGTGACGCAGGTCGCGTCATAGATGCCGGCGTTACCGGCGAGTTGGGCGTCGGCCTCCGCCTTGGTGTAATGGTTGGCCGCGACGTCGGACGCCGTCACCTTAGTCGCGACGTCGGCCCGGACCGCGTCCAGTTCGGTGTCAAGGGCGGTGCCGTTGTAACTAATGGCGGCGGCCGGGTGCTGGTCGGCGGCGTCCCGATTCTACAACTGCGAGTGATCAGTCCCGGCTTTTCCTGCCATTTGCGCGTCGATTTCACTCTTATCGTAGTACCCGTCAGCCACTTCGGCGGTGGTCGGCCGTTCCAGGACACTCGCCCGGACCGCATCCAGTTCCACGTCCAGGGCCGCCCCGTTATAGGTAATGGCCCCGGCCGGATGCTGGCCGGCGGCTGCCCGGTTCTCAAGGGCCGCGTGATCGGTCCCGGCTTTCCCGGCCATCTGCGCGTCGATTTCACTCTTGCCGTAATACCCGTCAGCCACTTCGGCGGTGGTCGGCCGTTCCAGGACACTCGCCCGGACCGCATCCAGTTCCACGTCCAGGGCCGCCCCGTTATAGGTAATGGCCCCGGCCGGATGCTGGCCGGCGGCTGCCCGGTTCTCAAGGGCCGCGTGATCGGTCCCGGCTTTGGCGGCCATTTGGGCGTCGATTTCGCTCTTCCCGTAATAGCCCTCCGCCACCTGGGCGGCGGTGAGCCGGTCGGCGATGTCCGTCTTCATGGTGTTGAGTTGCGCATTCAGGGGCGCGCCGTTGTAGGAAATGGCTTTCGCCAGGTGCTGGTTCGGCAGATCGCGGTTCGTCAATTGGCTGTGGTCGCCCCCGCCCATCGCGGCCAATTGGCTGTCGATTTCGTTTTTGTCATAGTAGCCGTCCGCGACCTGGGCGACGGTGGGCCGTTCGGCAATGTCCGCCTTGATGGTGTCCAACTGCTGGTTCAGGGGAACGCCGGAGTAGACGATGGACTTCGCCATGTGCTGGTTCGGTTCGTTACGGTTGATCAATTGGGAATGATCGTTCGTTGACATAGTGACTCCTCGAAAAAGAATTGCGTCCTCAATCCGCCCTTCCGTTGCCCTTCCCTCTCGTCAGAGGGTCAAACACCGGCGGCTGGATTCACGTATGGCGACCGGTTTGGCCAGGCCGGTTCAACCGAGGAACACCATATCCGCGTTCACGCGCAACGGCGAACGATCTGTTGATTTTTTACTTTTTCGAGGAAAGAAAAACGCCATTTTCAAAACAAAACGTTTATTATAGCCTATTTATGTCCATATTAATAGAGAAGTTAGCGGAAGAAAGATCGGAACAAACCGGGATGAAATACCGGCCAAACGCCCGAAACGAAAAAAGGGCGCCCACGAATCGGGCGCCCCGCTTCTTCGATGTGATAGCTGCCAGTCTAACCGGTCCCGTTCAATCGATCCCCTTCACCCGGCCTATTTCTTCCGGGGATAGGCGTCCGTATTGATCCAGGCGTGGTCCGGTTCCCAGGTGAATTTCCACAGTTTGGTCGGCCCGGCCATGACGTTCAGGTAATAATTGTCGTACCCGGCGACGGTGGCAACCGGGTGGTAGCCTTTCGGCGTCATCACGACATCCCGGTCATAGGGCGCGACGCATTCGTCGATGGACCGCGAGTCGTCGTAGATGCGTTGCATGGCCCAGCCCTGCGGCGGGTCGAAGCGGTGGTAATAGGTCTCTTCCAGGTAGGTCTCGTTCGGGATGTTGTCCGTGTCGTGCTTGTGAGACGGGTAGGACGAGGTGTTTCCTTCGTCCGTGAAGACCTCGACAACAAGGAGGCTTTCGGCCATCGCCTGGTCGTCCAGGATGTTCTGGACGTAGCGCTGATTGAACCCCTTCCCCCGGTGGGCGACATTGACGTCGTCCGGCCCGATAAGCCGGGACGGATATTTCCCCGTCGCCGGCGCCTTGCAGACAGCCAGTTCCAGATCGGTATCGGCGGTAACGGTGAAGGCGTTCTTCGGCGGCACGTAGACGGAATACGGTTTCGTCCGGTCAAACAGGTTCATCCGTTCGCCGATGTGCGGAAAATCGCCGTCGTTCGTCTTCACGGAGCCCTTCCCGGTGACGAAGACAAGGCAGACTTCGTTGTCGGCGGTGTCCTGCGTCAGGGTCATGCCCGGCTTCAGGAGATAAACTTCGAACCCGACATAGCCCCAGCCGGCGCTCTCCGGCGTCACCTTCTGGATGCAGCCGTCGGCGGCGGGACCGGAACATTTGAGAAGAAGATTCGGCATGACATGCCTCCGATCGTATAAAGGGTTGAAAAAGAATGCGTTTTTCCCGGCATAGACAGGGCCGAAACCACCCTCGCCCCGTCCATAAACCGTTTAACCTATGACGTACCAGTCAGTATAACGCATCCCCGACCGAAAGCAAGTCCGAACACACGATAATTCAAAACTTTTTGTTAACATCGAAAATTATGCCCTGCGGTGGTCAACACCCGTCCAACAGCCCACAGCCAATGTCCACGCCCACGCGCATGTCCATGTCCATGTCCACGCGTCCACGCGTACTATAGGCCTAAAGCGCCGGGAGTCCCGGACAGCCCGACCGGTTGCGTCGGAAACGCCCCATACGCCGCCGCCGAAGGTCTCCCAACCCTCCCGATCGCCACTACGGATTTACCACATTGATCGGCTTTCCTTCCCGGTACGCCGCCAGGTTCTTGGCCGATATATCCATAAGCCGGAGCCGCGCGTCCCGTGGCGCCCAGGCGATATGCGGAGTGAGGATGGCGTTTTCCTGACCAAGAAGCGGGTTGTCCGCGGGGATCGGTTCCACCGTCGCCACGTCGGCGCCGTAAGCGGCGAGCTTCCCCGACGCCAGCGCGGCGGCGACGTCCGCCTCCACGACGAGCGGCCCCCGGGCGGTATTGATGAGGATGGCGCCGTCCTTCATCGACCGGATGGCCGCGGCGTCTATCATCCCCTTGTTCGATTCCACCAGTTGGACATGGAGCGTGACAAAATCCGATCCAGCCAGCAGCTCGTCAAGGCCGACGAAGCGCAATCGGTCCGACGCGAACTCCGGCCTGACGGTCCGGTTATGGACCAGCACGTTCATCCCGAACGCCTGGGCGACGGCGGCGACGGCCTGGCCTATCTGCCCGAAGCCGACGATGCCGAGGGTTTTCCCGTGAATCTCGATGAGCGGATAATCCCAATAGGCAAAGTACGGCGACCGCGACCATTTGCCCGCATGGACGGTATGGGAATGGTGCCCGACGCGAAGGCAGGCCTCGAGCAGGAGTGCGAACGCCATCTGCACGACGGAATGGGTCGAATAGCCGGGAACGTTCGTGACAATGATGCCGCGCCGCTTCGCCGCTTCCGTATCGATATTGTTGTAGCCGGTGGAAAACACCCCGACAAATTTCACCGACGGCACCTTGGCGAAAACGTCGTCGTTCATGAGCACCTTGTGGGTAAACACCGCCTCGGCGTCGCCGATACGGTCGACAACCTTGTCCGCCGGCGTCAGGTCGTAGTAGCTGAAGTCCCCCTGCGTCTCAATCGCCTCCCAGGAAATGTCCCCCGGATTCACGACATGCCCGTCCAAAACAACAATCTTCATGAAAAAATCCCTTCGTCACTGGAAATAAACCGGGTGGGCGGAGGCGGTCCGATCACGGCATCGCGTAAGTAGCCGCCACAACATCACCGGTGAACCGTCCCGCTTCAATAACACACCCGGTTACTCCCCCCATCTTTGCCGCGTACATCTTTTCATCCACTTCGGAGATGAAATCCTGCCGCCGGTCGTCATGCTT